>JAABRY010000012.1 GCA_011390645.1 Gemmatimonadota bacterium
CAATCCCGCCCAGCGCGAAGCGGCCCATCACGTGCGCGGGCCGATCCTCGTGCTCGCAGGCGCGGGCTCCGGCAAGACGCGCGTCCTCACCACCCGCATCGCCCACCTCATCGAGGCACACGGCGTTCCACCGGAGCGCATCTTCGCGGTGACCTTCACGAACAAGGCCGCGGGTGAGATGAAGGAACGGATCGGGCACCTGCTCGATCGCAGCCCCGCGGGCCTGTGGATCGGCACTTTCCACTCGCTCTCCGCGCGATTGCTGCGGCGGGAGGCCGAGCGACTGGGCTTCGGGCGCGAGTTCACGATCTACGATCAGGATGACTCGGTCGGGCTGATTCGCCGGCTCCTCGATGAGCGCAACCACCCGGTGAAGCTCTATCCCCCGAAGGTGATCCAGAACATCATCTCGGGCGCCAAGAATCGATTGCAGACCGCCCAAGATCTCGAGCGGTCCGCGCCCCATGACCCGGTCGTCCGCGTGGCTGCCGACGTGTACGTCGCGTTGCAGCGCGCGCTGAAGACCGCGAACGCGATGGACTTCGACGACCTGATGCTCCACCCGCTCACGCTCTTCCGCGAGCACCCGGACGTCCTGGCGCGTTGGCAGCGTCGCTTCGACTTCGTGCTGGTGGACGAGTTCCAGGACACCAACCGCGCCCAGTATGAATTGATCAAGCTTCTCGGGGGGGGGCACGGCAACGTCTTCGCCGTCGGGGACGATGATCAGGCGATCTACGGCTGGCGCGGTGCCGACGTCGGCAACATGCGCTCGCTCCAGACCGACTTCGGGGATGCCCAGCTCGTGAAGCTCGAGGACAATTACCGCTCCACGCGACCCATTCTCGATGCCGCCAACGCCGTCATCACCCGCAACCGTGACCGCCTCGGCAAGACACTGCGCACGTCACGGCCCGGGGGAGACTCGCTGGTGGTGCTGGCCGCGGCAGACGAGCGCGATGAGGCGGAGTGGATCGCGCGTGAGTTGCAGCGCCGGGAACGCGGTGGCATTGCGTATGCCGGGATGGCGATCCTCTATCGCACCAATGCGCAATCGCGTGCACTGGAAGAGGCGCTCCGCCGGGCCGGCGTGCCGTACCGGATCATCGGGGCGATCTCCTTCTACGATCGGCGTGAAGTGAAGGATCTCCTCGCCTACCTCCGCCTGATCGCGAACCCGGCCGATGACCAGGCCTTCCTGCGCGCCGTCGCCGTGCCGCGCCGCGGCATCGGCGATGCCGCGCTCGCGCAGCTCGGTGCGCAAGCTGCCCAGTGGAACCTGCCGTTGCTGGCCACCGCAGAACGCGCGGAGATGGCGATGGAGCTGCGCCCGAACGTGCGGGCCGCGCTCGCGAAGTTCGCCGGACTGGTGCAGGCCGTGCGGCAGCGCGTGGGCGAATCCGCCCCGGTCGTGGTGATGGAGGAACTCGTCCGTGTCCTCGACTATGAGTCGGTCCTGCTGGCGGAAGGACCGGAGGGCGCCGAGCGGTGGGAGAACGTGCGCGAACTGGTGGCCGGCGCCGCGGAATGGTCCGAGGTGGTCAGCGAGGAGGAGGAGCCGGGCACACCATTGCAGCGCTTCCTCGCGGAAGCCGCACTCCTTTCCGCCGTGGATACCAGCGCAGGGCGTGAAGACGGCGTGACGCTGATGACGCTGCACACGGCCAAGGGGTTGGAGTGGCCGCTCGTGGTGCTGAGCGGCATGGAAGACGGTCTCTTCCCGCTCGGGCGCGCGCTGGAGAGTCCTGAAGGCCTGGACGAGGAACGACGCCTTTGCTATGTCGGCATCACGCGGGCGCGCGACGTCCTGTTGCTCACCTGGACCCGGGCACGACGCCGGGGGGGGGAACTCCGGCCGGCCGCACCATCACGCTTCCTGCGCGAATTGCCGCCGGAACTCGTGGATGAACAGCGGACGTCGTTCGGCGCCGGCGCGCCGGGACTGAGTGGCGCAGGTGGCAATTGGGGCAGTTGGCGACAGGATCGGGCCCGACGCACACCGGCGACCACCGGCGGACGACAGCCGGTCACCGTGCCGCGTGAAGTGGAGCAGGCCTTCGTCGCGCAGGAGGACAACCAGGACGCTCCGCGCTATGTGAAGGGGGAGCGCGTGCGGCACCGCCGATTCGGCGCGGGCGCCATCCTCGGCCTCAGCGGCACCGGGAAGGACCTCAAGGTGTCCGTGGGCTTCGACGACCCGGAGATCGGAACCAAGCAACTGCTGGTGGCCTTCGCAGGCCTCGAAAGGGATTGGGAGAGCGCATGACCATTGATCGAGGCACCGTGCAGCACATCGCGCGACTGGCAGAACTCGCCGTAACCGACGAGGAGGCGCACGCCCTGGCCGGTCAGCTGGAGCGGATCGTGACCTTCGTCGAACAGCTCGGCGAACTCGAGACCGCCGACGACCGCGGCGAGGCGGTGGTGGTCGGCCCCGCTCGGACGCCACTCCGCGACGATGTGGTCGCGCCGATTCCGATGGCTCGCGGTCCGGAAGCGATCGCGCCCGTCATGCAGGATGGGCTCTTCCTCGTCCCGCGTCTTGGCGGGATGGCTGCCGAATGACGCCGTCCGAACTTGCCGCAGAAACGGGACGACGCTTCGTCGCGGCGGAGGCTGCAGGATTGAACGCGGTGCTGCACTGGTCACAGGAATTGCTGGATCGTGACGCGGCCACGTTGAGCGGGGCTGCACCCGGCCCGTTGTCGGGGACGGCGGTCGCCATCAAGGACAACATCGTCACCACCGATCAGCCGACGACCTGCGCCTCGCGTATCCTCGAGGGGTATGTGTCGCCCTTCGAGGCGACTGCGGTCACGCGCATTCGTGCCGCGGGTGGCCTCATTGCCGGCAAGACCAACCTCGATGAATTCGCGATGGGCTCGTCCACCGAGCACTCGGCCTTCGGCCGCGTCAAGCATCCGCTGCGACCCGAGCTCGTGCCCGGGGGCTCGAGTGGTGGATCGGCGGCCATCGTCGCCACCGGTGCCGTACGCGCCGCGCTCGGCAGCGAAACGGGGGGGTCGGTGCGCCAGCCGGCGGCCTTCTGCGGCATCGTCGGCATCAAGCCGAGCTATGGGCGGGTCTCGCGGTTTGGTCTGGTGGCCTTCGGTTCCTCGCTCGATTGCATCTCGACGTTCGGGACCACGGTCGCCGATGCGTCGGCACTGCTCGCCGCCATTTCGGGCCACGACCCGCGAGATGCCACGACGGTGGCGGCGCCGCCAATGGACGTCCCCCCCCCACGCACCGATCTGCGCGGGCTGGTGATCGGACTCCCCGTCGAGTACTTCCCGGACGATCTCCACCCGGGGATCCGTGCAGCCTGCGATCGCGCGATCGCCCACCTCCGGGCACTCGGCGCCGAGGTGCGCGAGGTGTCGCTCCCGCACACGCGGTACGCCGTGCCTGCCTATTACGTCGTGAATCCGGCGGAAGCCGCCGCCAACCTCGCCAGGTACGATGGGGTGCGGTACGGCCAGCGGCGCGTGGGCCCAGAAGGGGATGTGCGCGCGCTGTACCGTGCGACCCGCGGGCAGGGTTTCGGCCGTGAGGTACAACGCCGGATTCTGGTGGGCACGTTCGTCTTGAGCGCCGGCTACGCCGATCAATACTACCGGCGCGCGCAGGACGTCCGTCGTCGGATTGCCGCGGATTTCAGTGCGGTGTTCGCCTCTGGCGTCGACCTGCTCTTCACGCCCACCACGCCGACCCCAGCGTTCCGCGCGGGCGAGAAGGTCGAGGATCCCGTCACCATGTACCTCGCCGACGTCTTCGTCTGCCCGGCCTCGTTGGCTGGGATCCCGGCGATGTCGGTGCCGATCGGCCGTGATGAGGGCCTGCCACTCGGCGGTCAATTGATGGCGCCGCATCTGGATGAGGCCACGATGATCGCTGTCGCCGCCGCGCTCGAAGGCGTCGTGGACGCCACCGCGGAGGTGCGCTGATGACTTGGGAAACCGTCATCGGGCTCGAGGTGCACGTGCAGCTCGCGACTCGCAGCAAGATGTTCTGCGGCTGCCCTACCTCCTATGGTGAGGCACCGAATACCAATGTCTGTCCGGTCTGCCTCGGGCTGCCGGGCGCCTTGCCGGTGCCCAACGCCGAGGCGATTCGGCTCGGGACGCTGGGCGCGCTGGCGTTCGGGTGCAGCATTCATCCGGTCAGCGTCTTCGCGCGCAAGAACTACTTCTACCCCGACCTGCCGAAGGGGTACCAGATCTCGCAGTTCGACAAGCCGCTGGCGACCGGTGGCACGCTCACGTTCGAGTCACCGGAGCGCGGCATGCTCACGGTCGGAATCACCCGGTTGCACCTCGAGGAAGACGCGGGCAAGTCGCTCCACGATCGCGTGCCGGGGCAGACGGCCGTGGATCTCAATCGTGCGGGCACTCCCCTGGCGGAGATTGTCGGTGACCCGGATCTCCGTTCGCCGGGGGAGGCGCGCGCCTATCTCGTCGCCCTGCGCCAGTTGCTGGTGTATGCCGGGGTGAGCGAATGCTCGATGGAAGAGGGGTCGCTGCGGGTCGACGCCAACCTCTCGATCCGTCGACCCGGCGACCCGCTTGGCACCAAGACGGAGGTGAAGAACATGAACTCCTTCGCCAATGTCGAGCGCGCGCTGGAGTCCGAGCGGGCCCGGCAGGTCGCGCTGGTTGAAGGCGGGGGGAGCGTCACTCAGGTGACGCTCACCTTCAACGCTGCCACCGGCGAGGTCAAGCCGTTGCGCAGCAAGGAAGACGCACACGACTACCGGTACTTTCCCGACCCTGACCTCCCACCGTTGGTGCTCGACGCGACCTGGCTCGCCGAACGATCCGCGGAGTTGCCGGAGCTCCCTGCCGCACGCCGCGCACGATTCGAATCGGCGCTCGGCCTGCCAGCCTATGACGTCGGGGTCCTTACGGCCGAGCCGGCGATCGCCGATTACTTCGAGGCGATCGTCGCAGCCGGCACTGACCCGAAGACCGCGGCCAACTGGGTGATGGGGGAGGGTCTCGGGTCATTCAGCATCACCGGATCGTTCGCGGTGATGCCCGCCCGCGTCGCCGCGCTCGCTGCGATGGTCGCCGACGGGGCCGTCTCGTTGCAGGCGGCCAAGCGGGTGCATGCTGAGCTGGCAGCGGCCGATGACAACCCGCGCGCCATCGCCGAGCGTCTGGGGGTCATCCAGGTGCGCGACGAGGGTGCCCTGGAGGGGTGGGTGGCAGAGGTGCTGGCCGCCCACCCGGATGAGGTCGCCCGATTCAGGGGGGGGGAAGCCAAGTTGATCGGCTTCTTCGTGGGACAAGTGATGAAGCGCTCGGGCGGCAAGGCCGACCCGAAAGGCATCCAGCCGATCCTTCGCACGCAGCTCGGCGGATGAGCCACCCCCGCCCGATCGAGACGATCCGCGCCGATTTCCCGGCGCTCACCCGCCAGCACGCGGGTCGCCCGGTCGCCTACTTCGACGGCCCCGGCGGGACACAGGTCCCCGACGTGGTGGCCCGTCGCGTGGCCGACGTCATGCTTCACCACAACGCCAACGCGCACTGGAACTACCCGACCTCGCGCGAGACCGATGCGATCCTGGATCATGCTCGGGCAACATTCGCGAGCTTCTTCAACGGTGACCCGAGCGAGATCGCCTTTGGTGCCAACTTCACGTCGCTTGCCTTCCACCTCGCCCGCGGGCTGGGGCGCGCATGGCAGGCGGGTGATGAGGTCATCGTCACCGAGCTGGACCATCATGGCAATGTGGCGCCCTGGCAGGCGCTGGCCGATGAGCGGGGCATCGTGTTGCGGTGGTGGCCGATGGATGTCGCCACCGGCACGCTGGCACTCGACCGCCTGCCCGATCTCCTCACCCCACGGACGCGGCTCCTCGCCGTGGGGGGGGCATCCAATGCCCTCGGCACGATCACCGACATCACCGCGGCCTGCGCCACGGCGCGTGCCCATGGCGTCCTCACCTTCGTGGATGCGGTGCACCTTGCGCCACATCAATTGATGGATGCCGCCGCGATCGGGGCGGATGTCATCGGATGCTCGCCGTACAAGTTCTACGGACCGCATCTCGGAGTCCTCTGGGGACGTCGGGACCTGCTCGCGTCGGTGGATGTGCCGCGGCTCCAGCCGGCGACCAACGAGCCCCCGGAACGGATCCATGTCGGGACGCCGTCGTTCGAGGCGATTGCCGGTGCCGCCACGGCCGTGGAATGGCTGGCGACGGTGGGGGGGGGAGGTGGCACGCTGCGTGAACGACTCGCCGGGAGCTATGACGTCCTGGCCCAGCGCGAAGCCGTGCTCTTCGCCAGACTCTGGGATGGGCTCGGAGGCATTCCGGGTGTCACGCGCCATGGGCCGCCGCCAGGGACGCCGCGCACGGCGACGGTATCGGTGACGGTCGGGGACCGTCCGGCCGCGGCTGTCGCAGGCGCGCTGGCCGACCGGGCGGCCTGCTTTGCGTCGCACGGGGACTTCTACGCCATGACCACCGCCGAGCGGCTTGGCGTCCGGGCGCAGGGGCTCCTCCGGATCGGTCTCGCGGTGTACTCGACGGCCGAAGAGGTGGATCGCGTGCTTGAGGCGCTGGCGGCCGAGGTCGCCTAGGCGTCTGGCTCGAGGCCGACGATGGCCTCGGGAGAGACAACCGTGATGTCGCGCACCGGGGGGGGGAGCATCTCCGCGCCCGCCTGATCCAGACCAAAGTGCGCGTCCGCGATGGCGGTGATCCAGTCGCGGTCCCCACGCGCCCGGCTCCGGAGCGCCTCCCGGCGCACGGCCTTGCTGCGCAGGATCGCGGCCTCACCATTCGGATCGGCCAGGAGCACCTGTGAGGTGTCGTCATTGAGCACGTCGCGGATGTGATCGGTCGCGCGCGCGAGATGCCCCTCGATCATCTCCTCGGTGAGATCCCAGCGACTCTGCTCTGCCGCGACCTGGAGGCCAACCTGCCACGGCCGTGAGTCAGTCAGCCGCACCATGCCGCGAAAGAACCGGCGGTTCGTGCGGACCGAGAAGATCGTCGGCGAAAGGATGCGCTCCAGATGCGCATCCGCGGGACGGTGGTCGAGGCGGATCAGCTCCCGCGCTGCGCGCGGGACCGCGTCGCCGAGCACATGCTCGACCCGCGACTCCCAGTAGGTGTGGCCCATCGTCCGGGTGCTGCTGGTGACCACCAGTTGGCGAGGCACGAAGTGGTTGTGCGCGACCACGTCGGCGGCGAGGTGGGCCATGTAGCCGAGACCGAACGCACGCAGCGCGTCGGTGGGCGCAAGCTCGTGCACCTCGCGTCCGACATGCCAGGCATGGCAATGACGGTCGGCCGGCGCGTACTTCTTGGCCATCGTGGTGTCGGCTGCAATCGAGCCATACAGAAAATCATACGGGAAGGCGCGGAGCAGGTCCGCGACGGCAGGCGTGAGCAGCTGCAAGGATCCCAGGACGCGCTCGCCGAGCACGACGTGCGTGCCTGGGGTCCACGCATACAACCCCTCGGGCCATGCCAGTCCCACCAAGGCGACCAGCACGAGCGCCGCGAGAATCATCCGCGACCTCGACGTTGCGGCTTGATCAATCGTCGCAGCTGTCCGATCATCCCGCTGCCGGTCCGCGCGGTGCGCAGGGCCGCAGTGACGTCGAGCGCCGTCTCCTCGACCTCCTCCTGCACCACCTCGAGGAGGGCATCGAAGTCATTCACGCGATGGCGGAGTCGCTTGGACGTCTTCTCGAAGTCCTTGCGGACGCGCCGGGTGGTGTAGACGATCTCGCGCATCTCCTCCTTCGCGAGCATCGCGACCTCGGCGCCGCCTTCTCCCATGCGGTTGAGCGCCCGGAGCGCTGGCCCAAGCTCATCGCGCAAACCGGACAGCTCGGTGGCGAGGTGTTCGCTCTTGGAGGCCAGCTGGCGTCCGGCGATGAGTACGCCGATCACGACGCCCAGCACGCACAAGGCGATGATCAGCAACGAGATCGCAACGGTGGGTCCAACCCAGGCAGACATGATATGACCTCCGGACAGCGGGTACCCTTCAATAGTAACCCTCGCCCCCTCGAGTGCCGCTTGCGGTGGTGGCGATCCGCGGAGACTTTCCTGTATGCCTCCTCGTTTCGTGGTCACCGGCGGAAGCCGGCTCTCCGGTCGGATTCGTCCCGCTGGCAACAAGAACGCCGCGCTCCCGGTCATCGCCGCGACGCTGCTCGCGGATGGTCCGGTCCAGCTCCGGAACATCCCGCGGATCCGTGATGTCGAGACGCTGCTCGAGATCCTCATGGATCTGGGCGCCAGTGTCACCTGGGGCGAGGGTGGCGATCTCGCGATCGACACGCGCTCCGTGCGGCCGAAGCCACTCGATCCGGTGCTCTGTGCCCGCATTCGCGCCTCGATCCTGCTGGCGGGTCCCC
Source organism: Gemmatimonadota bacterium (assembly GCA_011390645.1). GTDB lineage: Bacteria > Gemmatimonadota > Gemmatimonadetes > Gemmatimonadales > GWC2-71-9 > Palsa-1233. The sequence goes on from JAABRY010000012.1 coordinate 8,386, forward strand.
TCCTCGCGCGGTTCGGGTCGGTGACCTTGCCCCCCCCAGGTGGCGATGTGATCGGCCGCCGCCGCATCGACACGCACTTTCTCGCCCTGGAGCGGCTCGGTGCGCGGGTCACCGTGGGGGATCGCTACGAGATCGAAGCCAAGCACCTGACCGGTGCCGACATCTTCCTCGATGAACCCAGCGTGACAGGGACCGAGAACGCCCTCATGGCCGCGGTGATGGCCAAGGGCCGCACGGTCCTGCGCAATGCGGCCGCGGAGCCCCACGTCCAGGACACCGCGCGCGTCCTCGTGGCGATGGGCGCCCATATCGAGGGCATTGGTTCCAACACCTACACGATCGAGGGCGGTCTCCCCCTCGGCGGGGCAGAATACGAGATCGGCCCCGATCACATCGAAATCGGGTCGTTCATCGGCCTCGCGGCGGTGACCGATGGGGACGTGACGATCGAGGGTGTCCGCGGGGACGACCTTCGCTCCACACTCCTCGGCTTCGAACGCCTGGGCGTCACCCCGCGACTCGACGGCACGGACCTGATCATCAGTCACGGTCAGGAACGCCGTGTGCGCCCCGATCTCGGTGGCCATGTCCCCAAGCTCGAAGACGGGCCGTGGCCGGCCTTCCCGGCGGACGTGATGTCCATCGCCATCGTCACGGCTACCCAGTGCGAGGGAATGGTCCTCATCCACGAAAAGATGTTCGAGTCGCGGCTCTTCTTCGTGGACAAGCTGATCGGGATGGGCGCCCGAATCGTGCTCTGCGATCCGCATCGCGCCGTTATCAGCGGGCCGGCCCGTCTGCGCGGCGGCAAGGTGGAGTCGCCGGACATTCGGGCGGGGATGGCGATGCTGCTCGCCGCACTTGCCGCCGAGGGTACCAGTACGATCCACAACATCGGACAGATCGAACGCGGCTACCAGAATATCGACCAGCGACTCCGCGCCCTCGGGGCGCAGATCGAGCGCATTGACGACTGACGAACGGCGGCTCCCTGGCGACGTGCCCCGCTGGGAAATTCCCGAGTGGCGGGAACGGTACGGGGTGGTGGCCGGCATCACGGGGCGGGGCAGTGGACCGGAGCCGTTCGACCTTGGGCTCTGGACCACCGCGCCGGTGGGTGAGGTCATGGCCCGATGGCGCGCCCTTCGCGCCAGCATGCCCGAGTGCCCGGCCCAGGTCCTCGCACATCAGGTCCACGGCGATCGTGTCCTCTGGCACACCGGCCCCACCGCTGGTTGGTCGATCCACGACGACGCGGATGGCCATGCCACCGCTGCACGGGGGCTCCTCCTGCTGGTGACGGTGGCCGACTGCGTACCCGTCTATCTCCTGGCCCCACGAAGCCGGACGATCGCCCTGCTGCATGCTGGGTGGCGAGGGACCGCGGCGGGGATCCTCGCCCGGGGAGTCGCCCTCCTCCAGGCGCAGAGCGGTGAGGGGCCGGACCAGCTCGTGCTGCACCTCGGGGTGAGTATCTCAGGGCCGTGCTACGAGGTCGGCGCCGAGGTGATGGCGGGGGTCGGGGAAGCCCATCCGGGCACCGGGCCGTGGCACCTCGATATCCGGGAGGTCCTCGCCCGCCAAGCGGCCGAGCTTGGCGTCAAGGAGGTCACCCGGTCGGGGCGGTGCGCTGCACGCGAGGCCGGCGATTTCTTCTCCCATCGCAGGAGTGGGGGGCGAGACGGCCGAATGGTGGCCTATCTGGGGCTTCCCGAGGTGGCTGGGTAGCGGTTCGGCGGCCCTGTACCCCTTGCCGTCCCTTGCCTGATGGAGATATCTTCAGGTGCTGGGGCAACTTGCGTGTAGTTGGCGAGGTGTCGGGTTTCCCCGGCACCTTTGTTTTATCTGGAGTCACTGGTCATGTCCCATCCGCTCCTGGAGCCGTCCGCGCTGGCGCCGATCATCGAGTCCCTCGGCTATGAGCTGGTGGACGTGCGAGTGACTGGGACACCAAAGCGGCATGCGGTGCGGATTCGGATGGACGTGCCGGGCGGTGGACGCCCAGGGCACGGGGTCAGTGCCGACGACTGCCGGCGTGTGTCACGTGAGCTGGAAGCGCAGCTCGAGGCTGCCGGTGCGGTCGCGGCGGAGTGGGAACTCGAAGTTTCGTCCCCCGGCATCGAGCGTCCGGTCCGCTTCGTCAGTCACTGGCGGCGCTATGTCGGACACGACGTTCGCCTGAAGGCGGCCGGCGTGAAGGGAAAGCCGAAGGCAACCATCGTCGCCGTGCCGGACGACTTGCACGTTGCCTTGAATATTGACGGCTCGGTGGAGACCCTCCCCTTGGAGGCGATCCGAGAAGCCACACTGATCGTGGATTGGTCCACGTACGGGAAACGGGAAGCCGGAGAAGCCTGATGGCGACATCACCCGACATGCTCGAAGCATTCCGCGAGCTTTCGAACGCGAAGCAGCTTGATCGTGCCGAGCTGCTCGACCTGTTGCGGGACGGCATCCACGCCGCCCTGATGCGCAAGTACGGCCCGAATGTCCGGTTCGAGCTCTCGGTCGACGAGACCACCGGCACGCTCTCCGTCATGCGCCTGCGCCAGGTGGTCGAGCAGGTCGAAGACGAGAGCGCCGAGGTGGCGCTGGAAGAGGCGCGTTTCGAGGACCCCGACTTTCAGCCGGGGGACATGCTCGAAGAGGAGATCCCCTTCGAGGCCTTCGGGCGACTCGCGGTGCAGGCGGCCAAGCAACGCATCATCCAGCGGGTGCGTGAAGGGGAGCGCAATCGGATTCGCGAGGAATTCTCGCACAAGGTTGGCGAACTGCTCTCGGGCGAAATCCAGCAGGTCGAGCGCGGCAAGTTCGTGCTGATGCTGAATCGCTTCCGCGAGGCCGAGGCGATCATTCCGTATCGGGACCAGAACCATCGTGAGCATTTTCATCAGGGTGACACCATCCGCGCGGTGCTGAAGCGGATCGAGGAGACGCCGAAGGGCCCGCGTCTGATTCTGTCGCGTGCCGATCCGTTGTTCGTGAAGGCGCTGTTCAAGCTCGAGGTGCCCGAGATCCAGCAGGGCATCGTCGAGATCCGTGGCATCGCGCGCGAGGCCGGCAGCCGCACCAAGGTGGCGGTGATCTCCCGTGATGATGCGATCGATCCGGTGGGTGCGTGCGTCGGCCTCAAGGGATCTCGCGTGCAGGCCATCGTCAATGAGCTCGGTGGCGAGCGCATCGACATCGTGCCATGGTCACCCGATCCGGAGCGCTTTGCCAAGCTGGCGCTCGCGCCGGCACGCGTTGCCAAGGTGTTCAGCGATGTGGCCACGCGCACCATCAACGCCGTCGTCGATGAGGACCAGCTCTCGCTGGCGATCGGTCGCAACGGGCAGAACGTGCGCCTGGCGTCGGAACTCACCGGCTGGAAGCTCGATCTCTACTCCAGTCGTGAGTGGTTGGAGCGTGGTGGAGAGGGGCCGCTGTTCTCCTCGCTGTCAGGGGAGGAGGACGACGACACGCCTCGCGTGCCGCTCGCCCAGCTTGAGGGTGTCTCGCCCGAGCTCGTGGCCCTCCTCGATGCGGCCGGCTACACCGCGCTGAACGATGTCCTCGACCTCGAGCCGGAAGAGATCGCCAAGATCCCTGGCATGACGTCCGGGACCGCCGAAGAGTTGGTGCGCTTCCTCGCCGAGTTGACCGAGGAAGAGGATGAGGCCGAGGAGGCCCCGACGCCGGAGCCGGTTGCCGACGAGCCGCCGGCGGTCTGAGGTGTCCTTCGAGCGCCTGCTGGCCCTCCTGGGGCTGGGTGAGCGCGGAGGACGCGTGGTGATCGGGGTGGACGGCACCCGAGCGGTGCTGCAGCGGGGAGATTGCGCGGTGGTGGTGTTGGCGAGTGATGCGTCACCCCGCGCGAAGGACAAAGTGGTGGCGCTGGCGGCAGGGAAGGGGGTCGTGGTGATCCCCGGGCCGACGGCGGATGAACTGGGGGCTCGCCTTGGGCGGCCGCCAGTGCACGTGGTGGCGGTACGGGATCGGGCGCTGGCGGCAGGATTGCTGGCGGCGCACACGGCCCGCGACGGGACCTGACGGAGGAGTTGAGTGGTCAAGACCAGAGTGCACGACCTCGCCGCGGAATTTGGCATCCCCTCAGAGCAACTTCTGGGGATGTTGCGGGAGATGAACGTCCTCGTGCGGAGCCATATGTCCGCGCTCGAGCCGGACCAGGTCGCGGCGATCCGGGTCCGCTGGGAGCGTGAGAAGCGCAAGAGCGCCGAACCCGCCACTCCGAAGAAGGGGCGGCGCAAGGCCGCCGTGCCCGAGCCCGAGCCCACACCGGTCGAGGCGAAGCCGGTCCGCCGTCGGCGGACCGCCGCCGAGGTCGCTGAGCAGGAGGCGAAGGCCGCCGTCGAAGCCGAGCACGAGGCCCCCAAGGCCCCGGTCTTCGAGCAGCCTGTGGCCGCGCCCGAGAAGCCGGTCGAGACGAAGCCCGCGATGTCGATCGAAGAGCGGGCGCGACTGCTCTTCAAGGATCTGCCCGCAACCAGTGAGCCGACGCCTGCTGCGCCGCCAGAAGCGCCAGCCGCAGAAGTACCCAAGGCCGACGCCGCTGCTGAGGCAACTCCGGCGGCACCGGCGGCCGATGCGCCCGAAGCCGCTCAGGCCCCCAAGGCACCCGAGGCGCCAGCGACCCCGCCGGCGCGTCCTGCATCTGCTGCACCGCCGCGTCCCGCCGCACCTCCAGCCGCTGCTGCAGGTGCCCCGCCCGCAAAGGCGCCGTTCATCCCGCCGCGCGTGCCCCGCCCGCCTGCGGGTGGCCCGCCGCGTGCCAGCAGTGCGCCTGGTGGCGCCCGGCCACGTCCGGTCTTCTCGTCAAGTCAGCCGGCGGCGCCACGCACCCCCCCCCCGGGGCCTGGTGGACCGCGGTTCGGGCCCGATGCACAACCCGGTGGTGGGCGCAAGAAGGGTGGCAAGAAGGGCAAGAAGGGCTTCGTGGATCAGGATCAGGTGCAAGCGAACATCCTCAAGACGCTGCAGGGGATGAAGGGCGCTTCCACCGGCCGTCGTCGCACGCGCTCCGATGAGCCGTCGTACCGCGACATCATCGCGTCGCGCACGGCGGAGGAGAAGGAACGCGAAAAGACGCGGATCCGCGTCAACGAGTTCGTTTCCGTGGCCGAACTGGCCGACCTGATGAAGATCCCCGCCAAGGAGATCGTCGCGTTCGCGTTCAAGGAACTCGGCCTGATGGTCACCGTGAACCAGCGCCTCGACTTCGATCAGATCGAACTCATCGCGTCCGAGTTCGGCTTCGAAGCCATCCGCGAGGAGGAGTACCAGGCCGACGTCACCGAGATCGAGATCGAGGATCCGGAGACGCTGCGTCCACGGCCGCCGGTCGTCACGATCATGGGCCACGTGGACCACGGCAAGACCTCATTGCTGGACTACATCCGCAAGGCGAACATCGTCGCGGGCGAGTCGGGCGGCATCACGCAGCACATCGGCGCGTACCACGTGGCCCTGCCGGATGGGCGCGAGTTGTCGTTCCTCGACACACCGGGCCACCAGGCCTTCACCGCCATGCGTGCGCGCGGTGCACAGGTGACGGACATCGTCGTGCTCGTGGTGGCAGCCGATGACCAGATCATGCCGCAGACGATCGAGGCGATCTCGCACGCCAAGAATGCCGGTGTGCCGATGGTGGTCGCGATCAACAAGATCGACCTCCCGGCGGCCGAACCGCAGAAGGTCAAGCAGGACCTCTTGCAGCACAACGTGATTCTCGAGGAGTTCGGCGGCAACGTGCTGCACGTGCCGATCTCGGCGAAGACCGGCAAGGGCATCCCGGAGTTGCTCGAGCAGATTCTGCTGCAGGCCGAGGTCCTCGAACTGAAGGCGAACCCCGAGGCGCGTGCCCATGGCACCGTGATCGAGGCAACGCTCGACGCCGGCAAGGGGCCGCTCGCGACGGTACTGGTGCAGAAGGGGACCCTGCGGGTCGGGGACAACTTCATCTGCGGCAAGTTCTCGGGACGTGTGCGTGCGCTCTTCGACGAACGTGGCAAGAACGTGAAGACGGCTGGTCCCTCCATCCCGGTGCAGATCCTCGGCTTCGAGGGTGTCCCATCGGCTGGCGACATCTTCCTCTCCGTCACCGACGCGAGCGAAGCGCGTGAGATCGCGCAGAAGCGCCAGCGTCTCGAGCGCGAGGCGCAGAACCGCCGCAGCGCGCGTGGCGGGACGCTCGAGGATATCTCGCGGGCGCTCAAGGAAGGCGCGGTCACCCAGCTGCGCATCATCATCAAGGCCGACCAGGGTGGTCCGGCCGAGGCACTCGCCGACGCACTCGCCGCACTGGGCACGAGCGAGGTGCGCGTCGACATCGTCCACCGCGGCGTCGGTCAGATCAGCGAGAGCGACGTGCTGCTGGCCAAGGCCTCCGGCGCGATCATCCTCGGCTTCCACGTGCGTCCCGACGCCAACGCCCGCAATGCCGCGGAACGCGAAGGCGTCGATGTGCGGACGTATCGCATCATCTACGAAGCGGTCGAGGACGTGAAGAACGCACTCGAAGGCCTGCTCAAGCCGGAGGAGAAGGAGACCATTCTCGGCGAGGCCGAGGTGCTCGAACTCTTCAAGGTCAGCAAGGTCGGCACGATCGCCGGTAGCATCGTGCGCAGTGGCACCATCCAGCGCACGGCGCGTGCGCGCGTGGTGCGCGATGGCGCCATCGTCTATACCGGCGATCTCTCCTCGCTCAAGCGCTTCAAGGACGACGCGAAGGAAGTGCGCGAAGGGCAGGAGTGCGGTATCGGCATCGAGAACTTCAACGACATCAAGGTCGGCGATCGCATCGAGGCGTTCCGCACGGAAGAGATCAAGCGCACCCTGGCGGCATCCGCCGCCGCGGGGGAGTGAGGGATGGCCGGCAAGGGTCCGTCCCGCCGGCCGGAACAGGTGGCCGAGCAGATCCGCGCGCTGGTCGCGGAAGCCCTGCTCCGCGGCGAAGTGCGCGACCCACGGGTCAGCATGGTCACCGTGAGTGGCGTCGAGGTGACGCGGGATCTTTCGGTCGCCACGATCCGTGTCGTCCCTGCGGGCGAGGACGAGGACGAGCGGGCCGCGGCCATCGAGGGCTTGCAGAGCGCAGCCGGGTACCTGCGGCGGATCGTCGCCAAGGAGATCACGACGCGCGGTGTGCCGGAGTTGCGGTTCGTGCGGGACGTGGGGCATGACCACGCGCTGCAGATCGATCGGCTGTTTGCCGACCTGAAGCGCGAGGAGGAGGCCTCCTGATCGGAGGACTGCTCATTGACAAGCCGGTGGGGTGGACGTCGCACGATGTGGTCGCGGTGGTCCGTCGCCAGCTCGGCACGCGCGCCGTGGGGCACGCGGGAACGCTCGATCCGTTCGCGACCGGTTTGCTGGTCGTGCTTGTGGGGCGCGCCACGCGGCTGGCCCGGTTCGTCGAGTCGGAGGCGAAGGACTATGAGGCGGTGATCCGCTTCGGGACCGCGACCGACACCGAGGATGGCACGGGCGCGGTGATAGCCACCGCGGAGCCCGCGAAGTGGCCGAGCCACGACGAAGTGGTGACGGCGCTCGATGCGATGGTGGGCACCCGGGACCAACGCCCGCCCGCGTACTCGGCGAAACATGTGGGGGGGGCACGCAGTTACGCCTTGGCCCGCGCCGGCCGAGCAGTGGAGTTGGCACCGGTCCCCGTGACGATTCATGCGGCACACGTGCGCGACTGGACGCCACCGGATTGCACGGTGACGGCACGCGTGGGGAAGGGGACGTACCTGCGGGCGATGGCGCGCGACCTCGGCGAGGCGCTGGGCATCCCGGCGCACTGCGCGGAGCTCCGGCGCACCGCGATCGGACCGTTCCGTGTGGAGGACGCGATCGCGCCCTCAGAGGCGAGTGCCGCCGCGCTGCGGCCAGCCGCTGCCATGGTGCGGCACCTCCAGCAGGTCGTGCTCGATGTGGCAGGGTGCAGGGAGGTGGGCTTCGGACGCGCGGTGTCGCGAGACACCGACATGCAGGGACCGGCAGCGTTGCTCGGTGATGATGGCCGCCTGGTGGCGATCGCCGAGGCGGCCGAGACCGGATGGCAGCCGGTGGTGGTGCTGGAGCCGGCCGCGTGATTGCGCCGCTCGGCATCGGGTCGGGCAGCGTCGTGACGGTGGGCACCTTCGACGGCGTGCATCTCGGGCATCGTGCGGTGCTCGAGGAGATTGCCCGCCGCGCGCGCATCGCTGGCAGGATGAGCGTCCTGGTGACGTTCGAGCCGCACCCGTTGGCCGTGGTCAATCCGGCCGCGGCGCCGCCCCGACTGACCACGGCGGCAGAGCGGTTGGAACTGCTGGCGATGAGCGCAGTGGACCGCGTGTTGGTGCTGGAGTTCAATCGTGCGATGGCGGCGTTGACACCCGCGGAGTTCGTCGATCAGGTGTTGATCGCCCATTGCGGGATGCAGGAGTTGGTGATCGGGCATGACCACGGCTTCGGTCGCGGGCGCAGCGGGGATGTCGACACGCTACGCGCCCTTGGCACCGAACGCGGCTTCCCGGTGGATGTCGTCCCGGCGGTGACGCCGGACGGCGGAGGGGCGATCAGCAGCACGAGGATCCGGCGTGCCATTGCCGGGGGGGATCTCGAGTCTGCCGCGCAGTGGTTGGGCCGTCGGTATGGCGTGATGGCACCGGTGGAACGCGGGGAGGCACGGGGACGAACGATTGGCGTCCCCACCCTCAATCTCGCCATCCCGGCCGGCAAGCTCTTGCCACCGGACGGTGTGTGGGCAGTGACAGTGGAGACCCCTGCCGGTCGGTTCGGCGGGATGATGAATCAGGGGCATCGACCGACGTTTGATGACGGCCGGCGCCTGCTGGAAGTCCACCTCTTCGGCTTCGAGGGGGACCTGTACGACCGGTGGGTGCGCGTCGACTGGATTGCGCCCCTCCGTCCGATCCACCGCTTCGATGGGGTGGATGCCCTCCGGCGGCAGCTGGAGGTGGATCGTAGAAGTGCACGGGCCGCTGTGGCTCTCGTGCACCCGGACCTTGACGCGCCACGCACGGCGCCCGAGTGACGATGTTCGCTTCGCTTCGCAACCGCGCTCTCGTGATCGTAGCCCTCATGGCGCTGTCGATCTTCTCTCTCTTCCCCCGTCAGGTCACGGAGCGCCAACGCGCGCCCGATGGCACGATGCAGGACGTCCAAGTGACACGGGTGCCGCTCAAGCGCGGCCTCGACCTGCAGGGAGGAATGCACCTCGGCCTCGAGCTGGACCAGAGCGACAAGGTCTCGGCCGATCCCGCTCGGGATCTCGAGCTCGCACTGACCGTCCTGCGCAAGCGCATCGACGAATTCGGCGTGACCGAGCCTGTGATCCAGAAGGTCGGTGACGATCGGATCGTCGTCGAGCTGGCAGGGATCTCTGATCCCGTCCGCGCGAAGGCGATCGTCGAGCAGGCTGCCTTCCTCGAGTTCCGGATCACGGACCGGTCGGGGGCGTTCGACAACGCCCTCGCCGCGATGGATCGCCAACTTGCGCAGATGGGGATTCGGGCTGCCGATGTCGGTGCCCCGACCCCGCAGACAGATCAGGTGACTGCGCTGCTCGGTGGGGGCGCTGACAGCGCCACCGACTCGACCGCGCAGGCAACCCCGGATGCGGCGCAGGCCCCGGCCGGTCCGGTCCTCCAGTCGTTGATCGTCCCAGCCGGTGCGGCCGGTTTCGAGCCGATGCCTGGCGAGTATGTCGTCGCAGAAAGCGCCTATCCGCGCGTGGACTCGCTCCTGCGTCTCCCCGAGATCCGTCGGCTGTGGCCGCGTGGTGTCGACTTGAAGTGGGCCCGCGCTGTCACGTCAGGGGGCACGGAATCCGTTCGCCTCCTGTATGCACTGGAAGAGACGCCGATCATCACCGGGGAACGCCTGGTGAGCGCGTCGGCGCAGCTCGATCCCCTCAGCAACCGGCCGCTGGTGGTCTTCAATCTCGATCGGGCGGGTGCGCGACGCTTCGGGGCCGAGACGGGCAACCATGTCGGTGACTACATGGCGATCGTGCTTGACGGCTATGTACAGGGACGTCCGCCGATCATCCAATCGCGGATCGATCGCACCGGGCAGATCGAGCTCAGTGGTCGCTCGATTCAGGAAGCCCAGGACCTCGCGCTGACGCTGAGTGCCGGCGCGCTGCCGATTCCGCTCAAGATCGTTGAAGATCGTCAGGTGCTTGCCTCGCTCGGCGAGGACTCGATCCGTGGCGCCACGATTGCTGGCCTCGTCGGCACCGTACTGGTGGTGCTGATCATGATCGTGTACTACCGCATGGCAGGTGTGCTCGCGGTGGTTGCCCTCTCGCTCTACCTGCTCTTCACGCTGGGCGGTCTGGCTGCGATTGATGCCACGCTGACGTTGCCCGGACTCGCCGGTCTCGTGCTCTCGATCGGCATGGCGGTCGACGCGAACGTGCTGATCTTCGAACGCATCCGGGAGGAACTCCTTGCCGGACGCACGGTGCGTGTCGCGGTGACCGAGGGCTTCCAGCACGCGATGAGTGCGATCGTGGACTCCAACGTCTCGACCGTGCTGACCGCGCTCTTCCTCTTCCAGTTCGGTACCGGACCGGTCCGCGGCTTCGCGGTCACGCTGATCATGGGCATCATCGCCTCGATGTTCACCGCGATCTTCGTGACCCGCACGTTCTTCATGTACTGGCTTGAGCGGAAGCACGCCGCGGCCACCACCCTGAGCATCTGACGGGCATATGATCCGCATCTTCGCAAACGCCAACTATGACTTCCTCGCCTGGCGCAAGCAGGCCATCATTGCCGCGGCGGCGTTCTTCGCCCTCGGCATCGTGGCCCTGCTCGCACGCGGCATCAACTACTCGATCGAGTTCACGGGTGGCACGATGATTCGCGTCGAGTCGGAGCAGCCCGGCGCGAGCGGGCAGATCCGCTCCGCGCTCGAGGCAGCGGGCATCTCCGGCGCCGAAATCACCCCGCTCGGCAACGCCGGGGAGTATATCATCCGCGCCCGCACCACCGTCGCGGGCGCAGACGCCGACAACACCTCCGAGACCACCAACGTGGTGTCGGGCGCGCTTGATCAGGTCTTCGGGGAGGGGCAGTGGGTGCGCCAGTATTCCGAGGCCGTCGGCCCGAAGGTCGGTGGTGAACTCCGCACGCAGGCCTTCTTCGCGATCTTCCTCTCGTTCTTCGCCGTGCTGGCCTATCTCGCCTATCGGTTCGAGTGGCGCTTCGGCGTCGCGGCGGTCATCGCCACGATTCACGACATCGTGCTCAGCATCTGCTTCCTGGCGGTGATGAACCTCGAGATCGGCCTCGTCGTGGTGGCGGCGCTGCTCTCGATGGTCGGGTACTCGTTGAACGACACGATCGTCATCTTCGACCGGATTCGCGAGAACCTGCAGTCGTCCAAGCGCGAGCCGCTCGCGACGGTGATCAACCGCTCGATCAACGAGACCCTGCCGCGGACGATCTTCACCTCGACGACGTCGATGGCGGTGCTCTTGTCGCTGCTCATCTTCGCGGGACCGATCATCCGTCCGTTCGCCTGGGTGATGGTCTTCGGCATGATCGTCGGTACCTTCTCGACGCTGTATATCGCCACGCCAGCGCTGCTCCTGATCGATGAGAAGTGGCCTGGCTTGGGTGGCCGGGGCGTGACGGTGGGCGGCAAGCTGGTGCCGAAGGCGCGGCCTGAGACCGTCTGACCATGCTGATCGACACGCACTGCCATCTCGCGGACGAGGCCTTCGCGGCCGACCGCGAGGTGGTGGTTGCGCGGATGCGGGAGGCGGGCGTGACCCGCGCGCTCGTCATCGAATCAACCATCGCCCAGCTCGAGCAGACGCTCGACTGGGCGATGGACCTTTCCGGCATCGCGATCGCCACCGGGTGTCATCCGCATGACGCGTCGCGATGGAACCCGGAACTGGCGGCCACGCTGGCCACGGTCTGGGGGCATGCGCTGGTCCGGGCCGCGGGGGAGATGGGGCTCGACTATCACTATGACTTTTCACCGCGCGATCGTCAGCGCGAGGTCTTCGCCGAACAATTGCACCTCGCGGTGCACGCGGGGCTGCCCGTCGTCATTCATGCACGAGAGGCCGACGCCGACATCGCGGCGATCCTGAAGGCACAACCCGACGCAACGGTGATCCTGCATTCGTTTTCCAGCAGCTCGGTCCTCGCACGCGCTGGTCTCGACGCGGGGTGGTACTTTTCGTATAGCGGGATGGTGACTTTCAAGTCGTGGGCAGATGCGGAGACGCTCCGAGCGGTCCCGGACAACCGTCTCTTGCTCGAAACCGACGCGCCGTATCTCGCGCCGGTGCCGTACCGCGGCAAGCGGAATGAGCCCGCACACCTCGCCACCATCGCAGCTAAGGTCGCGGAGTGGCGCGGGACGACGACCGACCATATTGCCACCATCACGACGGCCAATGCCATGCGTTTGTTCTGGCCCGACGAGACCTGACGCCGAAGCATCGCAGACGCCGTTCGCTGCTCGCCACCATCCGTTCCCAGGAAGCTCACATGCAGACCATCGCCACACCGCACGCTCCCGCTGCCATCGGCCCGTATGCCCAAGGCGTCGTCGCCAACGGGATGCTCTTCAGCGCCGGACAGATCGCGCTCGATCCTGCGACCATGGAGGTCGTCTCCGGGGGCATCACCGAACAGACAGAACGAGTCTTCCGGAATCTCGAGGCCGTTCTCGCCGCAGCTGGCTGCACCTTCCACGACGTCGTGAAGACCACCGTCTTCCTGCAGACGATGGACGAGTTCGCGGCGATGAACAGCGTGTACGCTGCGTGGATGGGCGATCACCGTCCCGCGCGCTCCACGGTGGCCGTCGCCGGCCTGCCGAAGGGTGTGCGTGTCGAGATCGAGGTGATCGCTCTGGTGGGTCAGCTGCCCGCGTGAGGCGACCCGAGGGGCGCCGCGCATGAACGACTACCCCGCGGTTGTGCGAGGCGCGCTCCGGCTCGCCGCGCGCCTTCCGCGGCAGGCGCGGCGGCTCATCTATGCGCCGGGCCGAATGGCTGGTGGGGCCTGGGACGATTTCGTCACCTGGTTCAACGGCCTCGACCTCTCCGAGAACGCCGTGCTCCTCGGCTTCGCCGTGGTGGTCGGCGCCGCGGGTGCCATCGGTGTCATCGGCTTCTACAAGCTGATCGATCTCGCCTACCTCGTGTTCTTCCAGTGGCCCTCGTCGTGGCTCCCGCCCCTTGGCCCCTACATCACGCGACCACTCATCACGGGCCTGGCTGTCTTTGCGGCGTGGTGGGTGATGCGACGCTTCGCTCCAGGCGAGGACGGCATGACCGTCCCCGATGTCCAGCGGCGTGTGGTGCGGACGGGCGGACGGATTCCCACCCGACCGGCCGTCGTGCGCACCACCGCGGCCGCAGTGACGTTGGGGGGGGGAGCGTCGGTCGGCTCGGAAGGACCGGTCGCCGTCCTCGGCGCGGCGGCGGGATCTGCCGTCGCTCGCGTCTTTCGTTTCGGCCCCGAGCGCATGACCCTGCTGGTGGCCGCCGGGACCGCTGCCGCGATCTCGGCAGCCTTCAATGCCCCGCTGGCCGGCGCCTTCTTCGCCCTGGAAGAAATCCTCGGGGGCCTCAGCGTGGCCGCGTTCCCCGTGGTCGTCGTCGCCAGCGTGGTGGCGGCCGTGATCTCGCGGTCGGTCTTCGGCAATCACCCCGCGTTCCCGATCCCCGAGGAGTACTCGTATCGGCATCTCGCCGAGGTCGCGATCGCGTATCCGCTCCTCGGTGTCGCGCTCGGCATCGTCGCCGGCTACTTCATCCGGATCTACTTTCGCGTTGGTCGACGCGAGGTCACCGGCCGTCGGGCCCTGATGGGCGGTGCCTTCGTCGGACTGCTGGTCGCGGCGTCCGGTGGGTTGCTCGTCGGCACCGGACACTTGGCCATCCCGCTCGACCAATTCGCGACGATGGCCTGGTGGGCGCTCGGCCTGCTGGCCCTTGGCAAGATCCTCGCAACCGCGATCTCGCTGGGGTGGGGTGGCTCGGGCGGCGTCTTCACGCCGGCGCTCTATGTCGGGGCCGCGACGGGGGGGGCGTTTGGCGCGGGTCTCGCCGCGCTCTTTCCTGATGCCGGATTGCAACCGGCGGCATATGCCCTCGTCGGCATGGGGGCCATGGTCGCGGCCGCCACGGGCGCCCCGATCACCGGGATCCTGATGATCTTCGAGATGACCGATGACTACGCGATCATGCTGCCGCTCATGATGACCGTGGCAGTGGCAGTCGTCGTGGCACGCCGCGTGGAGCGTGACGATCTGTACTCCGGCTGGCTGCGGCGACGCGGCATCAACCTCGACCACGGGGTCGATCGCGACGCATTGGCCGGGCTGACCGTCGGTGATGCGATCGACCGCGCCGCCATCGTGGTGCAGGATGACGAGCCTGTGGAACAACTGCTCCGCCGCTTCGCGTTCTCCGATCAGACCGTCTATCCGGTGGTCGATCCTGCGCGCCGTCTCCTGGGCATCATAACCCTCCGGGACCTCGGTGAAGTGGCCCGTGCCGAGGACGTACCGCTCGCCGGGATCGTGGCACGGGACGTGGCGCATGCCACCGAGGCCGTGACGTTGGAGATCTCGCTCAGCGATGTCGTCCGCCGGTTGGGGGCGCTGGGGGTGGCCGCGCTGCCCGTGGTCGACGCCCCCAGCGGTCGCGTGTTGGGCACCATCGGACGCGCCGGCATCCTCAACCGCTATGGACGGGGTGCGGCACCGGGCGGTTCCTCATGACGCTTGGGAATCGGGAGGGCACCGCGCACCTTTCCCGGATGCGTGCCCTCGTGTCGGTCCTCGCCGTCTGTTGCCTCGCCATGCCATTGCGCGCGCAGGCAGTGCCCAGAAATTCTCCGGCAGCGGTCGTCGGCTCACCGTCGCGACCGTCTCCACTCAACTATTTTGCGCGCTCGTTGCTGCTCCCTGGCTGGGGTCAGGCCTCCCTCGACCGCAAGCTCACTGGCGGCATCTTCATCGCCTTTGAGGGAATTGCGCTGGCGATGGCGCTCAAGGCACATCACGAACTGAGGTATCTGGAGCGCACCGGCTCGGGACGCATCGAGGACAAGCGTGCCGAACGGCAGGACTGGTTCTTTCTCGTCGCCTTCAATCATCTGTTCAGCGGGCTCGAGGCATTCGTGTCGGCGAGTCTCTTCGACTTCCCCGGTGACTTGCGAATGCGGCCCCTTGGTGACGGACGCACCGGAGTCGGGATGACGCTGCCGTGGCCACGATGAACCACGACGGCCCGATCGGCATCTTCGACTCCGGTATCGGCGGGCTCACCGTCGTGCGCGCGATTCACACCGCGCTGCCCGATGAGGCCACGATCTATCTCGGCGACACCGCACGCGTCCCCTACGGCCCCAAGTCCCCGGCCACGGTACAGCGCTACGCCACCGAGATTCTCGCCTGGCTGCTCGCACAGCGCGTCAAGGCCGTCGTGGTGGCGTGCAACACCGCCACGGCGCATGCCCTCGACCTGCTGCGCGAGCAGGCGCCGGTGCCGGTGATCGGAGTGATTGATCCGGGAGCCCGGGCGGCGGCGGCCGCCACACGCAATGGCGGCATCGGTGTGATCGGGACCGCAGGGACCGTGGCGTCAGGTGCATATCGGCGCGCGTTGCTCGCCCTGCGTCCGGAATTGCGGGTCATCGAGCAGGCATGTCCGCTCTTCGTGCCCCTCGTCGAAGAGGGCTGGTTTGGTCACCCCGCCACGCGGCTTGCCGCGGAGGAATATCTGGCCGCCGTCCGGTTGGGTGACGTGGACACCCTCGTGCTGGGCTGCACGCACTACCCATTGCTTGCCCCACTCCTCGCGGAGGTGATGGGACCTGACGTGACGCTGATTGACAGCGCGCGCGAGACCGCGCTCGAGTTGACTGCCGTGTTGGATCGGGCCGGGCTCCGTGCCCCTGCTGGGGGGGGGACGCCCCGGCACCGCTGGGCCGCGACCGATGACGTCGAGCGATTCGCGATGGTGGGTTCAGTCTTCACTGGTGAGGCGTTGGCGTCGGTCGAGCTGGTCGATCTGACCCACGAGTGAGCGCTCAACTGTATTGATGCAGGCTCGCGCCCTCGGCGGTCAGCAGGGCATAGCGACGCCCGTCCAGCCAGGCACCCGGATTGACATACCACTGTCCGGGCCGGACTTCCGCGGCGACCGGATGGTGCGTGTGCCCCATCACGACCGCGCCGAGGGCGGGTTCCTTCGCCAGGGTGGCGGTGGCCCACGCCTGTTGGCGGGCCGCAGCGGCGCGCACCACGTCCGGGTGGGCGACGCCGAAATCGAGGTTGTGCCCCATCTTGTCGGCCAACCAGAAGCCGAGGTCGGGGTGCAGGAAGCGGTAGAGTGCGATCACCGTCGGCGAACTGGTGAGTCGATGCATCCACGAGGCGCCTGGCCGCTCCTCATGGAGCCCGTCGCCATGGATCGCCAGAAGTTCCCGACCGCCGAGCGTGCCGCGGAGCTGGTGGGGGTCGAAGCGGATGCCGACATCGGCATCCCAGAACGAGTCGCCCCAGCGATCGTGATTGCCACCGATCATCCAGATCGGCATGCGTCGGGCGAGATGTGCGATCGCGGCGGCCGTGCGGAAATTGCGCCGCGGAATCAGGCGCTTGTAGCTGAACCAGTAGTCGAAGACGTCGCCGGCCAGCAGCAGGGCATCGCCTCGCGCAGGGAGTTCGTCCAGGAACGCGAGGAGGGCATCCTCGTCGCTGGTCGGCGCCGCGCCGAGGTGGGCATCCGCGACAATCACCAATTGGTTTGGAATCACGGGGCGAAAGGTGGGTCATGATGCAGGATGGGGCAACTCCGATCACCACCATCCGCCGACGCGTGGACTACTCCGAGATCGACCAGCAAGGCGTGGTGTACCATGCCCGCTATCTGGTCTGGCTCGACGTCGCACGCACGGAGCACCTCCGGACGACGGGCACCAGCTACCGTGAGCTCGAAGCGTTGGGGCTGCGCCTGATGGTGACCGACGCGTCCCTCCGTTATCGGGCCCCCGCGCGCTATGATGATCCGGTTCGCGTGCGGACCTGGGTGCAGGAGGTGGCCTCCCGGCGCGTCTCCTTCGGGTATGCCGTGGAACATGATGTCTCCGGACAGTTGCTTGTGACGGCCCATACCGCGTTGGTCGTCCTCGACACCACCGGTGCGTTCGCTCGCCTCCCCGCCGACGTGCGGGAGCGCCTCTTTCCCATTGACGATCCGGTGCGCCTCTGATGCGATATCCGATGCTGCTTTCCCTCGGTGCCCTCCTCGCCATGAGTGTCGGGGCGATCACCCCGGTCACCGCACAGGACCCGGCGTTGATCGAGGCCTTGGCGCCGATCATGATGCTCGAGGACCGGCGCGAACTGAATCCAGCCGTGTTCGGGCAGTCACTCGAGCACCCAGAGGCGCAGGTGCGCCGCGCCGCCACGGTGGCGATTGGCCGGATCGGGCAACGTGATGGTGTCGCCCTGCTGATCCAGCGGCTGCAGGATCGTGATCCTGGTGTCGTCACGGACGCGTTCTTCGCCATGGGATTGCTCAAGGATCCCCGGGCTGTGGCACCGATGCTGGCACGCCTTCGCTCGGGGGACAGCCTTGAGGTCGCAGCGCTCGGAGAGGCCGCGATCGCGTTCGCGCGGATTGGCGGTCCCGAAGCGATCGCCACACTCACCAGCATCATCGGGGGAGGCGGGGGCGATATTTCCCGGGAGCGCCGCGAACAGATGCTGCTGCCGGCGCTGCTCGAGAGTTGGCGTCTCGGGAAGGATGCCCCGGTGAACGCCATGCTCCCGTATGCGCGAGAGGACGACACCGACCGCCGCTGGCGCGCGCTCTACGTCCTCGGCCGCATCCGTGCGCCCGCAGCAGGCGAGGTGATGCTCGATGGCCTGCGCGATCGGGTACCGCTGATCCGGGAGACGGCCGCCCGCAGCCTCACGAAGGCATTCACGGACACCGCTGGACTGAGTGCCTCGACGGTGCTCGGCGAACTCGGCCGCGCCGCCGACGATCAAGACCCCGGCGTCCGCATCAACGCCCTCGGTGCGATCGGGACGTTCCGCGACTCTGCCCAGGCTGGGCGAGTCGCCCCCCTCCTCAACGACCCCGACCGCAACGTTCGTGTGGCAGCGGCAAACGCCCTCGGCATGCTGCGGGGGGGGGAGGCGGTCGCCGCCCTCGAAGCGGTCTTCACCATGCGCGATCCGGGATGGGCCCTCGAGCGTGCCGCGCTCGGTGCCCTCGCGCAGGCCGATACGGCAGCGTTTCACCGACAGGTGGGTTCCTGGCTGCAGTCATCCGACCCGCTCTCCCGTGCCAACGCATTGCAGTTGCTGTCGGGGACGCGTCCAGGGGACGCCGCGGTCTTCGCCGCAGCGATGAATGACCGTGATCCGCGGGTCCGGTACGCCGCACTCGCCGGCTGGGCAGGCGCCGGACCGACGCATCGCGAAGGGGCCGCCGCCGCCGCACGGCAAGCGCTGCGAGATCCCGACCCGTTGGTCCGGCGTGCGGCCATCGGTGCGCTCGATCCCGCCACGACGCCCTCGGACATCGACCTGATGGTCGATCGGTGGCGAGGGGGCGACACCGACCTTCGCGAGGCCATCCTCGCAAAGCTCGGCGCGCTCGCCCGCGCCCAGCCGGACCTGCTGGCCGCACTCGGCACCCCGGAGCGTCGCGTGCTGATGGAGCGACCCAGCGACCCGACGCTCCGCGCAGCCGCGCGCCGCAGCTTCCCAGCCCTCGCCACGCGCTGGGGAGCGGGCACAACGGTCGAGACCGGTCGGACCTTGGAGGACTACCGCGGCATCGTCCGGGGGCTTGTGCTGGCCCCCCAGAGCCCGCGGGTCACCATTGTGGTCGAGGGACGCGGGGACATTGAGGTCGAACTGCTCGCGCGCGAAGCACCACTCACGGTGGCGAACTTCCTTCAGCTCGTCGATCGTCGGTACTTCGATGGCAATCGCTGGCATCGCGTCGTTCCCAACTTCGTCATCCAGGACGGCGACCGCACCGGGCTGGGTAGCGGCGGGCCGGGGTGGACGATCCGTGACGAGATCAATCGCCGTCAGTACGACATCCCCATGCTCGGGATGGCGCTCTCCGGCCCGGACACCGGCGGGAGTCAGTGGTTCATCAATCTCTCGCCCCAGCCCCACCTGAACGGTCAGTACACGATCTTCGGTCGCGTCATGGGGAGCTACAATCCGCTCAAGCGGGTGACCCAGGGCGACGTGATCCGGACGATTCGTCGGTGAGTGCGGGGTTGAGGTCCTCCCGCCGGGGGGCGACCTTTCCCACCATGCGACTCCCCCTCTTGCTCGTGACCCTCGCCCTCGCTGGCTGTGCCGGCCGATGGCCCGGCCCGGAGATTCCTGCCGGGCACGCTCCAATGACGGCGGCTGGGGTCGACGAGTGGGTCGCGTCGACCTCGACGCCCGCGACGGTGCGGCTACGGTTCTCGTGGCAGTTCCTCAAGGAGGCTGGCAATGCGAGCGGACGGGGCGCGGCCCAGATCGCCGTGCCGGACTCGCTGCGCTTTGATTTTCGCGGCCCCCTCGGTTCCGGTCGAAGCGCCGCTGCCGTTGTCGGAGATTCCGCGTTGTGGGCCGAGCCGGAGGATCGCGTGCGCGAGTTGGTGCCGAGCTACCCGATTCTCTGGGCACTCCTGGGGCAGGCGCGCCTCCCCGCGCCGGGTGATCAGATCAGTGGCCTCGAGAACGAGCGCGTGCGGGCCTGGCGCTACGTCAATGGTGCCGACACGGTGGATTATGTCCTCACCCGGACCGGGCAGCGCCAACTGGTCACCGACGTTCGGGTGGGCGGGCAGCGGCTCGGACGCGTCTTCACCACGTTCGATGCCGAGGGGTGGCCACGCACCTCCCGCCTCGATGTGCCCAGCGGCCCGGCACGCCTGAACCTGACGTTCACCGAGCGCGATCGACTCGACTCGATCCCGCGCGACCAGTGGGTGAAGCCTGCCGATGAGCTCTAGGCGCGTCCTCATCGGTGCGTTGCTTGGACTGGTGCTTGCCGGAAACGGCTGCGCCTACGGGTTCGCGGGGGGGGGATTCCCCCCCGAGATCCGCACGGCCGCGGTGCTTCCGTTCGAGAACGACACCGCCGATCCGACACTGGTGCAGCAGGTGGTGCAGTCTGTCCGCGAGGCCGTTGAGCGTCGGCTCGGACTCCGCTCGGCCAGTGAGGCGCGCGCCGATGCGGTCGTGCGTGGGCGCATCACCCGGTACGAACCGGACGTGCCGGTGGCGTTCACCGGAACGGGGCAGGGTGCAGGCCGACCCAACCAGGTCGCGGTGAGCCGTCGCCTCGTGCAAATCACGTTGCAGCTCGAGATCATCGAGCAGGCGACGGGCAAGGTGCTTTACCAGAACCGCGCCCTCAATGTGGAGGGCCAGTACGATCCGGGGCGCGAGGCGGAAGGTCGGCGCATTGCACTCGAAAACATCATCAACGAAATCGTCAAGGGAGCGCAGAGCCAGTGGTGAACATCCGAACCCGACGCGGCGGTAGTACGCTGGGCTGTCTCTTCACGCTGGTGCTCCTTGGCACGGCGGCGTACATCGCGCTGCTCTTCGCTCGCCCCTGGTTTGCCAACCAGCAATTCCAGGACGACTTCCAGGTGGCCGCCCGCTTCGCCAGCACGACCACCGACTCGGCGATCCGTGTCCGGTTGGTCGCCCGCGCGGACTCACTCGGGCTCCCGAAAGAGGCGAAGCGCATCTCGATCCGGCGATTCGCGAGCGAGGGCGTCGTGCGCATCGCCACGCGCTATGACGTCACGGTCCAGGTGCCGATCGTGGGGGAGCGCGTGATGCACTTCGACTTGTCGGTCGAAGAACCGCTGCAGTGAGCTCCACGGTCGCCAAGGTCCGCGACCTCGAGGCTGCTCTGGTCTGGCGTGCGGAGGCGACTGCCCCCGTCGTCTTCACCAACGGCGTGTTCGATCTCCTGCACCCGGGTCACGTGACGATCCTCGAAGCGGCCCGCGCTCTGGGGGGCTCCCTCGTGGTCGGCGTCAACAGTGATGCCTCCGCACGAGGCCTGGGGAAGGGACCCGAACGCCCGGTGGCCGATGCCGCCTCGCGCGCGCGGGTGCTCGCTGCGTTCGCCTGCGTGGACTGCGTCGTACTGTTCGACGATCCGACGCCCCTCGCCCTGATTGCGGCGCTGCAACCCGATATTCTCGTCAAGGGGGGGGACTACCGCCCCGAGACGGTCGTGGGAGCGGAGATCGTGCGCTCCCGCGGCGGACGCGTGGAAATCATTCCGCTCGTTCCCGATCAATCCACCACCCGACTTGTGGAGCGTCTTCGTGTCTCGTCCTGATGGCCGTGCTGTGCACCAACTCCGTCCGACCGTGCTCGAACGGAAAGCCAATCCCTTTGCGGAAGGCTCGTGCCTGGTCCGGATGGGCGCCACGCTGGTGCACTGCACGGCAAGTGTCGAAGAGGGCGTACCACGATTCAAGAAGGGCAGCGGCGAGGGCTGGGTTACCGCCGAATATGCGATGCTGCCGCGTGCGACGAGTGAGCGCACGTCGCGCGAGCGCAACGGCCCGGGGGGCCGCACCTATGAAATCCAACGGCTCATCGGTCGGTCGCTCCGGGCCTCGATGCGCACCTTCGCGTTCGGCGAGTACACCATCCGCGTGGACTGCGACGTCCTCACGGCGGACGGCGGGACGCGGTGCGCCAGCATCACGGGTGCCGCCGTTGCGCTGCACGACGCCTGTGCGTGGCTGGCGGAGAAGACCGGCCAGCCGACGGCCTTCGGGCAGTTCGTGGCCGCAGTCAGTGTCGGCAAGGTGGCGGGCGAGCATCGACTCGACCTGGCATACCTCGAGGATCGTGACGCGGAGGTGGACGCCAACATCGTGATGCTCGACAACGGCGAGTTCGTGGAGGTGCAGGGCACGGGGGAGGCGGGCACGTTCGCTCGCGCGGAGCTTGATGCGCTGCTCGACCTCGCCCAGGGTGGACTGCATGAGCTCTTCGCACTGCAGCGGACCGCTATCGCATCGTGACGCGTCTGCTCGTCGCCACCCGCAGCGTGGGGAAGCTGGCTGAGTTCCGGGCGTTGCTCGCGGCGCCTGGCCTGGAGGTGCTGGGCCCGGAGGAGTTCGGGCTCGTGTACGAGCCCGCCGAGGATGCCTTGGAGGCGTTCGACACCTTCGAGGCCAACGCCAGGGCCAAGGCGGCGTGGTTCGCCGTACAGAGCGGGATCCCGGCCATCGCTGACGACAGCGGGTTGGAGGTCGACGCGCTGGGGGGGGCACCAGGTGTCTGGAGCAAGCGCTTCGCCGGTGTGGACGGACCTGATCACGAGGTCACGGCAGCCAACAATGCGGAGTTGCTCCGTCGGCTCGACGGCGTTCCGGAAGCATCGCGTGGGGCAGGGTATCGATGCGTCCTGGTGTTGCGTTGGCCGGGCGGCCGCGAGCAGGCCGCGCATGGGACCACACGGGGGCGCATCCTCGATGCGGCGCGAGGGACCGGAGGCTTCGGGTACGACCCACTCTTCTGGAGCGAGGAGCTGGGGATGACCTTCGCCGAGGCGCCCGCGAGCGAGAAGCACCGGGTGTCACATCGTGGGCGGGCCGTGGCAACCCTGCGGGAGGTGTGGCCGTGGGGGTGACCTGCTAGATTGTGGCACCGACGGGGCGTAGCGCAGTCCGGTAGCGCGTCCGCTTTGGGAGCGGAAGGTCCCGGGTTCGAATCCCGGCGCCCCGATGACAGAGAACGGCGAACAGCGAACGGAGAGCGGAGGTGTCCACTCTCCGTTTGTCGTGTGGGCTGTGCTCAGTTCGCGGTTCGCTGTTACACCCCAACCCCATTCCGGGTCGGCATCTCGAAGATATCGAATGCATTGTGTCGCTTGCATGCAACAGCGAGTGTTGCCACGCTACAGCATCGCACGGCGTGATGGTATGCATGAATCTCGAATATTCTGCCATAGGTTGGTCCACACGCGGATGCAGAGACGATTCGCGGCGTTCTGCGCCACGCTCGTCCATGGTGCGCATCTTGCACCCCCAGCATTGCACACACTCCCTCAATCCGCCCCGCCAAAGGACTCCCGCATGCGCCGACTCGCAGCCCGCATCGCCACCACAGCTCTTGCTGTCACCCTGTTCACCCAGGTTGCAAGCGCCCAGATGTTCTCCGGTACCACGGCGGGTGGCGCCACATGGAACCGGCCGGTGGGTGGTAATCCACCGATCGCCCCCTTGTCAGGCGTTGGGACCAATGTCGCGTATGATCTGTTTTCCTTTCAGGTCACGCAGTCGGGCACTTACGACTTCCTGAGTACGGCAACAGCTCCGACCAACTGGGACAACTATCTCTTTCTGTATCAAAGTTCGTTCAATCCGAGCAGTCAATTCACCAACATCATCATCGGCAACGACGACTTTCTCTCCATTGGCTTGGCCGGGTTCAACGGTGTGGCGCTCAACGCCGGCACCGACTACTTCATCGTCACGTCGGGTTTCGGCAATGATGACGCCGGCACATACGAGCTTCGCATCACGGGCGACGGCACGGCATTCGAGACGCAGGATGTGGTGCCGGAGCCTGCCACGCTGACTCTGCTGGCGTCGGGTCTGGTGGGCCTCGCCGCCGCGCGCCGCCGCCGCGAGAGCTGAATCTGGCCGTGTATCTGGCGACAAATGGACGCGATGAACTGCTAGCGTGAATGCACCCAAGACCACGGGAGACACCGCAGTTATGGTGTCTCCCGTGGTCGTTCCTCGCCTTGACATGGCCTCGCGCCAACCGTCGCGCTTCCCAGTGAAGCGCGACGCGTCTGGTCCGCTGGTGTTGAAGCACCCCGATAAGTCGTATACCCGGCTCAGTTCCCCGCCCGCTGCCCGCGGTTCGCCGCCTGGTACGCCGCGATCCACGCCGGCAGCCCCTGATGATGCGGATCGAACACCTCGGCGGGAATTTCATCGTCGACTCGCACCCACGTGTACTCCTCCACCATGCGCGGGGCCCCGTTCGTCACAAAGGTGATCTCGCGCTCCAGCAGCGCGGGTCCATGCTGCGAGAATTTGCCGATGCGGGTGTCGTTGTGTGCCCCCCCCGGACCGGATTGCATCACGCGCACCACCACCAGGCGCGCAGGGTCCACCCAGAACTGCGCCGAGGCGGTGTCGCCGGCCAAGGCGCCAACCACGACAACCGGGCGTCCCTCCCACGTTGCGGCATGTGTGCGCGAAAGGTCGAACCCCTGCGCCCGGAGCTTGGCAATCACCGCGTCGCTGTCACCGACATGGATGTCGTGCAACAGCAGCAGGAGCGAGTGCACGAGGGGTTGCGAGCCGCGTAGCGTGCCGTTCGCCACTTGGTGCAGCGTGTCGTCCCGGAAGATCATGGTGGAGACCATCGCCCCGTCGCGTTCGATGTCGATCCGCAGGCGCCCCGGTCGCACCATCGTCTCGTACCAGGTCTCGGGTGCCCGGGCAGTGCCGGGATAGGTCGTATGCTGGACGAAGACCAGCGACGTGAACCAACTGCCCCGATGTTCGGTGTTCATGCGGCGAAGGAGGGCCTCGCCGCTGTCCGGCGCGGCGGTGAGGATGGCGAGGGCAGCAAGCGCGAGCACCATGCGGTCTCCTGAAGGTTGGTTGTGCGCTCCTACCTACGCTGCCTGGGCGCTCTGGGTTTCCTCTGGCAGAATGGGGGCCGCGTGACCACTTTTCTCCCTCACCTGTTTGCCAGTCCCTGGTCACACCGAGCGCACCGCATTGCAGCGATGCGTCACTGGAGGCTCCTGCATGAGCATGATGTCCGAGTTCAAGGAATTCGCCCTCAAGGGCAACGTGATGGATCTCGCCGTTGGCGTGATCATCGGGGCCGCCTTCGGCAAGATCGTCACGTCCATGGTGGACGACCTGATCATGCCCGTCGTGGGGTATGTGTTTGGAGGACTCGACTTTGCTGATTACTTCTGGCCGCTCGGAGACGTGCCACCAGAAACGGAGCCGACCTTGGCAGCGGTCCGCGAGGCCGGCGTCCCGGTCATTGCCTACGGCAACTTCCTCAGCGTCGCACTGAACTTTGCGATTCTGGCGTTCATCATCTTCCAGATGGTCAAGGTGATGAACCGCCTCAAGCGCAAGGAAGAGGTCGCACCGACGGTGCCGGCGGCACCGCCCGAGGATGTATTGCTCCTTCGCGAGATCCGCGATGCGGTCCGGAGAGCCTGAGCGGGCATGACGTCGGAGCTCGGGGCGGATGCCGTGGTGGCATCCCCCCGTGCTACGCCGCCACGTCCTCCCCGGTGTGGTCGCTCATCAGATGTCCGATCCAGCGCGATTCCTCATGACTGTCAAAGAGAAGCCGCGCGGCGATCGAGAACGGCACGGCCAGCAGCGCCCCGATCGGTCCGAGCAGCCAACCCCAGAATACCAGCGAGATCACCACAACGGCCGGCGACAGGTCGAGAGACTCGCCGACGTACCGCGGCTTGATCACATTGTCGACGATGAGGTTGATCACCGAGAATCCCGCCACCACCAGGAGCGCACGCCCGACACCGAACTGGAGCAGCGCAAGAAGCGCTGGCGGCGCCAACGCGATGACGAAGCCGATGTTGGGGAGGAAGCTGAGGAGGAACGACAGGACGCCCCAGAGAATCGCGAGGTCCACGCCGAGCGCGAACAGCAGGATGGTGTTGGCCACCGCCGCAATCAGACCGAAGATCGTGTTGATCACCACATAGCTCCGCATGCTGGTCACGAAGCCATCGAGGCCGCTGGTCGAAGTCTCCGAACTGCGGAACGCCGCGCGCAACTTCTGCGGATACCGCACCGCCTCGATCATCATGAACACCATGATCAGGAGCAGGATCGCCATGTTGCCTGCCGTGCTGGTCAGGCCCCCGATGAAGCCGACGATGTACCCGACGATGGCCTCGGGCTGCAACGCCTCAGCCGATGACAGCTGCGAGGTGTCCACGTTGAACGGCAGACGCGCCAGCAGGTCGGTCACCGAGTCGCGCAGCGTGCCGATGCGTTCCTGATAGGCCGGCAACTCGGACTCGAGTTGCAGCAACGATGAATAGATCAGCACCACGAGCAACGCCACCACGGTGACTCCGACCACGATCCCCATCAGGGATGCGACGATCGGGTGCCAGCCACGTTGCTGGAGCCAGCGTGAGGCTGGACTCCACGCGATCGTGATCAGCAGGGCGATGGCAATCGGCCCGATGACCGAACTGGCGGCGCGCAGGCCGGCGAGCACCAGCACGGCGGCGGCCATCGTCACCAGCAGGCGCGTCAGGGAACCTCGGGTCGTGTCGGTGATGGGGGCCGTCCTCGCTGAGGTGACCTGCATGGGCACCACCTCGATCTTCACCCTGCTCCCCAGCCCCCGCAAGGGGCGACCGCCAAACCCGCATGCCTCGCGTTCCGGCGGGCGACTGAGGTAGTTTCTGCGCTGCGCCCTCGTAGCTCAGCTGGATAGAGCAGTCGCCTTCTAAGCGACAGGTCGGAGGTTCGAGTCCTCCCGGGGGCACTTCCTCAACTCCGAGTACCATGACCGACGAACTGTTTGCCTCGCCCAAGTCCCGCACCACGGTGCTCCTGCTCGCCATCTTTCTGGGCGTCTTCGGAGCACACCGCTTCCACGTGGGCCGTATTCGGAGCGGCATCCTGATGCCCCTCACCCTCGGCGGCATGGGGCTCTGGTACCTCTACGATATCATCACGATCTCTGCAGGCTCCTTCCGCGACGCTGACGGTGCGCTGGTCGCCGACTGGGAAGCGGAGACCGAACGGCTTGCCCCACCGGGCACTGCCGGTGCCATCCTCGATGAGCTCGACCAGTTGCGTGCCGAGGTGACCGACCTGCACGAGCGCCTGGAGTTCACCGAGCGCCTGCTCGCCGATCCCGACCGTCGTGGCGGCCCGGGCGCATGAGCCCACCGCTGGTCGAATTGCGGGAGCATCCCCTCCGGGAGCTCCTGCGTCTGGCGATCCCTATCATCGGGGTCAACGTCGGCATGATGCTCATGGGGGCCGTCGACACCATCATGGTCGGTCGCGTCTCCCCGGAGGCGCTAGCTGCAGTGGCCCTGGGCAACGTCTACTTTTTCGCGCTCTCGATTTTCGGCGTCGGGATCCTGCTGGGTCTTGATCCGATCCTGGCACAGGCGCTGGGTGCGCGTGACCACGAGGGGTTTGCGCTCGGGGTGCAGCGCGGCCTCGTCCTCGCCGCCGTCCTCTCCGTGCCGATCTCGGCCGCGTTCTTCGTCGCAGAGCCACTGCTCGCCCTCGCGCGGCAACCCGCGGAGGTGCTGCCCCTGGTCGGGACCTACTGCACGATTCTTGTACCGGGGATCCTGCCGTTCTTCGCGTTCAACGTCGGACGCCAGAGCCTGCAGGCGATGCAACGGGTGGCACCGGTGGTCTGGACGATCGTCATCGCGAACCTTGCCAACATCGCGCTGAATTACGTGCTCATCTTTGGTGGGCTTGGGATCCCTGCGATGGGCGTCGCGGGCTCGGCGTGGGCCACCACGCTCTCCCGGTGGGTGATGGCGCTCGTCCTGCTCTGGCTCGGGCGCGGGGTGTTGCGGGACGCGCTCGTGCCATGGCGCCCGGCCACCCTGCGCCTCGCCCCCATTCTGGCTGTCTTCCGCCTCGGCTTGCCAGTTGGGGTGCAGCTCGAGCTGGAGATGGCCGCCTTCTCCACGGTCGCCCTGCTGATGGGCACCTTCGGTACGATGCACGTGGCCGGGCATCAGGTGGCCCTCAACCTCGCCTCGTTGACCTTCATGGTGCCGATGGGGGTCGGAATGGGCGCTGCGGTCCTGGTGGGGCGTGCGCTCGGGCGTGGGGATCGGGTCGCCCTCATCGCCTCTGCACGTGCGGCGGTGGCCGCTGGTGTCGGTTTCATGGCGTGTACTGCGCTGCTCTTTCTCACGCTCCCCACCTTCTTCGCGCGGCTCTACACCTCGGCGCCCGATGTGGTCGCGTTTGCCGCGACGCTGCTGCCAATCGCCGGCGTCTTCCAGGTGTTCGATGGCATTCAGGTGGTGTGCGCGGGGATCTTGCGTGGACTCGGCGATACGCGGGCCCCCATGCTCATCAACCTGGTGGGCTTTGGCGGCATCGGTGTCACCACCAGCATCGTACTCGCCTTCAGGACGCCGCTGGGACCACTCGGGCTGTGGTGGGGACTGGTGATCGGACTCGCGGCGGTTGCGATGATCCTGCTGTGGCGCGTTCGGAGCAGGGTGCAACGGCCGCTGACGCGCGTGCTGACCGACGACTGACCGGCTATTCACCCACCGGGCGGGGTGAGGCCGCGTAGCGCTCCGCCGCCGCCTCCCGGGATGCGGCATCACCGAAGATCTTCTCGCCGTCGAAGCGTCCGTTCTCGATGAAGACCTCACCGGTGTGGCGACCCGCGGCGGCGCTCCCGGCAAGGAAGACACCCGGCACATTCGTCTCCATCGTGGCGGGATCGAGTGCCGGTCGACCGCTCTCCGCATCGAGCGTGATACCGATCTGTTCCATCAGCGCGAAGTCCGGGTGGTACCCCGTCAGGGCGAAGACCCGATCCGCCACGATGTCTGCCACGTGCCCATTCGCGTGCCGCACCGTCACCGCGTGTACGGTGATTGCCGTCACGGTCGTTCCGAAATGGGCGGTGATCTCTCCTGCGGCCACGCGATTCTCGAAGTCCGGTCGCAGCCAGTACTTCACGCTTGGCTTGAGCGCATCGCCACGGTGAATCAGCGTGACGCGAGCGCCCGCACGCCAGCACTGTAGTGCGGTCTCGATCGCAGAATTCTTTCCGCCGATGACGACGACGTCCAATCCGGCGTTGCGATGCGGTTCGTCAAACCAGTGCGACACGTGCGGGAGGTCTTCACCGGGCACCTCGAGAGCATTCGGATGTTCGAAGTACCCCGTGGCGATGACAAGGCGGTCGGTGTGATGTACGTGCTCGCCGCGTTGCGTGCGAAGCGTGCACGCGAGCGTTCCGTTCGCGGTCCGGTGTGCAGCAAGGAGCCGGACCCCTGGATGCACTGCCAGTTGTTCGGCCAGTGCCACGCGCCGGTAGTACGCCAGTGCCTCTTCTCGGGTCGGCTTCGGTTCGACGCACGCGAAGGGGTGCCCGCCAATCTCCAGGCGCTCCGCCGTGGTGAAGAAGCGCATGCCAATCGGATAGCGCACGATCGACTGTGCGATTGCGCCGGTGTCGATCACCAGCGCGTCGATGCCGCGTCGGCGAGCCGAGATGGCGCAGGCGAGCCCAATGGGGCCGGCGCCAACGATGAGGGCGGGTGACTTGGGGGCGAAGGCCATGCGGGAATATCACACGGCCAGGGGCGACGTGGCAGGTTACTCGGGAGTCGGGTGGCCGCACGACGTGCAGGAGCAGCCAATCTCCGCGGCCGAGTGCCGCAGCCGCGCGTTCCACATCAGCCCAGCAGCAGTCAGGAGTGCCGCCAGCGCGATCCCGAGCTCACCACCAACCGCCGGGAGCGCGCCGAAGAGCTGCCCACCCCAGAGGCTCAGGCCGAGTCCCGCCACGAGGGCAGGGCCCGCGTGGCGATGGACAAGCGTCCCCGACCACGTCGCCCAACCCACCAGCACCACACTCGCTGCGAGCATCACCACCTCGGCGGTGTGTCCCATGGCGAACGCGGGCATCACGGCAACCAGCAGCGGGGTTGCCACGCAATGGATGGCGCACAACAAGGGCGCGGCGGCGGCGAGTGAGTGTCGAATCGCTCGTGCGGGCATTCGGGGTCAGCGCAATTCCGACGCGGGGATCGCCCGCGTCCACTTGAGGTTGCCGCCCGCATCGCGAATCGAGATCGAAAGAACGCGATTCTCGCGTGGGCCGGTGATGTCGAGCATGCCGAAATTTCGCTCGGGGACGAGCGTGCCATCAACGCGATACGCGTTCTGTTCCTGCTTCCACCGATCAGATGGCCCCGCGGTCAACGGTGACACGGTGAGATCGTACAGCGGATAGGTGCCCTCGCGCTCCATCCGCGACAGCTCGGTCCAGTGCTTGTCACCACTGAGGAAGAGCACGCCGGGGATCTGCTCCTTGCGCAGTGCCTCCAGCAGGCGCGCACGCTCTTCGGGCACCTTCGCGTAGTTCTCGAACATGCCCGCGTTGTTGATCGTCTGGCTGCCGATCGCCACGATCTTGAATGTGGCCGTGCTCGCCTTGAGTGCACTGATGAGCCAATCGAGTTGGCGATCGCCGAGGTAGGCGGCGGTCCCGGTCACGCGATGGTTGGCGGTCTTGTAGCTGCGATCGTCCATCATGAAGAACTGGACGTCGGACCATTCGAAGGTCGTCGTGATACCATGGCCACCATCCACGCCCATTGCGGGATTGCCCCAGAATGATTCGAAGGCATCACGAGCGATGTGGCCATCACGGAACGAGGCATCGCTGTCGTTGGGGCCGTAGTCGTGGTCGTCCCAGATCGCATAATGGCTCATCGCCGCCAGGAGCGGTTGAAGCCCGGCGAACGCACGGGTGTGGGAGTAGCGGCGGAAGATCCCGGTGCGCGAATACCAGTCCACTTCGCGCAGGTAGGTGTTGTCCCCCAGCCAGACCATCAGGTCGGGGCGCTGCGCGGTGATCGCATCGAGGATCTCGAAGCCGCCGCCATACGGCGTCCCGGGTCGATCGTACACCGGCTCATTGACATAGAAGCAGCTGCCCAACGCGATGCGCACCGGCGGTGGGTCGGTGCGCCATTGCCACAGGGCGGGGGTGCTGAAGCGGGTCGGGTAGGGGCGTGTCACGGCAACGCCATCGATGTGGAGCTCGTATCCGTATGTCCGACCGGGTTCGACGCTGTCTGCGATGGCTTTCGCCGTGTGGGCTCGCGTCGGGTCGGTCGTCACGATGGCTGTGGTATAGCGCCGTGAGGGTGCGACCGAGTCCCAATAGACAAACCGGATCTCGGCGGGACCGGTCGTTTGCGCCCACAGGAGCGCTTCACGCATCTCTGCGTAACCGACCATCGGGCCGGCGGCGAGGCGTGCGGGACCTTGAGCCGCGCTGGGGGTAAATCCGCCAGAGCAGGTCAACAGAATCGCGACAACGATGCGAAAGCGCAGGGACGTCATGGTCATAATGGTAATCGCATGTCAATTGTGACGGCAGGGGAGCCCCGAAGCCTGGAAATCTGCTACCCGGTCCATTCCGGCCCGGTAGGGACTAAACTGTAGCCGTGCTGCATGTCACGCCATTCGCCGAAGACGCCCCCGAGGAGTCGATTTCGAGGTGGCCCGCGCTCCTGACCAGCGCCGGGATCCACCTTGCAGTGGTCCTGTTCGTTCTCCTGCGGACGACCGAGCCTGTGCCGAATCCCGCTGCTCCAGTGGAGTTTCCGGAGGACCAGCAGCAAATCGCGCTCGAGCCCATGCCGCAATTCGATCCAGAGCAGCAGGCCCCAGCCCCTCAGCCAACACCCGCCGCCCCCGAGGAGCCTGTCGCGCTTGGTCCGGATTCCGACCGCCCCGACGAGCGCATCCCACGCGAGCAGGGGCAGGAGGAGCCACCGCCGCCCGACGCGCCCATCGCGACGACCCCTCCTCGGACCACCGAGGAGCAGCCGGCAGAGGAACCGGCTCCGGGGCAGGGCACTGGGCAGACCGCAGAGCGGATCCCCCGTGCGGAGGAAACTGGGCAGACTGGGCGCCTGCAGACACCTACCTCGCCGTGGGGACCGTCGCGGACGGTGCTGAACCCGGGTTCGGCCGGCGGTGCAGCATCGGCACCTGCCACTGCCAGCGCAGGTGCCATGGGGCGAGCCGGCGTCAGCAAGGTGGATGGCCGCGCCTGGCAACAGTCGTTCCCGGAGGCCGCAGGTCGCTGTGTCGAAATGCCGGATTTTGGTACCAACCCTGATGGCTCTCCGGTGCTCGCGTCCGTCCTGGGCATCGTGAAGGACGACAAGGGTTTTCCGCTGCCGAACGCCCACCTGCAGTTGGTCGGGCACACCTACTCGACCTTTACCGATCGGCAGGGGCGCTATCGCCTGGAGTTCAATCCGAAGTTGCTCGAGCGCTGCCGGGTGCAGTACATCCGCGTCTCCGCGGATGGTTACTCTGGAGCGAACCTCGTGTTGGCGATTGGACGACAAGTGCTGAGCGACGACGTGATCCTCCGGCGCCGATGAGGGCCACGGGCGATGCGTGATGCGCCAGTGTGGGCTCCCTCCACCGCTCGCCGGGAGGCTTCGCTCATGGGGCGGTTCCTCGAGGCACGTCGAGGAACCGGTGCGCCGCTCCCCCCCCCAGATGATCCGGCGGCGTTCGCTGCACTCCACGCGTGGTCACTCGCGGAGCCGGCGGACTTCTGGGGTGCGGTCTGGCGCGATGGCGGCGTCCTCGGGGATCTGGCGGCCGGCGACCCGATATGGACCGGTTCATCCACCATTGCTCCACCGCAGAGCGAGGCGGCAGGACGGTGGTTTCCCACCGCCCGATTGAACTTCGCCGAGAACCTGCTGCGGCATCGGGGGGATGAGCTCGCCGTCATTGCGTGGGACGAGCGAGGCCCCCTCTCCTCACTCTCACGCGATGCCCTGCACGACGAGGTTGCCCGCGTTGCTGCTGGCCTCGTGCGGTGCGGCGTGGGTCCCGGCGATCGCGTCGCCGGATGGATGCCGAATATCCCGGAAACCCTTGTGGCGATGCTGGCCACGGCAGCCCTCGGTGCGGTCTGGACGTCCTGCTCGCCGGACTTCGGCGTGGATGGCATCGTCGATCGCTTTGGCCAGACCGAGCCGGTGGTGCTTTTCTTCTGCGATGCCTACGGCTACGGCGGCAAGGTCCATGACTGCACCGCTCGCGCAGCCGAGTTGTTGCCACGGCTGCCGTCGGTTCGTGAGGCGATCATCGTCCCGTTTCGTGGGGGGGGGGAGGTCGAGGCGCCCACGGGCGTGACACGATGGGATGACTTCCGACGCGCCGGAGCGGACCCGCCGCCACTCGCGTTCCACCGGGTGCCGTTTGATCACCCGCTCTATGTGCTCTACTCCTCGGGCACCACCGGGCTGCCGAAGGGGTTGGTGCATGGCGTGGGTGGGACGCTGCTCCAGCACCTGAAGGAGCACCGGCTGCATGTGGACCTCCGTCCGCACGAGCGTCTCTTCTACTTCACGACCTGCGGGTGGATGATGTGGAATTGGCTCGTGAGTGGATTGGCGGCCGGAGCCACGCTGGTGCTCTACGATGGCGCACCGATGCCTGCGCACGAACCGGACATCCTCTGGCGAATGGCGAGTGGTGAGCGCGTCAACGTCTTCGGCACCTCCGCCAAGTACCTGGCCCTCGCGGAGAAGGAGGGCATGCAGCCGGCGCGACAGCACGACCTTGGCGCCGTGCGGGCCGTGCTCTCCACCGGGTCGCCCTTGGCGGCGGCCTCGTTTGACTGGGTCGCCAAAGCGGTCGGACCGCAGGTCCAGACCGCCAGCATCTCGGGTGGGACGGACATCGTCTCCTGTTTCGTCCTCGGCAATCCGCTCTCCCCGGTCTTCCGAGGGGAGATTCAAGGTCCCGGACTCGGTATGGCGGTGCAAATCTTCGACGATGATGGGGCCCGGGTTGCTGATGGCGAAGCGGGTGAACTCGTCTGTACGCAGCCGTTTCCCGCCATGCCCGTCGCGTTCTGGAACGATTCCGATGGTGAGCGCTATCGTGCTGCGTACTTCGAGCCGTGGCCTTCGGTCTGGCGCCACGGTGATTGGGCCTACCGTACCTCTCACGGCGGCTTCGTGATCGAGGGCCGCAGCGACGCCACGCTCAACCCAGGTGGGGTCCGCATTGGCACGGCCGAGATCTACCGGCAGGTCGAGGCATTCGACGAGGTCCTCGAGAGTCTGGTCATCGGGCAACGCATTCCCGGAGCCGCAGACCGGGACGTGCGCGTCGTGCTTTTCCTGCGGCTCCGGGAGGAGGTCGCACTGACTGAGGAATTGCAGGGGCGGATCCGGGCGAAGATCCGCAGCGGGGCATCACCGCACCACATCCCGCGCATCATCCTCGCAGTGCCGGACATCCCGCGCACCCGAAGTGGGAAGCTGAGCGAGATCGCCGTCCGGGACGCCGTCGAGGGGCGCCGCGCGCGCAATGTCGGCGCCTTGGCCAACCCCGAGGCGCTCGCCTGGTTCACGGGGCGTCCCGAATTGTCTTGACCGGCCGACCGCCGCCCCGCGATTAGATTCAAGGGTTCGACCCCTTCTCGAGAGGTCTGCATGACGACGGCTGCCGATACCCCCGGACTCACCACGACCCGCGCTCCGTTCATCGAGGCAGCGCAGGCCGCCGGACGGCTCTACATCGACCAACCCTACGAGCTCTATTCGGACGCAAACCATGACGTCTGGCACCGACTGTACGGTCGGATGGGCGAACGGTGGGCGCGCTACGCCAATGAGAAGTTTCTCGAGGGAATCCGGACGCTCCAGCTCGATCCAACGAAGGTGCCGCGGCTGGAGGACGTCAACCGGTTCATGGCACCACTGACGGGGTTTCGGGCGAAGGCGGTCAGCGGGTACGTGCCAGCCTACCGCTTCTTCGATTGCCTGCGGCAACGAGAGTTCCCGACGACCATCACCATCCGTGATGGGGAAGTCCTCGATTACCTCCCCGAACCCGACATCTTCCACGACATCGCCGGCCACGTCCCCATGCACACGGACAAGGCCTTCGCCGATACGCTCGTGGCATTCGGCGAGTGCGCCCGCGCCGCCGCGGAGCGCGTGAGCGGCATCGCCGATGAGCACGAGCGCCTCCGCGTGCTCACCAGCGTGGTGAAGGCGATGGCGCGCTTCTTCTGGTTCACCGTCGAGTTCGGCCTGATGAAGGGCGCAACGCCCGGTGAGCTGAAGGTCTACGGCTCCGGCCTCCTCTCGTCCTATGGCGAGATCCAGCATGCCATCGAGTCGCCGGAGGTACAGCGCTGGCCCTTCCAGCTTGAATGGGTCGTGAATCAGGGCTTCGAGATCGACCACTATCAACCGCTGCTCTTCGTCGTTGACTCGTTCGATCACCTCTTCGCCGAGGTCATTCGCCTCGTGGAATGGGTGCGCGAGGGACGACTGGACCATGTGGCGCCTGGCGAGCCCGGGATCAGCGAGGCGGATCTCGTCTCGTTCCTCGAGGCCGCCGGTCACGCCTGACAGGAGTGTTGCCATGACGACCACACTGCCCGCGCCGACGTCGGCCCCCCCCCACGACGCCTTCCCCATCAACGGGACCGACTACGTCGAGTTCTGGGTCGGCAACGCCAAGCAAGCCGCCGTGTTCTATCGTGCCGCCTTCGGCTTCCGGCTGGTGGGCTACCGCGGTCCCGAGACCGGCGTGCGCGACCGCGTCTCCTACCTCCTCGAGCAGGACAAGCTGCGGTTCGTCCTGACCTCGGCGCTGGGTCCGGAGGGGGCGATCGCCGACCATGTCCGCTTGCACGGTGATGGGGTGAAGGACATGGCCTTCTGGGTGGACGACGCCAGAGCGGCCTGGGAAGTCGCGGTGGCGCGCGGCGCGACCAGTGCGCGAGACCCGGAGGTGCTGCACGACGACCACGGCGAGATCGTGATCGCCGGGATCTGCACCTACGGCGACACCATCCACTCGATCGTCGAGCGGCGCAACTATCGCGGACTCTTCCTGCCGGGCTTCGAAGCGGTGGACTCGCCGTTCGCCCCCGCACCCATCGGCCTGAAGTACGTCGATCACTGCGTCGGCAATGTCGAACTCGGCAAGATGAACACCTGGGTCAAGTTCTACGAGGACGTCCTCGGCTTCACGAACATCCTGACCTTTGACGACAAGACCATCAGCACCGAGTACTCCGCGCTGATGTCCAAGGTGATGAGCAACGGGAACGGCCGCATCAAGTTCCCGATCAACGAACCCGCCGAGGGACGCAAGAAGTCGCAGATCGACGAGTATCTGGATTTCTACCGCGGCCCGGGGGTGCAACACGTCGCGATCGCGACTGACGACATCATCGCGACGGTACGCGAGATGCAGGCGCGGGGCGTCGAGTTCCTGACCGTGCCACGCACCTATTACGAAACGGTGCTCGACCGCGTCGGCACGATTGATGAGGAGCTCAACGCGCTCGCGGAGCTCGGCATTCTCGTCGACCGCGATGACGAGGGGTACCTGCTGCAGATCTTCACCAAGCCGGTGCAGGATCGTCCCACGCTCTTCTACGAGATCATCCAGCGCAAGGGCGCGAAGAGCTTCGGGGCAGGGAACTTCAAGGCGCTCTTCGAAGCGATCGAGCGCGAGCAGGCTCGGCGGGGGAATCTGTAGGAGGTCATAGGTCGTAAGTCGTAGGTCGTACGCTGGTGGCAACAACGCGTGTCATGATCCTGCAGCCTTCGCCGGCGACCTACGACTTACGACCTACGACTTACGACCTGCAACCTACGACCTACGACCTACGACCTACGACTTACGACCTACGACAGGGCACCACATGCCAATCTACCATCTCATGGGCGACGTCCCGCGCAAGCGACACATCGTCTTTCGACGCCCCGACGGGGGGCTGTACGCCGAAGAGCTGATGGGCCATGAGGGCTTCACCGGCACGGCGTCACTCCTCTACCACATTCATCCACCGACCACGGTCAAGGCCGCGCGCCGCGTGCGCACGATCACGTGGGAGGCCGATGATGACACCTCGCTGCGGCATCGCCACTTCCGCACGGCACGCGCGGCCACGGGCGGCTCCGCGATCCTCGACCGGATCCCGCTCCTCTTCAATGCGGACATCGGGATGCTCTACGTCGAGCCGGATGCGGCAGAAGAGCCCCTCTACCGCAACTCGCAGGCGGATGAGGTGGTCTACGTGGCGGAGGGGGGGGGAGAGCTGCACTCGGTCTTCGGGGTGCTGCCGGTCAAGCCCGGCGACTACGTCGTCATTCATCGCAACATTACCCACCAGTGGCGTTTCGATCGCGCGCAGGGGACCCCGAAGCTGCTGGTCATGGAGAGCCGCGGCCACATCCGCTTCCCGCGCCGCTACCTGAACGACATGGGGCAGTTGCTCGAGGGCGCGCCATACTCGGAGCGGGACATCCGGCGACCCACCGCGCTTGAACCGCACGACGAGCGCGGCGAGTTCCCGATTCTCGTCAAGCAGTATGACGCGCTCAACGAGCTCGTGCTTGATCACCACCCGTTCGATGTCGTCGGGTGGGACGGCTACTTCTATCCGTGGGCGTTCAACATCCACGACTTCGAGCCGATCGTCGGTCGGATTCATCAGCCGCCGCCGGTGCACCAGACCTTCCAGGGCGATGGCTTCGTCATCTGCTCGTTCTGCCCGCGGCCGTACGACTTCGATCCCCAGGCGATCCCGGCACCGTACAACCACAGCAACGTGGATTCCGACGAGGTGCTCTTCTATGCCTCAAGCGAGTTCATGTCGCGCAAGGGGATCGAGTACGGGAGCATCACGCACCATCCTGACGGGCTCCCTCATGGCCCGCATCCCGGTCGCGCCGAGGCGAGCATCGGGGCGACGCACACCGACGAACTCGCGGTGATGATGGACTCGTTCCGACCGCTGCGCGTGGCGAAGGCTGCGGAGGCATTCGAGGATCTCGAGTATCACCGTTCGTGGGTGGACCAACAGCACGAGCAATTCAACCCACCCACGTCCTGACAGCGAACGGCGAGCGGGGATGTGAGGTGAAACGTCAAAGGTGAAACGGCAGGTCAGTGCAGCCCCTTTCACCTTTCACCTTTCACCGGATGATGCGCCCACGGTACGTGACTGCCTGTTTGTCGTTCTCTCCCCTAGGAGCCCCAATGGTTGCCCTCGCTCTCCTCGCCCTCCTCCAGCAGCCGGCCGCCGCCCAGGACGCCGGCCTCCCACCATCGCCGATTGCTCGCATCGAAGTGCAGCCCGGGAGCGGCGCGGAGGTGGTCGTCACCGCACAGGACACCGTGCGCCTCACCGCGCGCGCGTTCGGACGCGGCGGGGAGGTGCTGCCGGACGTCGGCTTCACCTTCTTTCAGGGGAGCAGCGGACGCTTCGAGGGTGTGGTGACGCAGGATGGCCTGGTGCGTTCCGGCGCCACTGGCACCATCGCGGTGAATGTCATCGGGCGACTGCCCGGCACGCGTCCGTTCGTGCAGTCCGTCACCGTCAAGATGGTGCCGGGTCCGGCCGCGCGCATTGCGATCTCGCCGGCCACGGATCGTCTGGTTGTCGGGCAGCGGCTCCACCTCAACGCTGCGGTGCATTCGGCGACCGGTGATCTACGACCAGCGGACGAAGTCGTCTGGTTGGTGGCCTCCCACAGTGCCGTGTCGTACATGGGCGATGGACTCATCACGGCGACCGCTCCCGGCACGGCGACGATCGCGGCGGTGGCAGGTGACGCGCGAGCTGAGCGCACGATCACGGTCGTCCCCAACACCATCGAATCCGTCGAGGTGACGTCCTCGATGCGCAACGCCAAGCAGGGCGACGTGGTGCGCTTCCGCGCCATCGCCCGTGATGCTGCAGGACGTGAAATCGAAGGGCTCACACCGACGTGGTCCTTCTCACCCGGTGAGGGCCGCATCGATTCCGATGGCGCCTTTGTGGGCTACGCGGCGCAGGCCTATACCATCAGCGCGTCGTTCGGTACGCGGTCAGGCGATGCGGTGATCACCCTAACCCCGCGGGATGTGCGACGCCCTGCGACGGTGGTCGGCCGCCTGCCGCGCACCCTCTTCACCACGGAAGAAGTCTGGATCCATCCGAACGGTAAGGTGGCCTACCTCGGGACGGGTTCTGGTGGCGATCGGATGTACACCGTGGACATCAGCGACCCCGCGGCGCCGTTCGTGACCGATTCGATCGTCGTCAATACGCGACGGGTCAACGACCTGATGACCACGCCGGATGGACGCACGCTCGTCTTCACGCGCGAGGGCGCGTCGGACCGCAAGAACGGGATCGTCATCGCGTCCCTCGATGACCCACGCCATCCGAAGCCGATCGCCGAATTCACCGACGGCGTGGAGGGCGGCGTCCACTCGGCCTTCGTGTACCAGCAGGCGGGGCAGGGAACGCATGTGTTCGCCACGCACAACGCGACCGGCGCGTTGCACGTGATCAACATCGACGATCCGTCCGCACCGCGGGAAGTGGCGCGGTGGCGCACCGATCGCCCCGATGCCGGACGCTCGCTGCACGACGTCGATGTGCAAGACGGGATGGCGTACCTCAGCTATTGGAATGATGGTCTCGTCATCCTCGACGTGGGCAATGGGGTGAAGGGTGGTACCCCGTCGAATCCGCAGCTGGTCGCGCAGGTGAAGTACGATCTCAATGCGCTGTATCGCGATGTCGAGGCCACGGGTGGTCCGGGCTTCATCCGCGGGACGCACACGGCATGGCGACACAAGGACTACGTCTTCATCGCCGACGAGGTCTTCCCCGCGTCGCCCGTGGAGGGCGCCAAGGATGCCGCAGCGGGACGCGCGTATGGTCGCTTGCAGGTCGTGGACGTGCGTGACCTGGCCGCGCCGCAGATCGTTGCCCACTACGAG
>JAABRY010000101.1 GCA_011390645.1 Gemmatimonadota bacterium
CGCGCCCTGAAGAATCAGCGCGCCGGTGAAGGGGATGTCGAAGCCGAACGCACGAAACGCGACGAAGAAGGCGGAGGCGTTGCAGAGCCAGATGATCAGCGACCACGCGAGGACCGGCGCGGCCGTGCGGACATTGCCGAGCGCGGAGAGCCCCAGGAGCACGCGCTCGCCGAAATGGTAGAGCGCGTTGCCGATCGTGTTGTCCGGGAGGAGACTGCGCGCGACCCGCATCGTCGCGACGCGTTGCCATGCCGCGAGCACTGCCACCGCGAGCGCGAGGAGGCCGAGCGCACCAACGATCGACGCGGACTCCGCGATCGGACGCCCGCCCTCCTTCAGCGTGAGTGACGGGTCGATGCCCGCCACGGTCAGGGCGAGCGACAACAGCCCAACCGCCATCAGCGCGTCGAGCACCCGTTCCACGGCGATGCTCGAGAGCGCCGTCGCGAACGAAACGCGGCCCAACCGAGCCACGGCCGCCGGACGCAGGACTTCGCCTGCTCGGAACGGCAGCACGTTGTTCGCCGCGAAGCCGATCGCGATCGCGTGCCACATGGCGTGCCAACTGACCGCCGATCCATCCTCGTGCCGCAAGAGCAGCCGCCAGCGTGGGAGGCGCAGCGGGAAGGGAAGTGTTGCCAGAATCACGGCGAGGAGCATCCACCAACGATCGGCCTCGACGATGTATCCCCACGAGGCATTCCAATCGACGTTGCGGAACGTCCACCAGATCACCGCACCGGAGATCGCCAGCCCGAGCGCGAGCTGCAGCCCGCGCCGCTGGTGTGTGGACGTCTCAGGCGACACGACGAGCCAACGGCAGCAGGTCCAGCAGTTCCTCGAGGAGCGGGCGCAACTCTGCCACCGACACACCCGGGTTGGCGAGGGCTGCGAGCAGCTCGGCCCGCACGGCTTCGGCCCGGGAGAAAGCGCCGTCACCGACGTAGAGCAACGTGGTCACCTCCACCACGGATTCGCCGAGCAGGCCGGCGACCGTCGGGGGCTCATTCCCAGCGACCGCCGCCAGCTCGCGCTGCCGCCGGAACGCGAGTTCGAGGCGCGTCGGCGCACCCGGGGCCTCCTCGGGCACGAGGAGATCCGGCGCGAGCGCGGCGATCGGCACGATGTCGAGGTCGTCTGGCGCGTCAGGGGCGAGGGCAGCGATGGGGACGATCTCGAGGTCATGCTCCGCGTCCGGCGCGAGGGTGGCGATCGGCACGATGTCGAGGTCGCTGTCCTCATCCGGTGCGAGGGCGGCGATCGGCACGATGTCGAGGTCGTCTGCCGGGTCGGGGGCCAGCATCGCGATCGGGACGATGGCGTCATCGGCATCGTCCGCGTCGGGGGCGAGGGCCCCGATGGGGACGATCGGGGTGCCGAGGAGGTCGCCGGTGTCTGGGGGGGGGAGAGGGAGATCCCCCCCCCCGGCGAGATGCACCAGCATGGCGTCGCGGGCGAGCTCCAGGCCGGCCGTGTCGTCCGCCGCCGCCGCCCGCGAGAGGAAGGTGCCGCAGTCACCGAGCATGGTCGCCAGGCGTCGGGGAGACTGCAGCGCTGACGGAGCGGCGATTGCGCGCGCCAGCATCCGGGCAACCGGTGCGAGGAAGCGCCCCGTGCCTCCGCGGGTCGGCATCGCACTGAGGGTGCGGTGCAGCACGAAGAGTCGCAGTTCGACGGCGACATGCGATTCGGCCATGGCCAGCGCTCGGCCCTGTTCGACGAGGTGATCACCCACCGCGATCAACTCCACCCGCACGGGCGGCGAGCCGGCCGCGTGATCGGGGAACTGCCCGCGCGCCACGATGCTGGGCCACCCCGCGGGCGCCAAGTCGGCGATCGGGACGACGTCCTCCTCCGCCACGTACCCCTCGAGGAGCCGTCGACCGACCCGCTCGACGGCCGGCGGGAGGACGACCTGCCCGCTTTCCGCCACGGACTGCGCCATCGCATGGAGGGCTGTCGCGGCATCGGAGAGGATGCCACCGATCCCTGCGGGCGGGGGCGAGCCGGTCAGCAGGGCACGGGTGGCGAGCTCCATCGCGGCGAGGAGTTCCGGCAACGGCGAGAGCGACACCGCCGTGCCCAGCCCTTGGACGGCGTGGATCCGCTCGAGGATGGCATGGAGGGCCGCCGTCGGCGGAAAGGCCAAGTGGGCGGCCGCAGCTTCATCGAGGGCGCCCGCGATCAAGTCGGTCTCCCGACTGACGAAGGCGCGCACCCCGGGGGGCAACGCCGTTGGTGATGCGCTCACCGTTGGGCCCCATGAATCAGGGTCCGCATCGTGGAGACGGCTTCGCCCAGCCCGGTCAGGACCGCCCGGGCCACGATGCTGTGGCCGATATTCAGCTCTTCGATCTCGGAAATTGCCGCCACGGGCACCACGTTGGCATAGGTGAGACCGTGGCCGGCGTGGACCGCCAGCCCAAGGTCGACCGCATAGGATGCTGCCTGCTGCAGATGTGCAAGGGCCGTTCCGTCCGTCCGCCAGTGGTGGGCGTAGCGGCCCGTGTGGAGCTCGATCGCGGGAACCCCCAGGTCCTTCGCGGCGTCGATCGCCTCGATCTCGGGGTCAATGAACAGCGCAATGTGGATCCCCGCCTCGTCAAGCCGGCGAATGGCGGTGCGGAGCCCCGGATCGGGGTGACGCAGGTCAAGGCCACCCTCCGTGGTGACCTCTTCCCGGCGCTCGGGGACGATGGTGACCTGATAGGGGCGGAGCGCGCAGGCGAGGTCGACGATCTCCTCGCGCACTGCCAGCTCGAGATTGCAGGCGGTCGCCACGGCGGGCACGATCGCTCGGACATCATGATCCTGGATATGTCGCCGATCCTCCCGAAGGTGGATCGTGATGCCGTCGGCTCCGTGCGCCTCCGCGATGCGGGCGGCTGCCGCTGGGTCGGGTTCGTCCGTCCGACGTGCCTGCCGGATGGTGGCCACGTGGTCCACGTTGACGTACAGTCTTGGCGGTCGTCCCCGGGCACTCGGCGGGGTTACGTTTGAAGGATCCTGACCCACTTCGGAGGATGTCATGTCCGTGGTCTCATTCCGCTCGCTGGTGCTTGCTGGTGCTTCGGTTCTGTTGGCCGCTGGTGCAGTCGGATGTGCCGGCGCGACTTCCACTGCCGGCACCACGACCTCCGGACTGATCCCCTCCTCGCCCTCGGCCGCAGTAGAGGAGTTTATTCGCGCCGCCTCGGACAGCAACCTTGCCCGGATGTCGCAGCTCTTCGGCAGCGACGGCGGATCGGCCGCGGTCACCAACCAACCGAAGGATCACGGGCAGCGCATGATCATCATGCAGGCCTACCTCGGCGGGGTGTCGGTCCGGGCGTTGGGTGAGGTCGCCAGCGGGGACCGCGGCCGGCGCCTCGTCACGACCGAGATCTCCCGAGGGCCCTGCCGCGTCGTGGTCCCCGTGACGGTCGTGCAAGTGCGCGGCGGATGGATCGTGAATGCGTTTGACCTCTCGGAAGTCGCTCAGGTCAACACGCCCTGCGACGGGTCGGGCAGCGGGGGGAACTCGTAAGCACCGACGAGCGTTCTTGGAGGGCGGCCCGGATCATTCGGTGAGCTCGATGAGAATGCCATTGGTGGCCTTCGGGTGAACAAACGCGATCCGGCAGCCGCCAGCGCCGGTGCGGGGTGTCTCGTCGATCAGGGTGTAGCCCTGCGCACGACACGCAGCGAGCGCAGCGTCGAGGTCGGGGACGCGGTAGCAGACGTGGTGGATGCCCGGACCGCGCCGAGCGAGAAACTTCCCGATCGGGGAGTCGTCGGCGAGCGGTTCGAGCAGTTCGACAGCAGAGGGACCGAAGTCGAGGTGCACGATGCGGGCACCGTCAGCGAGCTCCGGCTCACTGACGTGGAGACCGAGGACATCACGATAGAAGGCGGCGGCCGCATCAACGCTGGCCACCGCGATGCCGATATGGGCAATAGTGGGCTGCATGACGAATCCTAACAGGTGGGACCGAGGAGCAAGGTGATGAGTGGACTGACCGTGACAGTGACCGATGCAACCTTCGACCAGGAAGTGCTCAAGGCACCCGGGGTCGTGATGGTGGACTTCTGGGCCGAGTGGTGCGGCCCCTGCCGGATGATTGCACCGACGCTTGATGCACTGGCTGAGGCGTACGCCGGCAAGGCAAAGGTCGCCAAGCTCGACGTGGATGCCAATCAGGCCAGCGCGATGACCTACAACATCCGCTCGATCCCTGCCGTGCTGTTCTTCAAGGATGGCAAGCACGTCGACACGATCATCGGTGCGCAGCCGCGCCCGGCGTTCGAGCAGAAGCTGCAGGCCCACCTCGCGGCCTGATTCGTTTCACCGCTGCGACAGGCTCGAACGGCCCCGGATGCTTCCGGGGCCGTTCGTTGCTTTCTTTCGCTGATGCCCGGCACCCTCTACGTCGTCGCGACGCCGCTCGGTCACCTCGGGGATCTCTCGCCCCGGGCCGCAGAGCTGTTGCGCACCGTCCCGGTGGTCGCCGCCGAAGACACCCGGCGCACCCAGGGACTGCTGAGCGCAATTGACGCGCATCCGCGCCTGATGTCGTACCATGCGCACTC
This sequence comes from Gemmatimonadota bacterium, assembly GCA_011390645.1. Taxonomy (GTDB): domain Bacteria; phylum Gemmatimonadota; class Gemmatimonadetes; order Gemmatimonadales; family GWC2-71-9; genus Palsa-1233. The sequence goes on from JAABRY010000101.1 coordinate 4,570, forward strand.
GACCGCCCGCCGGGAAGATGACCTGCTCGCGCTGCTTGAGGCTGGCAACGACGTGGCGCTGGTCACGGACGCCGGAACCCCGGCGATCAGCGACCCGGGCGTCGAACTCGTGGCGGCGGCTCGTGCGGCCGGTGTGCGCGTCGTGCCGATTCCCGGACCAACGGCAGTCGCCACCGCGCTCTCGGCTGGCGGGCTTCCGGGCGACCGCTACCTCTTCCTGGGGTTCCTGCCACGCAAGGGGCCGGAACGTGATCGGCTCCTCGGTCGGGCAGCCGGCGAGCCCTGGAGTGTGGTCCTGTTCGAGGCACCCGGTCGATTGGTGGACCTGCTCGATGATCTCGCCGCGCTCTGCGGACCGGAGCGCCACGGCGTCGTGGCTCGCGAACTGACCAAGGTGTATGAAGAGTTGCGCGGGGGCACGCTTGCGGAGCTGCGAGCGCACTATGACGCCACGCCCCCGCGGGGCGAAGTGACGTTCATTCTCGCTGGTCGTCCCGAGGGAGAGGCCACGGCCGGTCCGGACCCGGCGCTCGTGGCGGCGGCGGTGCGCGAATGGCTGGCGTCGGGCGTCTCCCGCAAGGACGTGGTTCGGCGCGTCGCCGACCAGTTCGGGGTTCCCCGCAACGAGGCATATCGTCTGGTGATGACCGATGAGGGGTAGCTGGCTCGCGATGGCGGCGATGCTGGTCGGCACGAGTGTCGGCGTGTCGGTCGCGGCCGCGCAGGGGGGGGGAGATCCTCCCGGGGCCATCGTCCTGGGCCGCCTGCATTACGAGGGGGGGGGAGATTGGTACGCCAATCCGTCGGCGTTGCCCAACCTCGCGGCGGCGGTGCGCACCCAGACGGCCATCCCGGTGGCCGCGCGGGAGCAGGCGGTGCGTCTCGACGATCCCGCGCTCTGGGACATCGCCTTTCTGCACGCGACCGGGCACGGCAACATCCGATTCGCGGATGCCGAGCTCCCGGTCCTGCGCCGGTGGCTGGTCCAGGGCGGCTTCCTGCACGTCGATGACAATTACGGCCTCGACGCCGCGTTTCGGCGCGAGGTCGCGCGCCTCTTTCCCGATCGCCCGCTCGTCGAGGTGCCCCTCGATCACCCGATCTATGGTCTGGTGCATCGCTTCCCCGAGGGCGTGCCGAAGATTCATGAACACGACGGCGAGCCCGCGCGTGGGTTCGGCATCTTCGTGGACGGGCGCCTGGTGTTGTTCTACTCCCATCAAAGCGACCTCAGCGACGGGTGGGAGGATCCGGACGTGCATGGTGATACTCCCGCGGTGCGCGAGGCCGCGCTTCGAATGGGTGTCAATCTTGTCGCGTACGCCGTGGGGTGGGGCGGATGAACGACCTCCGCCTGCATGACACCCTGCTGGCGCATGGTCGACCCGTGCGTCGCGCGGCCATCGCTGCACGCGCCCTGCCGGTCGTTGGAGGCGTGGTACTGACGTTCGCGCTGGTTGCGTGGTCGGCACGCTGGGAGCGGGGCAATCTTCCCCTGTTCGTGTTGGCGGCGTGGGTCGCCCTCATCATGGGGGGGGGACTCGCGGTCTGGCACGCCACGCGCCAGCGCGCGACCTGGGCAGCGCGGGGTGTTGCCGGGCGTCTGGAGGCGACGGGGGCGGCCCGACGCGGGGCGTTGACCGCCTTGCTTGATCCCGCGGTGGCGGGAACGAGCCCGGCCCTGCATGAGGCGGCCCGGGATGCTGCCTTGGCCCACGTGACCCGTGAGGGTGACGCCGCACTCGCACCCGATGTCGCACGGTGGCGCCAGCGCGCCCGCCTGGCCACCGCCGGGACGGCCGTGGCGGTGGCGGCACTGCTGGCAGCCCGGCCGCTCGACGGCACGGCGGCGATGCTCTGGCAGCCGTGGCAAGCGTGGTCGGCCCTGACCGCACCCGTGCGCTTGGGGACCTCGACGCCCATCGTGGACCGCGGGGCGACGGCACGATTGGAGATTCGCGCATGGGGACAGCGACGGGCGACACTGCGCACGCGCGCGCCAGGCGAATCGTGGCAGGAGCAGGAGGTCACGCTCGATGCCACCGGCAACGCGATGGTGACAACAGCTCCGCTGCAGGCCGACATGCTGGCGGAAGTGATGGCCGGCGGACGCATCTCGACGGAACTGCGCATTGCCGTCCGCCTCCCGGCGTTCCTGGGCAGCGTGACCCTGACGGCGGAGTACCCGACCTACCTGGGTCTGGATGCGGAGGTGCTGCCCGTGGATGGCGACACCCTGCTGTTGCCGGAGGGCACGCGCCTCGCCGTGATGGGGCGCGCGACCGCCGCGCTCGCGTCGGCCCGCTTGGCGAGTGGGGAGGCGGACGTCGCGCTGCGCGTGGACAGCACCGCGTTCGCCGGCACGCTGGATCCCGTGCGCAACGGCACCTGGCAGCTCGATCTGGCATTGGCCGACGGCGCGCCCATCGAGGGCGCACCGGTCGGCTTCGCTGTCCGGATCCTGCCGGACAGCGCGCCGACCGTCGAGGTACCGGTGCCCGGCCGCGACACGATTGCCCCCCCCTCGCTGCGGCTGCCGTTGGTCGTGGCGGTCCGTGATGACCACGGGGTGCGCTCCGCGTATCTCGAGATCCGGCAGCGTGGTCGCGAGACCCCTGTGCGGCGTGCGCTGGACCTCCCCGCCACAACCACCGAGCAGGCCCTCGTCTCGCTTGCCCTCGAGCTCGACAGTTTCAACCTGGCCCCTGGGGACTCGCTCTGGGTGACGGCGGTGGCGGTGGACAATGCGCCGGCGCCGCGCATCGGCCGCTCACGCACCTTCGTGATCCGGATGCCCACCGCGGCCGAGCTGCGGGAGGATCGGCGGGAGCAGACGAGCGCCACCGCGAGTGGGCTCGACTCGCTGGCGGCCCGGGCGCGCGAAGCCCAGCGCCAGACGGAGGACCTCGCGCGGGAACGCGCACGCCCTGACGCGCGACGCGATGGCGGTGACGGCAGTGAACCGCTCGCCGCCGATGCCGCGCGCCGCGCCGAGCAGGCGATCGAGGCGCAGGAGGCGCTCACCGCGCAGGCCGAGCAACTGCAGGCCCAGTTGGAGGAACTGCGCGCGGCCGCCGAACAGGGGGGGGGAGCCGATTCGTCGCTCGCCGCGGATCTTGCGGAAATCCGGGACCTGTTGGAACGCGCGATGACGCCCGAGTTGCGCGAGAAACTCGAGGCCGTGCGAGAGGCCTCGCAGCGCCTCGATGCCAATCGCACGCGCGACGCACTGCGCGACCTGGCGCAGGAGCAGGCGAAAATGCGCGAGACGCTCGAGCGGGCCAAGGAACTCTTCGCCCGTGCGGCACTCGAAACCGAGTTGGAGACGTTGGCAGATGCCGCGCGCGACCTCGCGGAGGCGCAGCAGGAGGCCACGGCCGAACTGGCCACCACCCCCGAGGACGGGGCGGCGCGCGAGGAACAACTGGCGCGCGAGGCGGAGGCGTTGGCGAAGGCCCTCGAGGAAAGCGCGGCGAAGGCCCCCAGCGAGATGACCGAAGAAGGGTTGCAGGCCGCCGCGGACAAGGCACGCACCGCCGGCAAGGAAATGCAGGAGGCCGCCACCGCCGCCAAGCAGGGGCAACAGCAGCGGGCGCAGCAGAAGGCAGAATCTGCCGGTGAGCAGATGCAATCGCTGGAGCAGCAGATCCGGACCGAACGTGAGGAGATGCAGAGCGCGATGCGCGCCGAGGTCACGGAGGCGCTCGATCGACTCCTCCTCGAGACCTCGCGACTGCTCGATCGTCAGCTCGTGGTGGCGGAAGCGTATCGTCGCGGGGCGTATGCTGGCAGCGTGCGGACAGAACAGGCGCTGCTCGAGGAAGGTGTCGCCCGGCTGTTTCAGCAGGTGCTCACCACCGCCAGCAAGAACGCCCTGGTGTCGCCGCGGATCGCCACGGCCGTCGCCACGGCGCGTCAAGGGATGCGCGGGGCGCTTGAGGCGACTGCCACCGCCATGCCGAACCTCGGCTCGGCCGCGGAGCAAGCGGGCGGCGCGGTGGATGCCCTGACGGTGGCAGCCCACGCGCTGTTGCGCTCGAAGGACGACGTCGATGGTGCGGCCTCCGGCAGCGGGATGCAGGAGGCGATGCAACAGATGCAGGAGATGGCTGGCCAGCAGGGCCAACTGGCACAGCAGGGGCAGGGGATGATGGACGAGGGTGGTGAGGGGAGCATGCAGCAGATGCTCCAGCTCGCGATGCAGCAGCGCGCGATCGCCCAGCAACTGGAACGGATGCAAGCCGGGGGGCAGATGCCCGGCGCTGGGGAGCTCGCACGCGAGGCGAAGGAGATTTCGCGAAATCTGGAATCGGGACGCGTGTCACCCGAAACCGCCGAGCGGCAGGAGCGGCTCTTCCGCCGGATGCTCGACGCCGGACGGTCGCTCGAGGGCGATGCCCCGGATGAACGCAAGGAGCGTCAGAGCGAGGCGGCGCGAGCCGCGGATGGGCGGTTGCCGCCGGAGCTCGAGGCTCGCCTGCGCCGCGGCGAGGGGGACGTGCCGCTCCCGAGCTGGGAGTTGCTGCAGCAGTTGCGTCCCGAGGATCGCCGCCGGGTGCTGGAGTACTTCCGACGCCTCGCCGTGGGGGGGGGATGATCCCCGCGCGGCGCTGGATGTTCACGCTCGTCTGCCTGCTCGGCCCGACGGCCGTCGCGGCACAGATCAGTCGCCCGCCCGTCGGCACGGTGGCCCGGGCGATGGCGGCTGAACGACGGGGCGATTACGTCGAGGCGGCACGAGACTACGAGGCGTTGCTGGCGGAACGCCCCGCGGATGGGCAGGCCATCCTCGGAGTGTCGCGCGTGCTGCCCGTGATGGACCGACGCGCGGACCTGGCACAGTACCTGATGCGCGCGCTCGCGGTGGATTCGACCAACATCGGTTTCCTGTCGTTGGCGGTGCGCACGCACGCGCTGCTCGAGGATCGGGCGGCCGCGCGCGCACTGGTGGATCGGTGGGCCCTGCTCTCCCCTGGTGACGAGGAGCCGTACCGCGAGTGGGCGCTCTCCGCCCTTGAGGTACGGGATCGTGGCGCCGCGCGTGTGGCGCTCGAGTTGGGACGGCGACGGATTGATCACCCTGCCGCGTTGGCGGCCGAACTCGCGCAGTTGCGGCAGAACGAGGGGGACCTCGTCGGCGCCACGCAGGAATGGTTGCGCGCCACCGCCCACATCCCCGGCTTCCGGGCCAGCGCCGTGCTGCTGTTGGGCGACGTGGCGCCTGAGGGTCGCAGTGAGGTGCGCAAGGCACTCGCCGCAGACGGGAGCGCGGAGGCGCAACGCCTCGAGGGAATGTTGCTGGCCCGCTGGGGTGAGCCGGAAGCAGGTGCGCGGCGTCTGTTGGGGGCGTTGCCGGACGCGCAGGGAGCGGCCACCCCGCTGCTCCGCGCCTTTCTCGAGGAGTTGCGCGGCCGCGCGGATCGCGACGCCTTGCGCGCTCGTGGTCTGGTGCTCGAGGCGCTGGCCGATCGAGAGGCACCGGAGCTGGCGATCCGCACGCGCATGGAAGCGGCCCGCGCGCACGCGGATGCGGGGGATGAGTCCGCGGCGCGGCGCGTGTTGGGTCAGGTGGCCAGCGATCCACTCGCGGCCGGCGACATCGCGACGTCTGCCTCCACCACGCTCCTCGGCGTGCTGATCGCGGAGGGGCGCCCGGCTGAGGCCGAGTCGTTGTATGTGGCAATGCGCACCAGGCTGAGCCTCGATGATCAGGAGCACGAGCAGCGCCGGATCGCGTTGGCGTGGGCCCGCTCGGGCAACGTGGCCCGCGGCGAGGCGCTGCTGGAGACCGACTCGACCGTGGCGGGCTTCGATACGCGGGGACGGTTGCGCGCGTTTGCAGGCGACCTCAAGACCGCGACCACCTTCTTGCGCATTGCCGGACCCTGGGACGAGCGTCGCGAGGTGGCAGCGTCGCGCGTGCGCCTGTTGGCCCTGCTGCAGGCCGTGCTCGTGGATTCGCTCCCACCACTCGGTGCTGCACTCCTGTCGATCGAACGTGGCGACACCGCCCGGGCGGTGCGCGAGCTCGACGCGCTGGCACCATCGCTCGAGGCACCAGGGGCCGCAGCCGTGCAACTCCTGGCCGGGGAACTCGCAGCCTCGACTGGCGACCGGGCCACGGCAGAGCGCCTTCTCGCGGCGGCTGATGTTCCCGAAGCACCGGCGGTTGCCCCCGCTGCTCGGTTGGCCCTTGCCACGTTGCACCTCGCTGCGGGGCGGCGGCTGGAAGCCGAAGCGCTACTGGAGAGCCTGATCCTCGACTTTCCCGATAGTGCGGCAGTGCCGGACGCGCGTCGCGCGCGCGACCTGCTCCGTCGCACGCCGGCTGGAGCCACCTGATGCCACTGACACGACGACGGTTCGTGCACGCCGCCACGATGGCGGCCTCTGCACTGGCGCTGCCCCGGTTGGGCCATGCCCGCGCGCGCGCGATGGTGCTTGTACCGATGGACGATGCGCAAGGCGCCCACCTCAAGGCGTACGGCGTGGCCTTCCGGGCCTTGCAGCGGGGGGAGACCGGCGAGTGGCTCCTCAACTACCGGCATGGTGCCTTCCTCCTGCCCGCGTCAGACGCGGTGCGACGCGATGCGGCGCTCGCTGGCGTGACCCTCGAGGCGGCGGATCCCGGGGCGGTCGCGACCATCCATGCCGAGATGGCCGGCGGAAACATGGAGGCGGTCCCGCTCGAGCAGGCGCCCAAGGTCGCCGTGTATGCCCCCCCCAATGCTGCCCCGTGGGACGATGCGGTGACGATGGTGCTCGAGCACGCCGGGATTCCGTATGACCGGATCTGGGACCCTGATGTGATC
>JAABRY010000102.1 GCA_011390645.1 Gemmatimonadota bacterium
ATCGGCAGGTTGATCGACGTCTCCCAGTCCACACCCGACGAGAAGTCGCCGTCCTGGACCTGACTCACCGTGATCGAGTCATCCGGCTCCGGCGTCGAGAGGTCGGGAATGCGCAGCGAGCGCACCGTGCGGGCGACTGTCTGCCGATCGTTGACCGCGATCCGGTTGCGCCAATTGAAGCCGCCGATCCGCAGCGGGGTGTCGAATGACATCGTGCTGTTGCGCACCCGTCCCGTGGTCACCAGCGAGTCGAGGCCCCCCGGCGTGATGACCGTCTGCACCGGCTGCGGTGTCTTGAATTGCGTCTCATTGGTGGCGGTGAACCCCGGTGACCAGGTAATGCCGTTGGCGATGTCCATCGGATTCGGGCTCACCGTCAGGGAGGGGAGCGTCATCGTCCCACTGCCGTCGGTGATCGACTGCCGTCGCAGACCACCGACCGTGACCTGCCCCCACGCGAAGCGCTTGGTGAAGTTGGCCGAGGAGAGAATCTGCCGCGTCGTCAGCAGCGGGTCCACGGCGTTGCCGGCAATCACGCGTGAATCCGTGGCATAGTCGAGGTTGAGCACCAGCGTGGTCGCGGCGTTGAAGCGCTGGTTGTGATTCCACCGGAACTGCAACGATGATCCGCCATCGCCCTCGACCTGTCGATTCAGGCCGATGCCGCCGGAAATGAATCGATCGATCCAGGAATACTGCATCTCCGCGCCGTATTGGACGTAGCGCGACGCGAACCAATCGAGGCGTGCGGTGAGGTCGATGTAGTCGTTGGGCGCCCAGTAGTAGCCGATGTTGGTGACCTGTCGCCGATACCCGCGTGTGGGTCGGACGATGTCGTTGAAGCCGAATTGCGGGATCAGGATGCCGGAACGGCGGCCCGGCTTGGTGTCCTGGAACAGGAACGGGAGCCAGACGATCGGCACATCGCGGATGTACAGCACCGCAGGTCGCGCCACGAGCACCGACTGGGAGACCCACTTCACTTCGCCGGCCTGGAAGTGGTAGTGCGCGATGGGCAGGTCGCAGGAGGTGAACTCGCTGTTCGCCGCATACAGGCGTGACGCGGAGGAGTCCACCGCGAGGTTGCCGCGCACGAACCAGTTGGCCCCGAGTTCCTCGAACGAGGTGAGCGCATCGGTGATCACGCCACGTTCGCTGCAGGTATCGAACCGCAGCACGCGTCCGATCGCGATCTTCCCTTCCTCGAACATCTTCGGCTCGCCGGTGGCGATCAGTTCGCAACGATCGTCCGAATAGACGATCTGCCCGCCTTCGAGCTTGGCACCATCCCGCTCGGTACCCGCCTTCCCCTTGAGGACAATCGTGGTCGAGTCAGCGAACAGCAGCGCGGTGTCGGCCAGGAAGCGTGTCGTCGCAAAGCCCGACCGGCCCAGGAGCGATTCCATGATCGAGTCCGGGGCCGGGAAGGTGCGTTCCGGTCCGGTCGGCAACCCAAGTCGCTTGGCTGCCGCAGAATCGAGCTGTCGCGCCTGGACGCCGCCGCGCGGCAAGAGCGTATCACGCGGCGTGGTGGGCGTCTGGCGACCGCGCGGTATCGGGATCTGCGCCGACGCATCGCCGGGCATCCCCATCAAGGCCAGGAAGAGTGCCCCCCCCCCGATCGAGGCGGCACGGCGCGCGCGTCGTTGCACCAGATAGGATCCCGCCACGCCGATCTCGTACAGCAGGAGCAGCGGCAGGGTGAGCAGCAACATCAGGAAGGCATCGCCGCCAGGCGACAGCAGCGCCCCCGCGACGAAGGAGAGGAACACCGCGTATTTCCTGAACGCGTTGTAGCGACGCGCATCGAAGATGCCGAGCGCCGCGAGCAGGATCATCACCAGGGGCACTTCGGCCGAGATACCAAGCGCGAGGACGATCTGGACCACGAACGAGAAGTAGGTCTGGTACGTGATCATGATGTTGAAGGATCCCGACTGGAACCCGAGCATCACCGGGAGCGCCTTCGGTACCACGACGGCCCAGCCGACCCACCCCCCGATCAGGAACAGCACCAACCCGACGATGAGCGCCGGGATCATCGCCTTCTTCTCGCGGTCATAGAGCGCTGGCGAGAGAAAAGCCCAGATCTGGTAGATCACCACTGGGGAGGCCAGCACCAGACCGATCAGCGCCCCCAGCTTGAGCGTGATCAGGAAGGGCTCGGTGACGGCCAGGACGGTGAGGTTGCCATCCGGCAGGAACGGCGCAATCGGGGCCTGGAGTGCGTCGATGATACCGAAGTTGAGTACCAGCCAGATGCTGACGCCGATCGTCACGACCAGCGTGAGCAGCACCTTCAGCAGACGCGACCGAAGCTCCTCGAGGTGATCGAGGAAGGGCATCTCTCCGGTCGTGTTCGCCATGTAGGGCGTGTACTAGGGCAGTTGCCGCAGCCGGGCCACGGCGAGGTCATGCTCCGAGGTGCCGCGATAGCGTTCCGCCGCGACCCGCGTGAACCATTGCCGCGCCGCCGCGAGGTCGCCCGCCCGCTGCGCCGCATCACCCAGCTTGAACATGGCCTGGGGCGTGCGATCGGATTCGGGGAAGTTCTGCGCGACGTCGCGGAAGTAGGCAAGCGCCGAGTCGGGCTGACTCGCCTCGAAGCTTTGCCCGATGCCGAACATCGCATCCGCAACCCGCGGAGACAGCGGGTGCAGGCGGAGCAACTCACGGAACCCAGCCCGCGCCGTGGCGGCCGATCCCCGATTCAGCTGTGCTTGCGACTGCGCAAAGATCTGATCGGCCGATGGCACCACGCCCGCCCCCTCCGCCGGGGTCGTGACCGGCGTGGTGGTGCCACCCGGCGCCCTGCTCGTGGTGGGCACGGAATCCTGTGCCGTGTTGCCCGCCGTCTCCAGCGCATCCTGTCGCGCCTCGAGCTGCGTACGCAGCTCGCTGAGGCGTGCTTGCGACTGACCTTGCAGCGTTTGCACCGTCAGAAGCTGCCGGCGCACCTCCACGAACTCGCCGGACAATTCACCCTTGACCAACCCGAGCGTGGTGGTGACGGCGGCGAGCGAGTCGATGATCCGGCCCTGCATCGCGATGATGCGGCTCAACTCATCGGCTCGCGCCGAATCACGACGCTCGTGCTCGCGCTGCAGCACAGCGACCTGCGTCTCGACGCGCCGCACCTGGCCCGGGGTGGCGCAGGCGCCGAGCCCGAGCACGGCGAGCAACGCGACGCGTCGAAGCGGCATGGTCAGCTCCCCGGCGGAACGAGTGACTGGCCACCGGCGATGATCTCGAACTCACCGCGGCGATTTGCAGCCCAGGCCGCCTCGTTGGCGGTCGGATCCAGCGGCACTTCCTCGCCGAGCGAGGCGACTTCCACCCGTGATCCGTCGATGCCCAGGCGGACCATGAAGTCCTTCGCCGCCACCGCGCGGCGCATGCCGAGGGCGATGTTGTACTCGTCCGAGCCGCGCTCGTCGGCATGGCCCACCACGCGGATCCGCAACGCCGGGTTGGCGCGCATGATCGCGGCCTTGCGGGTCAGCTTGTCGCGATCCGCGGTGCCGATGTCGAACTGGTCGTAATTGAAGTGGATCGTCTCCGCGAGTTCGTTCACCAGAGCGGCACGAGCCGCTTCAGCCGCGACGGCGGCGGCACGGGCGGCCTCGGCCGCCGCGCGATCTGCTGCGGCGCGCGCGGCGGCGTCAGCCGAGTCCTGGTTGAACCGGGCCCCATCGCCCGCCATCGGCGGTGGCTGCACGACCGGCTCTTCCTTCTTGCCGCAGGCCGTCACGGCGAGGGCGAGGCCCAGGAGGGCAACGGAGGCGAAACGCTGGGTCATCATGGTACTCCGGGTCAGGATGTCGGTTGGCCCACGCGCGGGGACCAGGCTGCGAGACGGACTTTTCCCGTCAGGGTCATCAGTTGGCGCATCCGCCCCGACTCCAGGTCCAGAATCCACAACTGATTCCGTCCCGTGCGGGTGGAGGTGAAGACCAGATGCCGGGCATCGGGTGCCCAGCTCGGATCTTCGTTGCGTCCCGAGGTCGTCACCGTGCGCGTACGCCCGGTGGTGAACTCATGGACATGAATCTGTCGGCCACCGGCCACATCGCGATGGAAGGCGATCGCAGAGCCGTCCGGCGACCAATCCGGCGAGTGCGATGGCCCGGTCTGTCCGTAGTCAAACGGGACCAAACCGCGCTGGTTCGAGCCGTCCGCGTCCATCACGAAGATTTGTGCCGAGCCGCCACGGTCGGTGGCGAAAGCAATGCGGCGACCGTCCGGAGAATACGTAGGTGAGAAGCTTGCCGCCAGTTTTCCGCCCGTGGTCAACCGGCGCACGCAGCACGATTGGGCGATATCCACCGCAAAGAGGTCGGTGCCCTCCTCCGTGGACCGCGCGAACGTCATCTCGCGGCCGTTCGGCGAGAATTGCGGGGTGATGCTCTGTCCCCCCACGTTGGTCCCCGGAACCTGCTGGCGGGCGCCCGAAAGCAGGTTCTGAAGCACCACCACCCCGGCGTAATCACGGAGTTCGGTAAACGCGACCCGCTGGCCATCGGGCGAGACGGTGGGTGACATCGCGATGCCGGTGCCCCGGGAGACTCGCTGGGCGTTTGCACCGTCGCTATCCACACGCCAGACGTCCTTCTCCAGCGAGAAGAAGATCCGGGTGGCGGCAATCCCTCGGGTGGCAGTCACCGTCTCGGTAATGTCGTCGCTGAGGCGGTGGATCATCATCCGGGCATCGCCTTCGCCCCGCACATCGAGCATGCGCAGCCACTGTTCCCGAACCTCGCCGGAGGGGAGGTGGTGCAACCGTGCGGCCACCCCGCCCTCGGCCAGCTGCAGCTCGACCCCCCACGTTACCCCAAGCGTCTTGAAGAGCGCAGGGTTGAACGGGCCGGTCAACGTTCCTGCGTCCGCCTCGAGGAAGGCGATTTCAAACCGATCCGAAAAATCGAGGTCGCGCTCGACGATCTTGCGCACCGAATCAAGACCCGGCTGCGCCATCACCACGATGCCTGGGCGCACGCCGGCTTGATACTGGATGCCGAGGCGAATGCGATCGTCCTGTGCCTGCGCCAGGGAGGGCGCAAGGATCGCGGCGCACAGCAACAGCGCAACGCGATTCATCGGTTCCTCGGCTCGAACGCGAAGGCGATCGGCAGCGAGACGCCGTTGAAGCCGGCCGGGAGCGGACCAAACGCCCCCGACTCCGCCGCCGCCTCGATCGCGCCCCGTGCGGCGAGGTCAAAGGCAAAGCTGCCCGATCGCTTGAGGAACTCGATCTCCGTCACCGAACCATCCTTCTGAATCGTGAACGCGACCTCCGCGGTGAGGTTCACCCGGCCGGTCGGTTGCTGCCAACGGCGGAGTACCTGCGTGACGATGTTGCGCAGGTACTCCGGATACTGAAAGACCACACCCTGAATGCGGATATTGGCGATATCCTGTCCCGTCCCGGGCGTCTCGCCGGGCAGCGGCTCGACGGTCGATCGGGTGGGGATCGCCTGGTCCGTCCGCTGCACCCGATCCGGCACCGGCGCAGGTTCTGCGGGTGGGGTGCGGGTCTGCTGTTGCGGAGGCAGGACAGGCGCCACATTCTGCTCCGGGGCGGTGGCGACCGCTTCGGTTGCCGCCCGCCGCGGGGCTGTAGCAGAGGGTGCCGGAGCCGCCACCAGTTCCACCGCATAGACGAGTGGCGACGCCTCGGTCGCACGCCCCACCGCCACCACCACGAGGAGCATCACCATGATGCCATGAAACGCGGCACTCAGGGCAAGCCCAACGCGATGCGGTGACGCCGCGGCCATCCCGTTCATCGCCGGGTTTCAGGTTCCACGACGATGCCGGCGTTCTGGATGCCGGCCTCGCGCACGATGCCCAGGACCCGCACCAGATCTCCCGACGGGACCGCCGCGTCCGGGCGGATGTAGACGCCGCTCGGCGTCTTCCGACTGATCACCACCCCGAAGGTCGCACGGAATTCCTCGATCGTGACTTCGGCATCCTCGAGCATGATGGTGCCGTCGCGCGTGATCGTGATCGTGAGGGCGTCACGCGTGTCCATCGGGCGGGCGACCGCCTTGGGCAGATTCACCTCGATGCCCCCTTGCAGCATCGGGGCCGTCACCATGAAGACGATCAACAGCACCAGCACCACATCGACGAGGTTGATGATGTTCACCTCGGCATTGAGGTGCCGGCGACCGCGACGCCCGCGACCGAGTGCGCCCAACGCCATGCTAGAGCTTCCCCTCGCGGCCGAGCGTGCCGATCAGTTCCTGCGCGGTGCGCTCCATCGTCCCCTCGAAGCGATCGAGGCGGGCGGTGTAGATGTTGTAGAAGATCACCGCGGGAATGGCGGCCGCGAGACCGGCGGCAGTGGCCACGAGCGCGTCGGCGATGCCAGGCGCGACCGCCCCGATGTTGCCGCTGCCCGAGCGCGCAATCCCGAGGAAGGCCTGCATGATGCCGAGCACGGTGCCGAGGAGGCCGAGCAGTGGTGCGGTCGTCCCGACCACCGCGAGCCACGGGATCCGACGGCCGCTGTCTTCCGCGGCCTCCCGAACGGTCACGTCGAGGGTCAGCGCAAGCGCTTCGAGCTGCGTCAGCGAGAGGCCCGTGCGTGTGACGCCACCACGCTCATTGGCGCCGCGCAGATCGTCCAGATACGAGGTGGTGGCGTGGACGAGGTCGGCATACGGCGAGGACCCGAGCGCGGCCACCGCGTGCACCCGCTCGTCAAGCGTGCGCGACCGCTCGGCGGCACGCAGGTAGGATTCGTGGGCGGCACCGAGACGGCGGAATTCAGCCGCCTTGACCCCGATCAGGTACCAGGACACCAGCGAGAAGACGACGCAGATCGCCAGCACCACCTGCGTCTCCGGATTGGCGGTGAGGATGAGCTCGATCAGCCCGTTCCCCTCCATGACCGGCGTCTCATCCATCAGCGTACCGTCCCTTCAAACCACCCGGCCAGGGCGGTGAGTCCTTCAGCGAATGACACGTCCGGCTGCCAACGCAATTCGCGGTTGGCCTTGGAGATATCGAGACACGAGCGCTGCAACTCCCCCGCTCGGGGGGGGGCATGCTCGACGGGCACTTCGCGCCCGAGGGCCTGCATGACATGGCGCGCGAGGTCGTTCACGCTGGTTTCCGAGCCGGTCGCGATATTGAAGGCGGGGACGTCCAGCCGGTCGCCCCGCGACACAGCCGCGGTCGAGGCGAGGACGTTGGCCCGGGCCACATCGCGCACGAAGACGTAGTCGCGGGTCTGCTCGCCGTCGCCGAAGATCGTGAGCGGCTTCCCCTCCAGGATGCGCGAGACGAAGATCGAGACCACGCCCGCCTCCGACTTCGGGTCCTGCCGCGGGCCATACACGTTGGCGTAGCGCATCGCCACACCTTCGAAGCCATGCAGCGTCCCGAGCACGCGCAGGTAGTGCTCGCCGGCGAGCTTGCTCACACCGTAGGGCGAGATCGGCAGGTTCGCCGTCGGCTCCGGGGTCGGGATCACGTCGGGATCGCCGTACACCACGCCACCGCTCGACGCGAACACCACGCGCTTCACCTTTCCGGCAGCGGCCGCGCCGAGCACGTTCGCGAAGCCGACGAGGTTGATCGAGGCATCACGCGCAGGTTCATCCACCGAGACACGCACGTCGATCTGGGCCGCTTGTTGATTGATGACGTCGAAGCCCCCGTCGGCGATCGCTTCGAACGCTTCCTTCGAGCGCACGTCGGCCTCGATGAACGTCGCATCGGCGGGAACCTGTTCACGCTTGCCGCGCGAGAGGTCGTCAAGACAGGTCACCGACCAGCCGGCCGCGAGGTAGGCCTCGGCGATGTGGGACCCGATGAAGCCAGCGCCACCGGTGACCAGAACAGATCCGCTCATGCTACGCCTCCGCGGCGGACACCTGGGGTGCCCGCCGGTCAATGGAAGAAAGGTTGTCGGAGAGGAAGATAGCGGGGCTGCGCGCCACGCTTCAGTTGGGAA
>JAABRY010000103.1 GCA_011390645.1 Gemmatimonadota bacterium
TGGCCACGCGAACGACCGGCGCGCCGGGCTGGACCTCGGGCGAGATGACCTCGATCACCCGGATGGTGCTCGACCGAGGCCCGACATGCACGACCTGCGCGGTGGCCATCAGCTCGTCCACGCTGTCCGCCGCATTGATGCGCGGACCCGGACGGCGACGAACATGGACGAAGTCGCCAAGGCGCACCCCGTCATCACGCCCAAGATCGGTGAAGAGCAGCCCACCGGGCATCTGCAGTTCCCGCGGAGTGCGTGGGGCAAGCACGACGCCGGTCGGCCCATCGGGCGTGGCGACCGGCTCCACGCGGCCCGGCGAGGCCACCGGCTCCGCCGGGAAGACGACCTGCCCCGAGCGCATGGGGCCGAAGATCGTCACCACTTCGGTAATCGTCTGCCGGTCATTCACCTCGACCACCCGCACCATCCCCGTCGGAACGATCGCCTCGCCCCAGGTACGAGGGCCCGCATGGCTGGTCCCGACAATCAGGGTGTCCCCCACCGCGTAGCGCCCGCCCTCAGGGGGCTGCACCGCGAACGCGGAGCCAATCATCATGGCGGCGGTGTTGCCGGCCGTCGGCACCATCTGCGGGGTGACCGGGCCCAGGCTGCGTCCGAACGGCATCAGGGCGCCCTCGGTCAGGAACCCAGCCGCGCGCACCTCGGAGATGCGGAGCGGCTCGTAGGTCCGCTCCTTGTAGGCACGGAGCGCGTCCTGTGCGGTCTTGCCCGCCGGTCGCAGGAAAGCGAGGGTAGTGTCGCCCTGGGCCACGAGGGGGGGGGTCGCGAGGGCGACGAGCAGCAACGCTGAAATGGCACGCACGAGGGAGCCTCCGGAGCGGGATGACGAAAGCTAGCTAATGGGGGCAGTATCGTCATCTGGGAGGGATGTCGTAGGTCGTAGGTCGTAGGTCGTAAGCTCCCGGGCCAGTGCACCATCCGGCCCGCGCCACCCGTGACCTACGACCTACGACATATGACCTAGAACGGCAAATCATCATCCTCGGCGTCCAGCGCGTCCGGGAAGTCATCGAACGACTCGTCCTTCTTGCCGGCGGCCGGGGCCTTGGCCGCCGGGGCGCTGGCACGCGCACCGCTCCACGAGCCGCCGCCACCGCTGTCGCCGCCACCATCCTTGCCGCCGAGCAGGATCAGCTCGCGGGCGGTGATCTCGGTGGTGTAGCGGGTCTGCCCCTCCTTGTCCTGCCAGGAGCGGTACTCGATCTCGCCCTCGATGTAGAGCTTCTCGCCCTTCTTGCAGAAGCGCTCGGCGACATCGGCGAGCTGCGCGCCGTTCTTGTTGTTCCAGCAGATCACGCGATGCCACTGCGTCTTCTCCTGCTTCTGGCCATCGGCGCCCTTCCACTGGCGCGAGGTGGCCAGCGAGAGCGTGGCCACGCGCCCCCCGTTGGTGGTGCTGCGCACTTCGGGGTCGGCACCGAGGTTGCCAATCAGGATCACCTTGTTCAGCGACTTGCTCATCGTCTGGCTCCAGCGTCGAACGGAAAGGAATGGAACTGCTTCGGGTCTGCCCAAGATCATCGGACCACGGCCCGGGCGGGTCACGCAATCACTGCAACGGGGCACCATCGGATGCGGCAGGCACGATGCGATGGCAGAGGACGATCGCATCCTCCGGTGGACGTCGATAATAGCCCCGCCGCACACCCGCCGCGACGAAGCCGGCCCCGAGGTACATCTCGCGCGCGGCGCGGTTGGAATGGCGCACCTCCAGCCAGACCGTCTGGGCCCCACGAGCGGCTGAATCGGCGACGGCGGCATCGAGCATCCGGCGCCCGAGCCCGCGACGGCGGTGAGTCGGACTGACGGCGATCGTGAGGATCTCGGCCTCGTCCGCGACCACCCGCGCGAGGACCGAGCCGACCACCTCACCCTGCTCTTCGAGCACCAGCGCGATCGCGGCCTCATCGGCGATGGCCTCGCCGAGCTGCTCGGCGGTCCACGGGTCGGAGAACGACGACCGCTCCAGCGCCACGAGCGCTGGCAGGTCAGTCGAGACGGTCGGCCGAAGCAGGCAGCGATCGACCATGATTCCGTTCCCACACCGCCTGCGCCTCGGCAGGACGTCCGTATTCCGGTTCCCATGCGACCGGGTCTTCGATGGGGCGCGTACCCCCGACGAGCCGATCGAGGCGCAGCAACTGCACCGGGTCCGGCAGTGCCGCCTCACCGACGAGCGGCTCATGTCCGGTGCGGAGACGCACGGCCTCGCGTAACGCCTCCGGCACACTCCCGACCACGCAATCGACGCCCTGCGGGAGCTGGTCGGGCGACATCGCCCGCGGTGCCTGGACCTCCGTCACCTCATCGCCACTGAAACGCCACGCGCCGGCATAGAGATCGCCTCGCAACGCGTCCGAGAGCGCCAGCACCACACCGCCGCCCTCCGGCACATGCGCCGCTGCACGCGACAACAGTGAGGGTGCCACCGCCCACGTCACCTCCGGGCGTCCCCAGGCCAGAGCCTTCGCGACAGCGGTGGACACGCGCAGCCCAGTGAACGAGCCGGGGCCATCGGCGGTGAGCACTCTGGTCACATCACGCGGCGCAGCTCCCAACTCACCAAGCAGTTCGCTCGCCAACCCCAGAATCGCGGCGTTGTGGCGGCGCGCGCCGTCGAGGTACCGCGACACGACGCGCGTGCCATCGGTTGCCGCCACGCCGCAGCGATCGGTGGCGGTGTCGAGCGCGAGGGTGATCACGTCACCACCTCGAGGGTCCGGAGGTCGTCTCCGGCATGATCGAGCCGGATTCGGTGGGTCGGCGGCGGCGCCCACGCACCGGCGCGCTCCGGCCACTCGATCAGCAACAGGTCCGCGGTGGCGAGGGTCTCCCAGTCGAGGTCGGCCGACTCGTCCGGATGCTTCAACCGGTAGCAGTCGAGATGGTACGCCGCGCCGCGCGGTCCCTCGTAGTGATGCACCAGCGCGTAGGTCGGCGAGGTCGCGGCCTCGGCGATGCCGCGCCCGGCGGTGAGCGCCCGTGCAAATGTGGTCTTCCCCGCCCCGAGCGGTCCCTCCAGCCAGAGCACCGCGCCGTGCGGCAGTTCCGCACCCAGGCGCGCGGCGGTCGCTTCCAGCTCAGCGAGCGTGAGGGGGGGGGAGC
>JAABRY010000104.1 GCA_011390645.1 Gemmatimonadota bacterium
GGACCCACTGCCCCTTGGTGTAACTGGCAACACGTCTGACTCTGGATCAGAAGAGTCCTGGTTCGATCCCAGGAGGGGCAACTTCAAGTACCACAACGCCTTCCGGCGTTTCTGCTCCCCGCCCTTGTCCCGCATGCCGGTGACAAGCGCGGGGAGTTTCGTTTGGCTCCCGAAAGGACATCCTCATCCCCCTGAAGGGGAACTGTCACCCAGGGTCAATGGGGCTGCCATCTCGTCTCGACATCCTGCAAGGGCACCCCTTCCAGGAGGTTCGCATGTTCGAGCAGTTGATCGAATCGCAGCCCGCGAGTGAGCGCACCATCGCGCAGGTCGTCGTCTCGACCGGCTTCCACGCCCTGCTGGTTGCCGGGGCCATCCAGGCGACGCGCGGGGCCGCGGAGATGGTGCAGGATCGAAGTGCCGCCCCCGCCACCGACTTCACGCTGCCCGAGCCGCCGCCACCGCCACGCCACACTGTCGCTCCTGACGCGATCATCTCCGTGAACCCGCTGCCGCAGGGGTTCCAGACGATCGTGCCGCCCCGTGACCTTCCCACGTCGCTGCCGCCCGTCAACCTGCAGGAGCGCTTCGATGCGCGCGACTACGCTGCGATGGGTGCGCCTGGTGGCGTCGCGGACGGGATTCCTGGCCTGCCGGGGCCGGGCATCACGGACGGGGTCGTCGGGACGGAGTCGTACACGGTGGACCAGGTGGATGAACCGGCGGAGGTGATCGGTGGCCCGCGACCAGCGTATCCGGACGTCTTGCGGAGCGTCGGCGTCGAGGGGGTGGTCCAGCTCCAGTTCGTGGTGGGCAGCGACGGCCGAGTGGAGCCGCGGACGATCCGCGTCGTTAGCAGTTCCCACCCTGCGTTCGAGGCGAACGCGGTCGAGGGGATCGCGAAGATCGTCTTCAGGCCGGCTCGGTTGCGGGGCACCCCCGTGCGCCAGTTGGTGACGCAGCACATTCGGTTCGTGCTGGGGGGTGGGCGGTAGGGGGCTCGCGACGTTGGTGCACCGGAGCCCCGAGTTGCAGGCGGGGTCTGCTCGCCTCGCGGATCGTCGGTGAGCCATTAATTTGAGCGGTGCGGGCATGATCGGCGGTTGCGGGTTTTCACGGCGGCATGGACTGGCCATGCGCCCCGGTGAGTGCAAGCCGTCGAATGTCCGACGTCCCCAGCAGATTCCCACCAGCACGCTGCTTTCCACGAACGCCGAGACGTGACGATGCTGCGTCGCACGCTTCACACCTGCCTTGCCTCGGTCCTGCTGGTTCCAGCGCTCGTCGCGCAGGACGGCCCGGCGGAGGCCTCGCGCACCGCCATCGAGCGACGCCTCTTCGCGCTGGAGGGCGATGCAGCGCGCACGCTGCGCGACCCGCTGGCCCCCCACCAGATCGCAACAGCGTTTGTGGAGATGCACCGCGCGGAACGACCGGTCCAGGAATCGGCGGGGATGCGCAGTGGCGAGACGCATGCTCAAGCGGCGTGGCGGTGGATCGTCGAAGCGCTGCAGCGGGATCGTGGGTACGGGCCCGCTCGGGACCTCGCCCTTGAGTTGCTGCTGGCGAGAGGAGAGCGCGAACCTACCCGATACGAGCGTCAGTCGGTGGAATTGCTGCGGATCGCGAACGCGAGTGAAGCCGCCCTGCAGATCGTGCTCGCCCGTGAAGCTCGGCAACGGAACGAGCTGGACTCGGCGCTGGCGCTGTTGAGCAGAGTCTCCACCGAACGCCCACTGCACGGACTCGCACTCCTCGAGCGTGCGCGCACGCTCGCGATGCGCGGGGATATCACTGACGCCGTTGCCGCCTATTGGGACGGACTGCGCAACATCAGCTCCGTGAGCAGATCGCACTACACGCACGACGTAGGCTGGCTCCTCTCTCCCGATTCGCTTGCCCTCATCACTGCATTGCCGGACAACGCGGTCAGCGCGTGGCTGCGCACCTTCTGGCGCATGCGCGATGCGGCGAGTGCTGGGCACGAGGGCGATCGCCTTGCTGAGCACCTGCGACGGTGGGGGCATGTGCATCAGCACTATCGTGTGGTGATGCCGGGGAGTCGGATCCAGTTCCGCAGGGTCGAGATGCTTTTCGAGGGGCTCGACGAGTGCGTGAGGAGCAATAGCGCTCACTACGAGTTGCTGGCGGCATTGGAGCGTTCGCTCCCCGGGGACGTTCGGGATAGGGAGCCCCTGCTGGATCATCGTGCGATCATCTACATGCGACACGGCAAGCCCGCGATGGTCGTCACCGGAGCGGCGCCGGTGCTCTTCCAGACGGCGTTGATCGAACTGTCCATCGACGAGCTACAGGAACGGTTGAAGGGCCGGAAGGCACTCGCAGCCGAGCAACAGGAATCGATGCGGCAGAATGAGTCATGGCGCTATTGGTTCGAGGGCGAGTGGCGATTTGTACACTTCCGCGGGAGCCGGGCGCTTGGGCTCCACGCCCCGACCACGATCTCGAGTTACCTCCCCGTCAATTTCAGAGATGATTGGCGCATGCGAGCAGACGTGGACCCCGCCTACTTCGCCGCGATGCGCACACCACCAATTGGCACTCCACTGAGCTGTGTTCCCGAGGTTCGCACGGTCATCGCCCAATCCCGTGCTGACGCTGACTTGAGCGTCTCCAGCGACAGTGATACCCCATTGATCCCACGCGCCTGGGGCGCGGTCACGCAAGCCTTTGCAGTTGGCGCCGGCGCGAACGGGTCCGGCCGGGCATTGCTCTCCTATGCGATTCCGCAGCGTGCGCTGGTGGCCGACACGCTGCTCGACGGACGCGTCCTCACTCGGGTTGCACTGCGCGTCGTTGCGGCCGAGCGGGGCACCGGACGGATCATTGAGATGGACTCGGTGCGACGAGTGATCACCGAGGCGAACGTCGGTCAGCGCGACAACATGACGGGGTGGCTCGAGGTGGCCTTGCCGCCCGGAACCTGGGATGTTGCGGTTCGCGGACAGCAGCCCGGTGACTCGCTCGGTCACTTCGCCCAACATCGCGCCGTGGTGGTCCCCGAGGGGACCGCGCTCGGGATGAGCGATATCGTCGTGGGACGCCCCGGCTCAAATCCGCCGTGGTCTGCCGCCGGTGAGCCATTCCCGCTGAACGCGCTCGGCGCGTGGGCGAGCGGTGAAACGGTGGATTGGTATACGGAAGTGTGGGGGCTTCCCGTCGGCACCGAATTCCGGCTGGCGCTGACATTGACACCCAGCGATGCGTCGAACCCGCGCACGATCCGGATTACCTCGACGGAACGGAGTGCGGGGACGTTCACGCCGATTCGTCGGCAAGTCGTGCTTGATGCGCTCCCAACGGGCCAGTACATGCTGACGGTGCGCGTCGAGGCGGGCGGCACCACAATTGAGCGTCAGCGTGGGCTGCTGATCCACGATGGGAGACCATGACATGCGACTCTACGTGGGGGCATGCCTACTCGCCGCGCTGGCCGTGCCGAGCGTGCTCGCGGGGCAGGGGGTGCGGGGCAGCGTGGTGGATGATGCTGGCCGGCCGATCGCCAATGCGCTGATCGACGTGAGCACGCCCGCAGGCGAGGTGGTGGGTCGAGGTGTCACGAACCAGAGGGGGGCATACGTGGTACGCCTCGCTCAACCGGGTGCATACCAACTCCGGGTGCGAGCGATCGGGTATGCGCAGGTACGGATGGGTGCGCAACAGGTACCGGGTACCATACGCGAACTCGCGGTGATCACGATGACCGATGCGGTGGCGATGTTGCCTGAATTGGTGGCCCGGTCGTCGGCGGGCAGGTGCACCAGCGCGCCCCAGACGGGTCTGGTGATGGCACCCCTGCTGGAGGCCGCGGCCAGCGCCCTGGAGGTGATGGAGCAGACGCTGTTGCTGGGCAACGCTCGGCACACCGTGGAGATCGTTGACCGACGCGCCTACGCGACACGGAGGGATTCGCTGATCGAGGCCGACACCACCCGACTGGCGGAGCTGACCTGGCCGGTGGTGTCAGCCGATGCCGAACGATTGCGCCTCGAGGGATTCGGCCACGAACCTACCGGCGCGCGAACTGGACGGTGGACCTTCTTTGGTCCCGATGCGTCGGTGCTCTTTGCCGATTGGTTCCTGTCGGAGCACTGCTTCGACTTGATTGAACCAGAGCCGGATGCTGGCACCATCGTGGTTCGGTTCGAGCCGAACGTACGCGGGGGCAAGGTGCGCCTGAGCGGACACCTGGTGCTGGACGCGACGTCGCTCGCGCTGCGTGAACTGCACTTCGAGCACCGCAATCTTCCGTCGCACTTTCCCGGTGGATCGGCCGGTGGTGCGGTGTACTTCGTGTCCGATGCGTCCGGCGTCTGGCGACCTGATCGGTGGATGATGCGTGCGCCGCTGACGGTCCTTCCCCCGGCACCACCGATGCCGATTGGTAGTGCACCACGCGTCAATCCGTTGCCACGTCCGCCGCGGGTGGTGGGGTCCATCGAGGTGCATGGTCGAGTGGTGGGGGAGGGAGAGTAGTGGACCGGTACCCGTCTCCGCGGATCGGAAGATTCCTGGCCTGATCCAGTGAGGGGCAGGACGGTACACTTCGCGATACGGAGGCACAGCCTTCATGCCGAGCGGCTGGGGAGATTCTCGGGATGTTTCCCGGGAGTCTCCCTTTAGTATTTGCATAAAGCGGTATATTGCATGTAATAGTCAACAGTGACGTTAATATGCTGGATAATGCAGTTATTGATACTTTCCATTCGATGTAGATTTGCTTGTAAGTGCCGTATAAAGCTGGTATAATTCATTGCAAGAATCTAAATGCAGTAAATGGCTGTTACTGGAGGCAACAGAATGGTAATTACCGAAGCCTCATCGACCCCAGAGATCCTCCGCGAGATCGGCTCGCGCCTCCGTCGCTACCGGCTGCAGCAGAACCGGGAGCTGCGGGAAGTCGCCGAGTCGGCCGGGGTGGGATTGCGGACGGCGGCGAGTGCGGAGGCGGGGGGCAATCCCACGTTGGCGACGGTGGTGAAGCTGTTGCGGGCGTTGGGCCGGCTCGACGCCCTGGAATCGTTCCTGCCGCCGGCGCTCCCCTCACCAATCGAGATGGCGAAGCTGGCGGGGAAGGTGCGCCAGCGGGCCGGTACGCGTCGGAACCGTGGGAGCAGCGAGGGTGGCTGACGGGGCGGTCGCATCGATCCGGCTCTGGGGCCATGATGTCGGCGCCGTCGCCGAGGATCCGGCGAGCGGCAGCGTGGTCTTCGAGTACGCGGAAGCATTCCGCGACACCGGGTTGGAAATCTCGCCGTTGCGCCTGCCACTCTCGTTGCGCGGACCGCAGGCCTTTCCGGAGCTTGCGCGGAGTGAGGCGTTTCAGGGACTCCCGGGCGTGCTCGCCGACGCGCTGCCCGATGCGTTCGGCAACGCGGTCATCCGTCGCTACTTCGAATCCCGCGGCAGGCCCGACGATGCGCTCAGCCCAGTGCAGCGACTGCTATATCTGGGTTCGCGGGCGATGGGTGCACTGGAATTCCATCCGCCCCTCGATGGCCGACGCGTGCGTGCCACTGAGGAGGCGCTCGAGGTGGCTTCACTCGTCGAGCAGGCGCGCCGGGTGATCGAAGGGGACACCGCGGTGTCCGTTCCCGAGATGATGCAGGTGGGAGCCACTGCCGGGGGGGCGCGCGCGAAGGCGCTGATTCTGTGGAACCGTGCGCTCGGCCGGGTCCGATCAGGATTTGCCGAAGCGGACGCTGGCGACGAGCACTGGCTGATCAAGTTCGACGGCGTGTCCGCTGGTCAGGGGGGGCACGCGCTTCGCGGCGAATTCCAGCCGGGGCCGTGGGGTCGGATCGAATACGTCTATTCGGTGATGGCCCGCCGCGCCGGCATCGAGATGTCGGAGACTCACCTCCTGCGCGAGCGGGAGTTTGCCCACTTCATGACGCGCCGCTTCGACCGGACCATCACGCGGCGACTGCACCTGCACAGTCTGGGCGGATTGCTCCACGCGGACTACAACGTGCGACATGTGGTGTCGTACGAGGGCTGGTTCCGCGCGATGCGCCAGCTGGGTCTGGGCCAGACCGTGATTGATGAAGCGTTCCGGCGCATGGTGTTCAACATTGCGGCGCGCAACCAGGACGACCATGTCAAGAACATCGCGTTCCTGATGTCGCCCGATGGTGCGTGGCGGCTTGCCCCCGCGTATGACCTCACCTGGGCCACTGGGGGCCGCTGGGCGTCGACGCATCAGATGACCGTTGCCGGCAAGGACGACGACATCACCCGGGACGACTTGCTCGCCGTGGGCGCGACATTCGACGTGCAGCATGATGGTCGAGTCATCCTCGATGAGGTGGACGCGGTGCTTGATGATTGGCCTGGCCTTGCAAAAGAAGCGGGGATTGCTCGAGAGCTGATCGCGCAGATTGGTGGGCAGTTCCGTAGATTCAGCCCAGAATAGAACCGGTGTGGTCGGCCCAGCCACCCGGTGCCGTGCAATCCGCCGTGCGTCCCGCGTCCCCTAGAGATTCCCCTTCGCAGGCTGCTTTCTCCTCAACGCCGAGACGTGACGATGCTGCGTCGCACTCTTCTTTGCGGTTGTGTCACGCTCTTGTTGCCCCATGCACTGGCGGCGCAAGCCGGCCCGACCGAGCCCTCACGGACGAGCGTCGAGCGACGCCTCTTCACACTGGAAGGCGAGGCATCACGTACATCGAGCGACCCGAGTGCTCCCCACCAGCTCGCCGCTGCCTTTGTGGCGATGCACCGCGCGGAACGACCGGTTCAGGAATCGGCCGGGATGCGCAGCGGCGAGACGCATGCCCAAGCGGCGTGGCGGTGGATCGTCGAAGCGTTGCAGCGGGACAATGATTACCGGCCCGCTCGGGACCTCGCCCTCGAGTTGCTGCTGGCGAGAGGAGAGCGCGAACCCACACGGTACGAGCGCCAGACAGTTGACCTGTTGCAGTCCGCGAAGAATCGCGAGTCCGCCCTGCAGATCGTGCTCGCCCGCGAGGCTCGGCAGCGCAGCGAACTGGACTCGGCGCTCGCGATGCTGGGCCACGTATCATCCGACGACTCACTGCACGGGATCGCGATGCTCGAGCGTGCGCGGACGCTCGCGATGCGCGGAGACATCACGAAGGCGGTTGCCGACTATCGACGCGGACTGCGCAGCATCAGTGCAGTGAGCAGGGCCCACTACGCCCACGACGTCGGCTGGCTCCTCTCCCCTGATTCAATTGGCATCTTCAGCGCCATTCCCGATGACGCGGTGCAGGGGTGGTTGCATCGCTTCTGGCGCGTGCGCGATGCGGCGAGCGCTGGATACGAGGGCGATCGGCTCGCGGAGCACCTGAGACGCTGGGCGCACGTGCACCAGCAGTATCGTGTCCCGCTGCCGGGGAGTCGGATCCAGTTCCGACGCGTAGAGATGGGGTTCGAAGGGCTCGACGAGTGCATCGCGAGCAACAGCGCCCACTACGAACTGCTGGCCGCGCTGGAGCGTTCGCTTCCGGGTGACGTGCGAGACCGCGAACCACTGCTCGACCACCGCGCCATTGTCTACATGCGACACGGCACGCCGGCACTGATTGTGGGTGGAGCAGCTCCGAGCATTCACCGGACGGCGAATGTCGAGCTGAGCATCGAGGAATTACAGGCACGGTCGCGGGGGCTCACTGCCATGCTGGCCGAGCGGCAGGAGTCGATGCGGCAGAATGAGTCGTGGCGATACTGGCTGGACGGAGAGTGGCGCTTCGTGCACTTCCGCGGGAGTCGAGCGCTCGGACTCAATGCCCCGACGACACTGACCAGCTATCTCCCGCTCGGCGTTGAGGACTGGCGACGTCGGGCCGAGTATGATCCCACCTACGGGGCGGCGTTGCTGGTGCGTGGCGAGGTTGGCCCGATCAGCTGCTGGGAGGAGGTCCGCGCGGTGGTCGCGCGATCACGCACCGACGCGACGCTTCACGTTTCGAGCGACAGCGACATCCCACCAGTGCCACGCGCCTGGGGCGCAGTCACTCAAGCATTCGCCGTTGGTGCAGGCGTAGACGGGTCGGGCCGCGCGTTGCTCTCCTACGCCGTGCCGCAGCGTGCACTGGAGGCCGACACGCTTCTCGACGGGCGGGTCCTCACGCGCGTTGCGTTGCGTGTCGTTGCCGCCGAGCGGAGCACCGGGCGCATCATTGAGATGGACTCCGTGCGCAGGGTGATCACCGAGGCGAACATCGGGCTGCGTGACAACCTGACGGGGTGGCTCGAGGTGGTGCTGCCACCCGGGACCTGGGATGTCGCGGTCCGCGGACAGCAACCCGGTGACTCTCTGGGTCACTTCGCCCAGCACCGCGCCGTGGTGGTACCCGAGGGGACGACGCTCGGGATGAGCGACATCGTGGTTGGGCGAGCCGGCTCGAATCCGCTGTGGCCTGCCGCAGGCGAGCCGTTCCCGTTGAATGCGCTCGGTGCGTGGGCGAGCGGTGAAACGGTGGATTGGTATGCGGAAGTGTGGGGGCTGCCTGCCGGCACCGAGTTCCGTCTCGCGCTGACATTGACACCCACTGATGCATCGAACCCGCGCACGATCCGGATCACCTCGACGGAACGGAGTGCCGGAACTTTCACCCCGATTCGGCGACAAGTCGTGCTCGATGCGCTGCCGCCCGGTCAGTACACCTTGACCGTACGGGTCGAGGCGGGAAGCGAAGTGGTTGAACGGCGGCGTGGGCTCCTGATCCACGATGGGGGCCGCTGAGATGCGAAGTCACCTGGGGCTCTGCCTGCTCACTGCTTTGGTTATCCCAGGGTTGCTCGCGGGGCAGGGGGTACGCGGCAGCGTGGTGGATGATGCTAGCCGACCGATTGCGAATGCATTGGTGGAGGTGAGCACACCCGCTGGCGAGGTGGTGGGTCGCGCCGCCACGAACCAGGGGGGGGCATATCTGGTGCGACTCGCCACCGCCGGCATCTACCAGCTTCGAGTGCGCGCCATCGGGTACGCGCAAGTGCGACTGGCCGAATTGCACGTCCCCGCCGAGATGATCGAACTCCCCGTCGTCCGCATGATCGAAGCAGTGGCCGTGCTGCCTGAGGTGGTGACTCGTGCGTCGGGTGGGCGCTGTCGGTCCACCCCGGAAACTGGTCGAGTGCTGGCGCCGCTTCTGGATGCCGCGGCGAGCGCGCTGGAAGTCATGGAGCAGACCCTCGCCCTTGGGCGGTCTCGGCACGTGGTCGAGATCGTGCAGCGAAGCGCCCTCGCCACGCGCCGCGATTCCATCATCGAGGCCGACACGACTCGGCTGGGCGGCCTGAGCTGGCCCGTGGTGTCACCCGGCGCAGAGGAGCTGCGGGCAAACGGTTTCGCGAGCGCACCCGAGGGACGACGCGGCGGGCGGTGGGTCTTTTACGGCCCCGACGCCGCGGTGCTCTTCTCCGAGTGGTTCCTGGCTGGACATTGCTTTGACCTGATCGAGGCCGAACCGGGGAGCGGAACGATCGTCGTACGCTTCGAGCCCACCGGCCGCAGCGACAAGGTGCGTGTCGGTGGACGCTTGGTGCTTGACCAGACGTCGTTGGCGCTGCGCGAGCTGCACTTCCACCATCGGAATGTGCCGGGCAATCTGCCTGACGGTGCTGTCGGCGGGTCGGTGCACTTCGCCCTCGGCGCGGATGGTGCCTGGCGCCCGGAGCGCTGGAGGATGTGGGCACCGATCGCCTTGCCAGCCCGGGCCGGCCAACTCGTTCGCTTGCAGCGGAATCCTGGTACGGTGGAAGTCTCGGGGCGGGTGGTGGAGGAGAATCCCTAGTGGGCGGATCCGCGCGACTGCGGGTATGCGCGCTTGCCATCTTGCTGCACGTCGTGCTTCAGGGCACCCTGCACGCCCAGCAACCGGACATCGAAGGCATCACCCAGTTGGTGTCGCGGTTCGAACAGGGCAACGAGGCAATTCGTGGGAGGCTGGAGACTGAAGCTCGTGGACTGATGCGGCATCTCGTCTCGAGGATTCCTACGCTTGAGGAGTTGCGCGTCGCCGCCCGCGCTGGACTCGCGCTGGGCGCGCCATTCGCCGCACCGGGTGCTGACACGTCCAACCGCGAGCGTGCGTGGCGCCCCGGTGTGGTCCGGTCACTACGCGAGATTCTGGTTCGTGACAGCGGTGACGTCACGGCCGCGTCCGAGCTGGAACGGCTCGCGCCCTACCCGCAACTGTGGCTGCCACCCGAGCAGCAACGTGCGCAGCTCCGGGCACTCGCGGCGCGGCACGATACGCTGCCCGTCGCACTGACGCTCACGTGGGCCGCGCTCGAGCTGGAGTGCGGTGATGCAGATGCCGCACACGACGTTGTCGCCACACTGGTTGGGCGCACAACTGCACCTGAGATGTGGCACCTGGCCGCGCGCATTGACCGCGCGCGGGGTGGAGCCAAGGCTGAGTCACGGTACTACACCGGCGCAGGGCAGCTTGCGAGTGCAGTCGACTTCGTCTCGTATCGCCGGGATCTCGAATGGATCGTCGATAGCACCACGCTCGCTGAGTGGGATCGGGTCGCCGGAACAGGACCCGCCGCGGCTGAATGGTTGCGCCGCTTCTGGACTGCGCTCGACCTCGAAGACGGGCGCCTGCCGGGAACGCGTCTCGTCGAGCAACTCGACCGGTGGGCCCTCGCGCTCGCGTCCTACCGTTGGGACCCGCTTGCTCGGGTCGTGGAGGGCCAGTCACCAGGAACGCGCGTCGTGAGCCAAGGTGACCTGCACTTTCCGTTTCCCTCGATGATGACGAAGGACCATCCCGGCTACGCCAACCGGTACTCGCCGACCAACCACGTGCTGGACGATCGGGGCGTGCTCGTGATGCGGCACGGTGCGCCGGTGGCCGTGCAGCGGTTCCCGGGAGTGTCGGGAGATGCCCAGGAGATGCTTGTCTGGGCAACCGCGACCGGACGGTTGGTTGTGTCGTTCTCGCGACCGATGGGCGAGCTGAGGGAACAGCTGCACTTCGGGATGCTGGCTCGCAACTTCCCAGTCGGTGACCTGACGGTCGGCTGTCAGATCGAGCCGCGGCTGTGCACGCTCGCGGCGAT
>JAABRY010000105.1 GCA_011390645.1 Gemmatimonadota bacterium
TCTCGAGGAAGTGGCCCTGCTCCGCGAGACGCACGGCTGCAATGGCGGCGATGGGCCGGCGCAATGGCTCATCCTGTCGCAGCTTGTGCTCCGCGCACTCGACTCCTTCGAGAAGCCGCTGGAGCGCTCGGAGGGCGTGCTCGACCAGTTCGAGGAGGGCCTCTTCGACGAGGACACGCCCCCCCCCTCGCTGAAGGATGCGTACCACCTCAAGCGGCGCGTGGCACTTTCCCGGCGGATCATCTACGCCACCGGGATGGCGCTCCAGAAGCTTGTCCCGCCTGGCGATCGCGCCGAGCCGCTTTTCCACGACATGCGTGAGACGGCCGACGCCTACCTCTTCTGGGTCGACCAGATGCTCGATGAGGTGAACCTCTTCCTCCAGATCCACCTGGCGATGTCGTCGAAGCGGACCAACGAGGTGATGCGGATTCTCACCGTCTTCTCGGCGTTCTTCCTGCCGCTGACGTTCATCGTGGGGGTATACGGGATGAACTTCCGGGTGATGCCCGAGTTGCAGCATCCAATGGGCTATCCCGCGGTGCTGGTCGCGATGCTGGCGGTGGTGGTGGGGATCTACGTCTGGGTGCGCGGCAAGGGGTGGCTGGGGTAACTGCCTCCGTACATTTCGGTATTGTCTCCGACTGATGTGGTCGGTATTCTCTCGTTGTGGGCAAGTTGAAATGATTCTCAATCGCATGTATACAGGGCCTCATGACTCTCATTTCTGGTCGTCACCTCTTCCTCGCCGTATCCCTTCTTCTCCCGACCTTCCTGTCCGCCCAGGACGCTCGCATCGTCCGGGGCACCGTCACCGAAGCCACAGCGGACGGTCGGCCGCTCGAGGCGGTCGAGATCGTGCAACTGCCTGAAGGTGGAGGTACCCTGACAGACGTCGACGGCACCTTCCGCCTCCGACTCCGGGTTGAAACCACCACACTCCGATTCCGTCGCCCGGGCTACGCGCCGGTCGAGGTTGCTCTGACCCCAGGCGAGCTTGCACCGCTCGCGGTCCGAATGACCCCGGTCCCTACGGAACTCGCGGGCCTCACGGTGCTCGGTCACGGCGGCGGGGCCCTGGCTCGCCTGCCGGGCTCGGGAGCGGTCATCACCCCGGAGCTGTTGCGCATGACCCGTCCCCTGAGCGGGAACGAGGTGCTTCGTGGCATCGCGGGCGTGCACGTGCAGGATGAGGAAGGGCTTGGCCTCCGCGCCAACATCGGCATTCGCGGCCTCGACCCCGACCGGTCCCGGTCGGTGCTTGTCCTCGAGGATGGCATCCCGGTCGCCCTCAATCCGTATGGCGAGCCAGAGCTCTACTACACCCCGCCGGTGGACCGGATGGAGCGCATCGAGATCGTGAAGGGGAGCGGCTCGATCCTGCACGGCCCGCAGACGATCGGTGGCGTGATCAACTACGTCACCCCTGAGCCCTCGACCGTTCCGGAGGTGCGCTGGAGCGCAGTGGGGGGGGGAGGTGGCTTCGGGCGCGCGCAACTGCTCGCCAGCGGCCAGCACGGCAACGCGGGGGTGCTCGGCATGGCGACCTATCGTCGTGCCGATGATCTTCGCGGTCTCAACCTCACGACGGTCGACGTCATGCTGAAGGGCACCGTCACCCTCGGGACCCGCGATGCCCTCGGTGTGAAGATCGGCGTGTACGACGAACGCTCCAATGCAACCTACGTCGGACTGACCGACTCGCTCTTCCGGGCCAACCCGCTCGCCTATCCGGGGAGCGACGACCTCCTGAGCGTGCGCCGGCTCACCGCATCCCTGTCGCACCAGCGCGAGCTCGCGGCCCGCACCACGCTGCGGACGGTGGCATACGCCTTCACCACGACCCGCGACTGGAGCCGCCAGAACTACGGCTACAACACCACCGGGAACGGCCATCTCTTCACGAACGGGACCGGCAACCGAGACCGCGCGTTCGAAGTGGCCGGAGTCGAGTCGCGCCTTCGCGCGGAGACGGCGCTCGGGGAGTTCGAGGGGGGCGTCCGCGGTCACCTGGAGTGGGCGCGCGATCAGTTCTTCAGCGGCACCACCGCCACTGCCCGCAGCGGCGCACTCCGGGATGACGAGAAGCGGTCCGGCGCTGCCCTCGCGGCGTTCGCCCAACAGCACCTCGCGGTGGGGGAGCGTCTGCGCATCACGCCTGGCCTGCGCGTGGAGCACGTGACCTTCGACCGCACCATCCTGCGGACGCGCGTCCGTCGCGTGACGGGGAGCGGCACCACCAATCTCCCCGAGGACGTGGACATCCGCAGCAGCGACGCGATCACGGTGTTGATTCCAGGCGTCGGCGCATCGTGGTATGCCGGTGCCTCCGCGACCCTCTTTGCCGGCGCGCATCGCGGCTTCGCGCCGCCGCGCACCAAGGACGCCTTCGTGCTCGGGTCGGAAACGCTCGCGCCGGGGGAGTCGGTGAGTGATCCGGTGTCGTTGCAACTCGACGCGGAAGAGAGCTGGAATCTCGAGCTGGGCGCACGCACCCGACCGCGCGACGGCATCATGTTCGACGTCACCGTCTTCGCGCTTGACTTCACCAACCAGATCATCGAGCCGTCGTTGTCAGCCGGAAGCGTCGCCGACGCCGCGCTCGCGAATCAGGGCGCCACGCGGCATCGCGGGATCGAGGCTGCCCTCGAACTCGATTGGCGTGACCTGGGGGGCGTGCCGCTCCGGACCGGTGTCCAGTACACCTTCGTGGATGCCACCTTCTCGCGCGATCGCTTCCTGCGGACGGGCAACGACACGGTCAACGTGCGTGGCAATCAGCTCCCCTATGCGCCGCGGCACCTGCTGGCCATGCACGGACAGATCGGCCACCGCGACGGCCTCCAACTGCGGCTCGACGGCCAGTTGATCAGCCGGCAGTTCTCCGACAACTTCGAGACGCGTACCGGCAGTGCCAACGGTCGCATTGGCGAGATCCCGGCACATGCACTCTGGCACATCTCCGGGAGCACGCCGCTCCCGGGCTCCCGCGCCGTGCTGATGGTGGCGGTCAAGAACCTGACCAACCGGAACTACATCGCCTCACGTCGGCCCGAAGGCATCAAGCCCGGGATGCCTCGCATGGTGACGGCTGGGGTGGAGTGGCGGCTTTAGCAGCGAACGGCGGCAGTAGGTAAAACGTGAAAGGTGAAACGGGTGTGACTGCCACCCCTTTCACCTTTCACCCTCTGTCCTCACCCGTCCTCAGTTCAGCAACACCTCATCCCACAGCTTCTGCATGCGGCGCTGTGAGTCGCGCTTCGCCCAGCGACTCTGCCAGCCATGGGCGTCAATCGGATAGGTCACGAACTCGAAGTCCTTGCCGAGCTCCATCAGGCGCTGGACGAGGCGAATGGCGTCCTGATACTGGACGTTGCCATCGACAATGCCGTGCTGGATGATCAGGCGATCCTGCAGCCCCGCGGCGTGGTAGATCGGCGACGAGGCGCGGTAGGCGGCACTGTCAGCTTTCGGGTCACCATTGAGGATGCGGGCGGTGTACCAGTGGTTGTAGTGCGCCCAATCGGTCACCGAACACTGCGCCACCCCGCCCTTGAAGACGCCCGGATGCTTGAAGAGCGCCATCAGGGTGTAGAAGCCACCGTAGCTGCAGCCGAAGAGTCCGATGCGCTCCGGATTCACGTTGTAGCGATCGCGCAGGAATGGCACGGCGGCCACCGCGCTGGCCACGTCGCGATCGCCCATCGAACGGTACACGGCAGTGCGCACGTCGCGGCCATAGCCAGCCGAGGCACGGTAGTCGAGCACCACGTAGGTCACGCCGCGGTCGGCGAGGTATTTGGCGTAGAGCGAGCCGCCATGCGCACCGGAATTCTTGAAGCTCTTGTGCACACCCTGCGCGTAGCCGGCACCATGAATCTCCAGCACGGCGGGGCGATTCGGGTGTGTCGTCGTGGGACGATAGACGCGGGCCCAGACCGAGTCGCCGCGATCATCGGTGAATGCCACATAGTCGCTGGCCGGCCATTGAATGCGCCAGAAGGCGTCGGTGCCGCTACGGGTCACGCGGATCGGCTTCGCGTCCAGGGTCGGCAAGAGGTACAGGTCGGTGAGCTGTTCCGGCTCACTCCACCGCACCACCGCGGCTCGCTCGTCGGGCGCCATGGCGAGGGTGGCCTGCCCCTCGCCGAGGTGATCAATGCGCGTACGTGCCCCCCCCATCAGAGGCATCCGGTAGGTGTGGACTTCACTCGGGTGGGCCTCCGAGGTGCTCAGCCACCAATGGCGCTCATCCCGGGAGAGCGAGTGGCCACGGACTTCCCAGGCCCCGCTGGTGAGGGGACGCACGCCACCGTTCATGTCGACGAGGTAGAGGTGTCCCCACCCGCTTGATTCGCTGCGCACGGCGAAGTGCTCCCCATCGGGGAGCCAGGTGAGTCCGCTGAACTCCTGTACCCAGGCCTCGTCGTGCTCGTGGTGCAGAGTGCGCACGTGTGTGCCGGAGTCGGGATTGACCAGCACGATCCACCGGTCCTTGTAGTCCATGGACGCATAGACCGCCACGAGGCGCGTGCCCTGACGATTCCAGGAGAGCGCCAGTGCGCGCACCGGCTTGCCGAAGGCGGTGGTGTCGTCCTTCACCCAGGTGATCTTGATGCTGTCGGGCTCGAGCATCCCGTCGGCTGGCACGATCGCGGCACGGCCCTTGGCCGGTGCCGCGCCAACCTTCGCGCGACCCGTGGCGGTGTAGACGACCCCCGAGTCGTTGACGAAGTTCGACCAGCTCGTCTGCGGGTCGTCACTGCGTGGCGTCACCATGTACGTGACGTACTTGCCCGTCACCGGCATGTCGATCCCGCCGATATTGTCATTCGCCTTCGGCTTGATCACTGCAGCCGGCATTTCCACCATGTCGCGCCGTCGGCGCGCGTCGGCGCTGTCCCGCTGCGCCTTGTTCACCTTGGTGAAGTCGAAGATCTCCAACTGCTGGCGCTTGAGCTCGACGTTGACCGGTTTGTCTTTCGGCGCTTCCTTCGCCGTGTGGGTGCGCGTGAGTTGGCGCATCTCGCCGCTGGTCGGGACAACCGCGTACAGGTCTCCGCCATCGAGGAAGCGGACTTCCCGCTCGTCGGGGCTCCACGAAGGTCGCACGCTACCGGCACGCCGCTGCACCACGCGCTCGCCCTTGCCGCGCTCCCAGATGCGCAACTCCCCCCGGTGGAACCAGGTGGCGCGCGTCCCGTCGCGGGTCCACTCGACACCACTCGGCACTGCGAGCGCCGCTTCACGTGTCACCGACTCGACGCGGCGGCCGTCGCGGGAGATTCGCCACCATGCGGCCTCAGGGGTGACGGAATCGGAAACCACCACCAGGGTGTCGTAGGTGAAGTAGTACCAACGGCCCTCGACATCCCAGCGGCCTGTCCCGGGCGAGGCGCCCAGCCAGCGGCCATCGGTGGTGCTGTCCAGCGGCACCCGCACCGAGGCATCTCGGGCGGAGGCATCAAGCTGCGATTGGCGAAGGGGAAGGGACTGAGCTGACAGGAGATTCGTGGATGCGAGTAGAGCGACGATCAACAGAGATGAACGCATGGGGGCCTGTCGGTAGGTGGTGAACGGGGAACGGTGAACGGTGAACGGGGGGTGGTATGGACGTGGTGTCCTCTAACGACCAACGACCAACGACTAACGACCCTCCACCCCTTGCCATCCCCCGCACCTTCGGGTACTATTCGGTGTCGGGGGCGATCGGCTTCGACGGGTTGGTTGAATGAAAGGCAGCGTGCCCAGGTCCGGAGCCCTGGTAAATCTCTCTGGAAAAAACACAATTGCCAACACTGATCTGGCGATGGCTGCGTAAGCTGAGCTTTAAGTAGTTCGCTTATTGCACCTCCGAGGTTCGAGGCCCGCCCGGGGCGTCGGCATCGGAATTATCAATCCGGGATAGCGATGGGTGGTCCTCCGACACCTTGAGCGAGCTTTCAGGAGGTCAACGTCGGGAAGGTCGGTCTGGCACCGGCCCGACGCCAAGCTTGAAGCGAGACCTACGCACGTAGACGCAGTTCTGGATGCTGATTCGGACCAGGGTTCGATTCCCTGCGCCTCCATCACGACAGAGATCAGAGAACAGAGAACGGCGCTGTGAGGGAGACCTCCAGCGCCGTTTTCACATGTCAGAGCCTTGGTTCTCCGTTCTCTGTTCTCGGTCCTCAGTTCGCTGTTCGCTGAACTCCGCCCGGAGCGTCGTCGGATCCCAGCCGAGGTCGCGCGTTGCGAGTGGTGCAGGCTTGTCGGCCTGGATCAACGCTTCGAGTTCGGCGATGCGGGCTCGTGCCGTTGTGAAGTACCGGGCACGATCTTCCCGCATGGCGGCCAGTTCCTTGAGTGTTGCTTCGTCGTGTCGCCGGAAGGCGTTGGCGGCGCGGTGTGCCGCGTGCCCGCGGTGGCCCATGGCCCGCAGCACGTCCACTCCCATGCGGAGCGAGGTGTCGAGCGTCTCGCGATAGACCCCCTGCAGCTCGAGGTCGAGGAGCTCGTGGGCGTCACCGCGATCGGCCGCTCGGGCGAAGATTGCCAGCTCCGGATGGTGGAGGCGCAGCGCGGCGGCCAGCCCGCGCACTTTCTCGGGGTCATCCAACGCGATCACGATGGCACGGGCGCGCTCGATCCCCGCAGCGTGGAGGAGGTCCATCCGCGTGGGGTCACCGTAGAAGACGGTCAGCCCCAGCCGTCGCAGGGTGTCCACTCGGTCGGAGTCGTTGTCGAGGACGGTTGTTCGCACGCCGTTGGCCCGCAGGAAGCGGCCCACCGTGTTGCCGAAGCGATCGAAGCCTGCAATGATCACCTCCCCCTCGTCGTGCACCGTGTCGGCCGGACGATCTGCACGCTCGCGGGTGCCGATGCGCGGAGCAATCAGCCGCTCGTGGACTGCCAGCAGCACCGGTGTGAGCGCCATGGTCAATGCGACCACGGCGATCAGCGGATTCGCCACCTCGAGTCCGAGCACGCCGATCGACGTCGCGAAGCCGAGCAGAACGAAGGCGAACTCACCCGCCTGCGGGAGCGCGAAGGCGAAGAGGAGTCCTTGATCGGTGCCCATCCGGAAGAGGCGCGCGAGCAGGAGCAGCAAGAGGAACTTCGCGCCGAGCACCAGCCCCGTGAGACCGGCAATGGCCCCCGGCTGCGCAGCGATGAGTCCGAAGTCAAGCGACGCACCAACCGCGATGAAGAAGAGCCCGAGCAGCAGACCCTTGAACGGTTCGATGTCGCTCTCCAGCTCATGGCGATACTCGCTGGTGGCGAGGACCACACCGGCGAGGAAGGTACCGAGGGCAGGGGAGAGGCCGACCTGTTGCATGAGGAGGGCGATGCCGACCACGAGCAACAGCGTGGCAGCAGTGAAGAGTTCGCGGAGTCTGGTCCCGGCGATCACGCGGAACGCGGGGCGCAAGGCGAGTCGACCGCCGACCACGATCAATGTCACGGCGGCCAGGACGGCCAATGTCTTGCCCCAGCCCGGAAGCCCATCCACCAAGGTGCTGTGCCCGTCACCAACGGCCGCGGCAGCAGCCGGGGCCAGCAGGGGCAGGACGGCCAGCATCGGAATCACCGCGATGTCCTGAAAGAGCAGCACCGCAAAGGCGCTCTGACCGGCCGGGAGGCGCATCCAGCCCTTCTCCTGCAGCGTCTGGAGCACGATGGCGGTGCTGGAGAGCGCGAAGGTCATTCCGATCGCCAGCGCTGCCTGCCATGGCATCCCGAGCGTCATGGCGACGCCGGCGCCTGCCGCAGTCGTGAGGCCGACCTGCAAGCCGCCAAGTCCGAGGATCGGACCGCGCAGTCGCCAGAGCAGTGCAGGTTCGAGTTCGAGCCCGATGACGAACAACATCATCACGACGCCGAACTCTGCGACGTGCATCACATCGGTGCCGCCTTCGCCGACCAATCCCAAGCCGAAGGGGCCGATGATGGCTCCGGCAATGAGGTAGCCGAGCACCGACCCCAACCCGAGCCGCTTGGCGACGGGGACCGCGACCACTGCTGCGGCCAGATAGACGAACGCCTGGAAGAAGAAGCCGTCACTGTGCATCGCGCAGCGCCTCCAGACGATCTCGATAGCTGTCAGCGGCCGCGGCAATGCCCTCGGTCTCAAGCCGGTGGGTGCCGTGGATCACGAATGGCTCGTGATAGATCATGCCGCAGAGTCGCGCGGTCGCCTCCAGAGGCAGGAGGAACTGACGGATGGATACCGCATTGAAGCCATCAGGGGTGTAGGCCTCTTGCCGCGCCCCGGCACTCACCGCACACAGGAGCTGCTTGCCGCGCAACGCCGTGCCCTGCT
This sequence comes from Gemmatimonadota bacterium, assembly GCA_011390645.1. Lineage (GTDB taxonomy): Bacteria > Gemmatimonadota > Gemmatimonadetes > Gemmatimonadales > GWC2-71-9 > Palsa-1233. The sequence goes on from JAABRY010000105.1 coordinate 8,303, forward strand.
GACCATACGCCCAGCCATGCGTCAAGACGAGGTCCTCCCACTGCTTGACCATCGGCGGAGTGCTGTACCAATAGATCGGGAACTGCAGCACGATCCGGTCATGGTCTGCGAGCAGTGCCTGCTCATGGCCCACATCAATGTCGAAGTCCGGGTAGGCCTCGTAGAGGTCATGGAAGGTGACCCCCGGAACGCGTCGCGCCGCGGTCGCCATGGCCTTGTGGACGCGGGAGGCGTCGTACGCCGGATGGGCAAAGAGGATGAGGAGTCTGGGCATCGGATCCCGGGAGGGTATCTTGGAGGCTGGCCGGTCATCGCCGGCGTCCTCATTCAACATTAATCCGGTGCCTGATGTTCCCCACCCCACCAGTTGCCCCGCTGCGCCCGACTGCCGTGACCCGTCACGGCGAAACCCTCCCTGACCCCTACAGTTGGCTCCGAGACCGGAAGGATCTGGCGGTGCGGGCGCATCTCGAGGCTGAGAACGCCTATGCGGAGGCGGTGCTCGCGCCGACGGCCGCGCTGCAGGAGCTGCTGTATCAGGAGATGAAGGGGCGCATCAAGGAGACTGATCTCTCGGTGCCGTACCGCAAGGGTGAGTGGTGGTACTACTCCCGTACCGAAGAGGGCCAGCAGTATCCGATCCACTGCCGTCGGCGCGGCAGCCCTACCGAGGGGCCCGAGGTCGTGCTGCTGGATCTCAATGCGCTGGCCGAGGGCAAGTCGTTCATGGCGCTCGGCGATTTCAGCGTGAGCGACGATGGTTGGCTCCTCGCCTACACGACCGACGACACCGGGTACCGGCAGCACACCTTGGTGGTGAAGGACCTGCGGACAGGAGAGCACCTTGATCTGCATCGGGAACGGGTCACCGCCGTGGCGTGGGACAGCGACAATCGCACCCTCTATTACGGGGTCGAGGATGAGGAGACGAAGCGCTCGTTCCAGGTCTGGCGACTCTCGCTCGATGGCGGCGACGACGTCCTGGAGCATCAGGAGGCCGACGAGAGCTTCAACGTCGGCGTCTATCGGAGCCGCAGCAACGAGTGGCTGATTCTCCACGGGGGGAGTCACACCACGGCGGAGGCGCAGGTGCGCCGGGCCGGCACGACCGATCCGTGGCGGGTGGTCCTTCCTCGTGTGGCCGACATCGAATACGATCTTGAGCATCATGGTGAACGCTTCTTCATCCGGATCAACGATACCGGACGCAACTTTCGCCTGATCACCCTCCCGGTGGAGGGGGGGGCACTCGCTGACGCCGTCGAGCTTCTCCCGCATCGCGGCGAGGTCATGCTCGAGGCGCACGAGACCTTTCGGGATCACCTCATCGTCCATGAACGCGAGGCCGGCGTCCCCCAGATGGCGGTGCACCGGTTTGCGGACGGGGAGATGCATCGTATCGCGTTCCCGGAACCGACGTACGAGTGCCATCCGCACGCCAATCCTGAATTCGACACCGTCGCCTATCGCTACGGGTACCAGTCGATGGTGACACCGTCGTCGGTCTACGAATATCACCTCGACACCCGCGCTGCCACGCTCCTCAAGCAGCAGGAAATCGTGGGCGGGTACGATGCCTCGCGCTTCGTCTCCCGGCGCATCCATGCCACCGCACCCGACGGCACCCAGGTGCCGATCTCACTCGTGCGACGTGTCGATGTCCCGGAAGACGGCACCGCTGCGTGCCTCCTCCACGGCTACGGGTCGTACGGCTACCCGTATCCGGTCTCGTTCTCCTCGACGCGGCTCTCGGCGATGGAACGCGGCATGGTGGTCGCGATCGCCCACATCCGCGGTGGCGGAGAAATGGGCAAGCCGTGGCACGATGGCGGGCGCATGGACCGCAAGATGCACTCCTTCACCGATTTCATCGCCTGCGCCGAGGCGCTCGTCAGCCAGAAGATCGTCGCACCTGACCGCCTCGCGATCGAAGGGGGCAGTGCGGGTGGGCTCCTGATGGGAGCGGTGGTGAACCTCGCCGCTGAACGATTCGCAGCGGTGCTCAGCCAGGTCCCGTTCGTGGACGTACTCAACACCATGAGCGATGCCACGCTGCCGCTGACCGTCGGCGAATATGAGGAGTGGGGCAACCCGAACATCGAAGGCGAGTACGCCTGGATGCGCGCGTACTGCCCCTACAGCAATCTCACCGAGCGGGCCTATCCGCCGATGCTGGTGCGCACGGCGTTCAACGACTCGCAGGTGATGTACTGGGAGCCCGCGAAGTATGTGGCACGCCTCCGCACCCTCAACACCGGCGAGGCGCCTATCCTCCTGCTCACCAACATGGGAGCAGGGCACGGCGGCGCGTCGGGTCGCTATGATCGGTTGCGTGAGATTGCGACGGACTATGCGTGGCTGCTGACCACCCTCCGGGTGGTCGGGTGAGGAGGGGCGCGGCTTCGCCGCGCGGGGAAAAGGGGGAGAGCATTCCCCTGTTCCCCCTCACCCCTGACCCCTCACCCTCTACGAAGTCTCCCGCGACCCCATGTCGCTCATTGACCGCCTGACCGACGCCACCTACCGCGCCGTGCGGTGGCTGGTGCTCGTGATGATCGTGCTGGGCG
>JAABRY010000106.1 GCA_011390645.1 Gemmatimonadota bacterium
CTGTGTGAGGACCCGGAAACGGCACGTCTCGCGGTCCGTGTCCTGGACCTCCGATACCCCGGAGCATGGCGCACCGTGACGGTTCCCCCCGGGGCGAACCCGGATCGTCTCGCCATGGTGCGTTCAGCCCCGCAAGCCCGGGCGATCAGCCGCATTGGCATTGACCCTCCCGGTGACGTCCGCGCCGGCACCCTTCACCGATTGCGTGTGACCGGGTTCGGCCGGGATGGGCGGGAGCTCGCGTTCGATACCTCGGTGGTGCGGTGGCGAAGCAGTGACTCACTTATCGGCTCGGTGGATCCGACGTCGGGGTTGCTCACGGCACTCGCCCCGGGTGCTGTCACCATTCACGCGGCGGCGGGACCGAACCAACGCGATTCAGTGCGGCTCGTCGTCGGTCCCTCGCTGGCGGAGATCGCCCTTGAGGAACGCTGGGATGTTCCAACCCCATCGGCCTGGCGCCTGTTTGGTGTCCCACCAGCGGAGATCGCTTCACATCCTCGCCTTGGGCGAGCGCTGTTCAATCGCGGTGACGGCGTGGACCAGAGTGGCGCCTATACCATCGCGAGCTTTCCGGTAGATGCTGGGCTCACCGTGGAGATAGAAGTCGCATCACCCATGCGGCGCGACAAGTGGCAACGGCTCATCGTGGAACTGTTGAGTGCACGGGACTCGATGCTTCTCGCCGAGTGGGATCACAGCACAGGCGCCGTCCCGGGCACCCGAATTCGCAGGGGCACCGAATGTGTGCTCGCACATCCCGCCTCTGAGGGGGACAATTCTTTCCAGCACGCGGTCGTCGCTGTCGGACACCGCAACAACCCGATCCCAGCGTTGCCGATCATGTGGTCTGGCGAACCGTATCGCCTCCGGCTTGCCCTGCTCGCGGACGGTCGATGCGGCGTGGCGATCAATGGGCAACCGGTCTTTCTGTCACCCACCTCGATTCCGCTCGACACGCCCAAACGGCTCTGGATCGGGGGGAACAGCGTCGGCACCGACATCGCGGTGGGAAAGGTGACGGTCTGGCGTGGCGATCCGGGGGGCGTGGACTGGAGTTCCGTGCAGTAGCGCAGCGAACGAAGAACGGGCCACATCGCTCCGCCTGCCCCTCGCGGAGCGGGCATTTGATCGCCGGTGGCATCTCTGGCGAACTCGCCTCAAGAGGCGATCAGCAGGCCGCGAAGCGAGTGGTCAGTCGGAGTGGCGGGACGTGCAGGTCCCCCTCGACTCGCTGCGCTCGCTCGGGGCAGGCTCTCGACTGCGGCGCTGCGCGCCTTCGCTCGGGATGACTCTCGCGCAGCGGTGGTTGGCCCAAGCAACCCGAGGAGACCCCGCCGCTCGCTCTGCGAGGGCGGGGAAAACTGCGCACCTCCGGCTGACCCTCGCGGAGCGGGCGTTTGATCGCCGGTTGCATTTCTGGCGCACTCGCCCGTTGAGGCGATCAGCAGGCCGCGAAGCGAGTGGTCAGTCGGAGTGGCAGGGCGAGAGGTCCCTCCCTGCGGTCGGGACGAGGGATCCCTCGACTGCGGCGCTGCGCGCCTCCGCTCGGGATGACTCTCGCGCAGCGGTGGTTGGCCCAAGCCGCCCGAGGAAAGCCCGGCGGTTGACCCTTCGGCTTCGCTCAGGGCAAGCACCGCCGGCTGGGATGATCAGAAGGCACTCTTGCCGGGCTCAGGAGTACCTTCAAAGATGCGCTCCAAGACCTACACCAAGCATCTCGCCGGCCTCGCCGATCAGCTCAACCTCCAGGCGCTGCTCGATCAGCTCGGCGACTTCCTGCTGCAGTCCGGCTTCAACGGGATGCCGGCGTGGTGGGGCGAACCGGGTGACGGCCAATCCGACCGCTCCCTCGACAACCTGCGCGAGGCAATTCTCCAGGCGCTGATGGAGTCAGGCCAGCTCACACCCGAGATGCTGCGCCTCCTCACCGACGGTACCACCGGCGACACCGAACGCGACGCCGAGGTGCAGCGCGATCTCGGCGACCTCCTCGACCAGATCGTCCAGCGGCTCGTGAATGAGGGCTACCTCAACCTCACCGACCAGGCCGGCAAGACGATCCCGCCCGACCAGCTCCCCGGCGGCGAAGCCCGCGCCGCCGCGCGCACCGTCCACTTCGATCTCAAGGAGAAGGGCGCCGACTTCCTCGGCTACAAGACGCTGCGCGAACTCCTCGGTGCCATCGGCCGGAGCGCGATCGGTGCGCATGAGACGCCCGCCCTCTCCACCAGCGTCGAAAGCGAAGCCGCCAGCAAACCATACGAGTTCGGCGACGTCATGAACCTCGACGCCGCGGCCACGCTGACCAGTGCGATCAGTCGTCACGGCCTCGGCGTCCCGATCGATCTCGACTGGAAAGACCTGATGGTGACGCAGTCGGAGTATCGCAGCACTGCGGCGACGGTGCTCATGCTCGACTGTTCGCACTCGATGATCCTCTACGGCGAGGACCGCTTTACTCCGGCGAAGAAGGTCGCACTCGCGCTCACCCACCTGATCCGCACCCAGTTTCCGGGTGACGTCATCAAGGTCGTGCTCTTTCACGATGGGGCGGAAGAAATCCCGCTTGGCGCGCTCGCGAATGTGCAGGTGGGACCCTACCACACGAACACCGCCGGCGGGCTTGCGCTCGCACGGCGGATTCTGGGTGGGCAGAAGTCGGAGATGAAGCAGATCGTGATGATCACCGACGGGAAGCCGACGGCGCTCACGTTGCCCGACGGCCAGATCTACGTCAACTCGATGGGGCTCGATCCGACCATCCTCAAGGCGACGTACGCCGAGGTGGCCGCGTGTCGGCGCAGCAACATCATGATCAACACCTTCATGCTCGCGCGCGACCCGTACCTGGTGGACTTCGTCAAGCAGGTCTCGCGCATCTGCCGCGGCAAGGCCTACTTCGCCGACCCGATGACGCTCGGCCAATTCCTCCTGATGGACTTCCTCAAGGGGAAGACCCGCCGGGTCGGCTGAACGTCACTCCACCACGCGGTACGGCCGCACCACCACCACACCGCCACGAGAGACCGATACCTGCGCGACGGCCGGCGCGATCGGCGTCGGTACAGCGATGACCCCAGCATAGCCCTGCGCGGCCACACCGTTGCCGTGTTCGTCAGCCACTGCCGCCGCCGGCACGCGCTGCGACACGAGTACCGTGCCATCGCGATCCAGCAGGCGCACTTCGACGGTGCCCTGGTCGAGGGTGGTCCCGCGCGGCGAGACGCTGGTGCGCGTCTCGTCGATGCTGATCCCCCCCCCATCGAGCAGGCGACCCATCACTACCGCCCCGATCGCCGCGGGTCCGCCAGTCGGTTCGGCTGCCATCAGCGTGCTCGCGTTGCGCCGCTGGTTGAGAATCGAGAGGTAGCTGGTCGGCTGGATCCACACGTAGCCGGAGCAGTAGCTCATCACGCTCACGGCGGTGGGCGGGACTTCGCCGAAGGTGCGCGGATCGTAGCCCGGGACCCCAATCACCGCACCCGGTGCGCCAGCGACGCCGGTGCCGCAGCCATTCGGATGCGCCAACCCGAAGTTGTGCCCGATTTCATGGGCAACGATCGCTGGCGTGGCATACCCGAGCGAGACGGAACCAGGAATGCGTCCCCACCCTGCCGCATTGTTCACGGGCGCCGACGAGACCACACCGTAGTAGTAGGCGCTCGAGCCGTCTTCCGTGCGACGCGCCGTGAGCTGATTCATGATCAGCGAGACACCAAAATCAGAATCCCAGTCGGTGTGTGACGTGTTGAGCGAGCCGACCACCTCCACTTGTACCGAAGCGGTCGGATAGATCAGCCGCATGAACTCGACCAGGGCCTGCCCATTCGCCGGACTGACGCTCGGCGCGGGACGGATCGCCGAACCCAACGGGACGAGCCGCACCTGAATTGGCGCAAGCGTCAGCACCTCGATCGGCACGGGCGTGTCGCGGAAGAGCGGGAAGTCATTGTCCCATTCGTCCGACTCGCCGGTGGTGCCATCCGGGTCAATGCGGGTGGTGAGCGTTGCTCCGTTCAGATCGAGCCCATCAGGAACCGGCACATACACTGCGGTGCCGCCCTGCGCCGCGTTGAATGCGGTCGGGATCGTCCCGGTGGTCACGCGCTGTGTAAAGATTGTCGCTCCGTTGCGCGTGAGCGTCACTTCGATCGGGACGCCACTCACCCCCGGCTGCGCGGCCACCGGATTCACGCGGATCGCGCTTGGCTTGCCCAGCACCAGGGGCACCGACGATTCCAGCGTCTGCGCGACCTGGATCAGGTCGGCGCGATGGATGCGAAGATTCTGCTCGGTGTTGGACACGGTCACACCACTCGATTGGGTGATCGCAGCGTAGCTCGCTGTCACCGTGGTGCGCCCGAGTCCGACGGCCGTGACGCGGCCGGCGTTGTCGACCGTCGCGATCGACTGGTCGCCCGTCGTCCAGGTAATCGGCAAGCCGGGAATGCTCCCGTTCGGACTGAGCACCTGCGCGGCGAACTGTGCCGTGTTGCCGGGACGAAGCGCGCTGGTGGCCGGGAACAGCGAGACCGCGACCGCGGGCGGTGCGGTCACTGTGAGTGGCGCCTCCGTGGTCTTCCCCCCCCCAGTGACCCGGATCATGGTCTGGCCTGCGCTCACGGCCTCGAGGCGCCCCGCGGGCGAGACCACTGCCACGGCGGACTGGGTGCTGGTCCAGATGAGCACCGGATTGGCGGTCGTGGCTCCGGTGGTGGTGCGGGCCGTGACCGAAAGCTGCACCGACTGGCCGACGTTGATGGTGGCGGGTGCCCCTTGCAGGATCAGCGTATCGATCACGGCGGGGGGCGGGGGTGGAGGGGTCGGGGTGCTCCCCCCGTCGCCCCCGCCGCCACAGGCGGCCAGGAGCATCAGGGCCGCGAGGCTCGAGCGCTCCCCCCCCCTCAACGGTACCGCACCGTCTTGATCTTGCGGCCGGCCGGAATCCGCTGGTCGGTCTCGATGCTGTTGATCAGCGCGAGTTCCTGTGCCGTGATCGCCCCACCGCTCTGTGCCGCCAACGAGGTGGCGGTGGTCGGGCCGGTCGGCGTGACGATCCGCAGCTCACGCACACGTCGGAAGGTCTGGTTCGCTGCCGTTGGTCCGAAGGAGCGAATCGACTGCCCGAGCGCGCCACCGATGGCCTGTGCCGCCGACGGCACCACCAGTCCCATCATCCGCCACACCGAGCCGTTGTACTCGATGAAGACCGCCTCGCCCTCGATGACCTGACCCTGCTGCCCGGAAGTGGCGCGGAACGCCACGCCAAAGGCCGGCAGCCCGCTGACAGTCGTCCGTCCGCTCGACAACACGGTCAGGCCCTGTTGCCCCGCGAACGCCGTGCCGGCCGCCTGAGCGGTGGCCTCGGGCGCCTGCGTGAACTCGAGCTGGCCGCGCCCATTCGGCTCGACCGCCACCACGCGTGAGGCCTGATTCACCACCTGCCATCCCGCCGGCACCGCGAACTGGAAGCGCAGCGCCGGGTGAATGAATCGCCCGTTGTCCATGTAACCGTTCCGCGGATCTTCGCCGTACACCATGCCATTGAGTCGATCGAGGAAGCGATCACGGCCACTCGTCAGGTTCGCGAAGCTCGACACCGTGTCGGCCCAGCGCTGCGTCGCCGCGGCACGATCGCCCGGATCGGGGTGACTCGACAGGAACGCCGGCGGCCCTCCCCCCCCCGATGCTGCACTCACCCGCTGCAGCGTGATGAAGGTGTTCGACATCTCGCGCACATCGTACCCTGCGGCCAGCGAATACTTGTGACCGAGCGCGTCGGACTGCGACTCATCATCGCGACCATACTTGAGGAGCAGCAGTTGCGAGAAACCCATCGCGGCCTGCCCGGCGATGCCCTGGGCCAGGTCCGGCGCGGCAATCGCCCCGATCAGGAAGCCCGCCCCCATCAGTTGCTGCTTGCTCATCTGGCTCGCCGAGTGACGCGCGGTCACGTGGCCGATCTCGTGACCGAGCACTCCGGCAAGCTCTGCCTCGGAATTCATGTAGGCGAGAATGCCGCGCGTGATGAAGATGAAGCCGCCCGGCGCAGCGTACGCGTTGACGACCGGATCATCGAGGAGGTGGAACTCCCAGGGCAACTGCGGACGCTCGCTCGCCTGCGCCATCTTCATCCCGATCCCCGAGATGTATTGCGCGAGCGCGGGGTCGTTGTAGAAACCGGTCTGTTGCTGGGACTGGGCCAGGAGTTGCTGACCCATCTGGATTTCCTGTGCCTCGGAGACAAACGACAGCTCACGCTTGCCCGTCACCGGGTTCACGGCGCAACTGCCGAGGAAGAGGAGCGCGGGAACGACGAGGAGGGGTCGCATTGGCCTGCCGGGTAGAGGATGACGTATCATACCGCCTGCGATGACTAACGTGCCAGACGCCTTCGGGCGCACACCCTCGAGCGGCTGGACCCCTGCCCAGGGCATCCCGCTTCCAAGCTCCCTCAGCAACGCCGACCCGCGGGTCGCGTTTGTGCTGCGATTGGGCCGCGCCCTCCATACCTCCGGCTATGCCGCGAACCGTCTCGAGGAGGCCCTCTCGCTCGCCTCGGACCGCCTCGGGCTGACCGGACAGTTCTTCTCCACCCCGACGTCCATCATGGCGTCGTTCGGCCCGCAGGATGACCAGCGGACCTTCATGATCCGCGTCGACCCCGGAGACTCCGACCTCGGCAAGCTGGCGCGTACCGACGAGGTGACCCGCGAGGTCCTGAACGGACGCCTTTCTCCCGCGGAAGGGACCGTCCGACTGGGGCAGTTGGAACACACCCCGCCCGCGTACGGACGCGGACTCACCACGCTCGCCTTTGGGGTCGCCTCCGGTAGCGCCGCGCGGTTTCTGGGGGGCGGCTGGCACGAGTGCCTCGCCGGACTGGCGATCGGGCTCATCATCGGACTCCTCGCGCTCGTCGCTGGCCGGATGCCCGCACTGGGCAAGGTCTTCGAACCGATCGCCGCACTGACAGCATCGGTTCTCGCCGCTGCGATGGCGGCGGTGGGGCTGCCGGTGTCGGTCTTCCTGGCGACGTTGGCCGGGGTGATCGTGCTGATTCCCGGGCTGATGCTGACGACCGCGATGACCGAACTCTCCACTCGGCACCTCGCCTCCGGGACAGCGCGCTTCATGGGGGCGCTCGTCCTCTTGATGGGGATCGCCTTCGGCATCGCGCTCGGCACCAAGCTGGTCGCACTCGTCCACGGCGAGATCCCGGCCGTGCCCGTGGAGGCGCTGCCGGAATGGACGCTGTTGATCGCGTTGGTGACGACCCCGCTGGCCTTCGTGGTCCTCCTGAAGGCTGAGCCGCGCGACGCACCCTACATCATTCTGGCCGGTGCGCTCGCCTTCGCGGGGGCACGCATCGGTGCGGCCACCCTCGGCCCTGAGCTCGGTGCCTTCGGGGGTGCGCTGGTGACGGGTGTCGCTGCGAACTGGTACGCCCGCATCACCAACCGATCATCGCAGATCGTCCTGGTACCGGGGCTGCTGCTGCTGGTCCCCGGCAGCGTCGGCCTGCGCTCGCTCACCTCGCTCCTCGACCGCGATGTGTTGCTCGGTGTGGAGGGCGCATTCCGGATGGTGCTGATCGCGGTGTCGCTGGTCTCGGGGATCCTGATCGCGCAGATCATCTCGCCGAAGCGGACGCTGCTGGACTGACCGCGCGCAGCGCGGTCATCCTGAGCGAAGCGAAGGATCCCCCGCCCCGTCATCCCGAGCGAAGGCGCACAGCGCCGCAGTCGAGGGATCTGTACTTCTGGGGGACACCGGAACGTGCAGATCCCTCCACGCGCGCCTTCGGCGCTTGGTCGGGATGACATCCGCCAATCACCAATCACCAATCGCTGCTACCGCCCCTCCACAATCGTCCCCTGCTCACCGACGATGGTCAGACCGCGCGTCCCCCCCCCATCGATGCCGAGGAAGTACCCCGCGATGGCGAGCGGTTGGGGCTCGAATGCGGCACCGGTCCACCGCCAGATTCCACCGGCCTCGCCGATGATGAAGAGCTGTCCGGCGATCCCGCGGACGGCGCGCAGGTCATTGACGATCGCGAGCACGCGGGTCCAGGTGGTCCCGTTGAAGCGGAGCAATGTTCCGCCGTCGCCGACCACCCAGATGTCATTGGGCGAGGGGCCCCAGACGCCGCGCAGGATCTGATCGGCCGGCGCGGGTGTCGTGATGCTCCGCCACGCGGACCCGTCAAAGCGCAGCACGGTCCCGCTGTCGCCGACGGCCCAGAGGTCGTTCCACGCCGGGCCCCAGAGGTGGCGCAGGTTCCTGGTCGTGCCGGTCGGGATGGTGCGCCAGCCCCCCCCTTCGCGTACCAGCGCAGTGCCTTCCGCGCCGACGATCATGGCCCGCGAGCCTCCGTCCCACCACGCGCTGCGGAGGAGGCCGGGATAGGGAGAGACCTCTGTGCGCCAACTGCCACCGCTGTAGCGCAGGATTGTGCCGCTGTCGCCGACCGCGAGGCGCTGCGAGGCGGAGGGGCCAATCACGGTGAAGAGGGTGGCCGGCGCGGGGATCGCCACTGCGCGCCAGGTACCGCCGATGCGCTCGAAGCCGAGTCCGCCAGCACCGACGGCCAGTGGGGCGCCATCGGCGGGAGTGTGGATGCCGTACAGGCGCGCCCCCGTGAGCGACGGCATCCAGTCGATCGATTCATCCAGCACCGTCCCCCACCACCCGACCGCCACGCGCTCGCCCGGCGGACCACTGATGGCCCGCAGGTTCTCGCGGCCCGCGGGCACCACTACCGGGGTGAAGGTGAGGCCATCCCCTTCGAGCAGCACGCCGCCGTCGCCAGCGATCAGGAAATTTCCGGGACCAGTGCTCCAGACACTGAAGAGATTCTGTGCGGTAGGGACATTCACCTGCACCCATCCGCCCTGGCCGTCACGGCGCACGACGGTCCCGCCGGTGCCCACGGCGATCACCCGGCCCGTGCCGTCGCCTGTCACCGCAAAGAAGCCGGCCTGCACCGGGGAGGACTGTTGCTCCCACGCATCAGTGGTCGCGTTCCAGGCATAGAGTCCGCTCGACTGGCCCACTGCGATCAGCGAGTCTGGGGACGTGCCCCACACCCCCCAGATCTCGGTGTTGTCTATCGTGGGCAATTCACTCCAGGCGCCAGCAGTGCGGTGGAGGATTCGGCCGGCTGACCCGAAGGCGTAGATATGGTCGTCGTCGAGCGCCCACGCCCCGAGGAGGATGCTCCCGCTCGCGCTGGCGACCGCAAACCAGCCGTCGTCGCGCCGCTCATAGACCTCACTGCCGGCCGCGGCGTAGAGCGTCGCACCGTCACTCAACCCGGCGAGGCCGGTGATGATGTCGAACTGGTTCGGAAACGGTTCAGGAGTCCACTGGAACCCGTCGTATCGCAAGACGGTCCCATTGGTCCCCGCGGCCCACGTCACCCCGGAGGCCGCGGTCCAGGCGGCGAGGAAGGTGCCGTCGAAGCCGCCGCCACGAGCGATCGTGAACGCGGCGACTGGGAGTTCCGGACCGGGGTTGGGCCCCTCCGTGGGACCGGAGGTGCACCCTGCAATGAGGGCGAGCGCGGGAAGCAGAGGGGGGAAACGCATCGGGGCGCCCCAAAGGACGCCCCGAAGGTGGTACCGAAGCAAGCCGCGAAGCCTACTTCTTGTTGTTGCGACGACGACGGGCTGCCGCCATCCCGACCAGACCGGTCGCGAGCAGCGTCATCGTGGCCGGCTCCGGGACGACTTCAGTCGTGTCATCCGGCACCGCGAAGGCGAAGGCGGCATCGTTGAAGTCCCAATCGGTCCCGCCGAAAGCACCCGAGCAGGTCATCTTGCCGTTGGCATCGTACAGGAACTCAGCGCACATATCCTCGAAGCCGAGCAGGAAGTCGTTGGTGCCAACATTGGCCAGCGTGGAGGTCCGGTCGTCATCCAGCAGCTTGTCGCTGAAGTAGGCCGCGTGCGCCATGTTGTCCGGATTGCGCGACGCATCGCCTGAGAAGAGCCAGTAACCTTCACCATTGTAGCCACTTGCCGGATATGATCCCGAGCCCGTCATGTTCGGAATGACATACAGGCCGAAAACGGCCGTGCCACCACCCCAGCTGACATCAACATCATTGGCATGGGCCGGGGCCGGTGAGCCGTTGAGCGTGCAATCAGTGAACTTGCAGGTGATAAGCGTGCCGTCGGTAGCCGGATTGAACGGCGAGGCAGGCGCCTGAGGGGTCCCGGTGATCTGATCGGTCGTGAAGACCCAGAGCGAGTGCCAATAGGCGGCGGAGCTGCCGACATACGTCACCGAGAAATCGCCAGGAATGACGAGGTCGTTGCCGCAGCCGGTGATGGGAATGCCGGAATTGTCGGCGAGCGGGCTGCCCACACACTGAGCTTCAGCCGCGGACGGCGAAACGGCAGCGAGGGCAAATGCGGCGGCTGCCGCGAACATCAGTTGTGATTTCATTTTCATTGTCCTCGAGGGTTGTTGGGACTGCAGGGTTCTCGTGTTGCCTTTGTTGCACCCCCTGTGCCACCGCCTACCATTCCATTAAGTCCATGACTAACAATTGCTTAGCGTATTCCTATGAGCGTAACAATTGGCATTATGTTGCGACATTGCAACACTGAAAGGTTGCCTTACCGCCTCATCCGTTTGATGTAGCCCTGCAACACCGGGCGCAATAGCAATCCGAAGATTGATACACGCTCCCAAGGCCCATCTTGACCCGGCGATTCCATGGTGATATCATATAGATGTCACCCTCACCATGGATACCACCATGATTCGCGAAATCGAGCG
>JAABRY010000107.1 GCA_011390645.1 Gemmatimonadota bacterium
CTCGTTCCCACTCGACGGCTCGCTGACGCTCGGGCTCGGCGTGACGTCGAGCGACGGCTTCACCGCGGGCTACCTCCCCATCGGCTTCGCCATGGGTCGCCGCATTCTGGTCGAGGGCTCGTCGGTTTCCCTGGTGCCGTACCTGCATCCAGTGCTGACGCCGACCTTCGGCGATCGCGACGACGTGCTCTTCTCGCTCGGCTTCGGCCTCGACGCGCGCGTCACACCGCGTCTCGATGTGCGCTTCAGCGCCGCGATCGGCGACCAGGACGGCATCGCCTTCACCGTCGCGTTCCTGCGCTGATGCGGACCCTCCCTGCGCTTGCCGCCGCGCTGCTGGCCCTCCCTGCGGTGGTGGTAGCGCAGGGCGCCGGGCTCCCGCTCATGAACAGCGGTGTCTCCTCAGGCGTGATGGTGGCCGCCGATGTCGGATTCCCCGACGATCAGCTCGGGGGGGGGACCGCGTACGGAGCGAGTGCCAACGTCGGCTTCGGGATCCTCGGGCTCGGCGCGCAGGTTGTCCGCCACGCCTGGGAAGGCGAGGGTGTTGACGGCACCACCTCGATCGGCGGTACTGCATCGGTACGACTCTTCGGTGGACCGTTGGTGCCGTTCCGCGTGCACGCGCAGGTCGGGTACGCAGGTTGGGACATCCAGATCGACGACATCGCCGGCATCTCCCAGACCCGTGGGACGGCATCGATCGGCTTCGCGGCCACGATTCCGGTGCCGGCATTCGCCATCAAGCCATGGCTCGCCCCCCGGATCCAGCGGACGGAGACCGGCGGCAACAGCTTCACCGAGTACGGCGTCAGTGGTGGCATCGACATCGGGTTCCTCAACGGGATGTCGATCCGCGGCGCTTACGACCGGACGTGGATTGATCGCGATGGCTTCACCGCGACACCGGGGATTTTGAGTGTCGGGTTGGGGTGGGGGCTGTAGAAGGTCGTAGGTCGTAGGTCGTAAGTCGTAGGTCGGAGCAATGAAGAAGGCCGGCACCCGATGCAGGGAGCCGGCCTTTCATACCTTACGACCTATGACCTACGACCTACGACATCTGAACGACCTACGACCTCAACTCACGTCTCCGTCCCCGTCTTCACCGCCCATGCACTCGCGGCACGCTCCACCACCCACTCCAGTGCCTCGAAGTCCACGGTGGCCTCGTGGCGGTCGCGCAGGAGGAGACCGAGGGATCCCGGGAGTGCCACCAGTGGTGCTTGCCCCTGGAAGATCCTCGTGAGCCATTGCATCGCACGGGGACCGGGTCCACCGCTCGCGTCGAGGGTCGCGAGCGCCGCATCGAGCGAGTCGAGGCGCGCTGCATAGCTGGCCTGGATAGCCGCCACGGCCTCGGCGGGCGGAGCGGGGGCGATGCGCTGCATGATCGCCCGCTTCCCAGCTTCGGTGAGGAGCGTGCTGATCGCGGAGTCCGAGCCATCGAGCATGCTTGCGCGCGCCGCCGCAGGCATGAACCCGATCCAGTTCCGGGCATCCACGACGGTGACCTCGCCCCCCTCGAAACTGCCCAGTGGTGCATCGCCCTCACTGCGAATCGGTTCGCGACTGAGCTGGCGCATCCGTCCCACCGCATCATCGGTGAACCGCAATCCGGCAGCCGCTGCGAGGGAATCGACATACTTCTGGTCTGCGGCGAGATTCAGGCGCTCCGCCAGCCAGGTGCGCAGCGGGTCTCGGGCCTGATTGGCGGGGAGTCGGACGAAGATCTGGGCGCCGCCCGCCCCGGAGATGAAATCGCTCGCCATGCCAGGTTCGAGTTGCCACAGCCCCGCACCAATGGCAGGCGGCAGGTCTGCGCGCATCAACCCCGAGGTCGTGGACACTTCGACATCCCGGAGTAGTGCCGGTGGGATGGCGGCTACCGAGAAGCTGTCGAGCGGAAGCTTTCCGATCTCGAGCCGGATATTTCCCAGACGACGAATCGCGCCATCCACCGCCGCGCTGTCCGTCGGGTCCGGCACGGGGACAGAGAACCGGGTGAATGCGCGCACGGTGCCTAGCGACGCGAGCGAGTCGACCTGGACATCGGTGGGATCGACCCGGGTGGCACGGGTCTGCATGGCAAGTTCGAGGATCGAGACACGGACCAGTTCCGGGGCCGTCACCTCATCCCGGATTGCCGCACCACGGAGGTCGTCTCCGCGGGTATTCGCGACAACATAGCCAGCGTGATCGAGCCACGTGGAGAGTACGGCCTGACCCTGGACGAGCGTCGGTGCCGCGGGGGCCTGAATCAGCAGCGCCTCCAGCTCGCCAGCGGTCAGTTCAGCCTCGCCAATCGTCGCCACCACGGTGGAGTCACTGAAACCGCCATCCGTGCTGCAGCCGACCATCGGAAGGGCAAGGAGAAGCAGCGGGGCGATCACGCGGTACATGGGGGCTCCTGCTGAGGTGGGGAGAATATTTCCTAACTATAGCGGGTCCTCGGGGCTACCACCCAGCCGCACCGGGAAGGAAGGCCCCCAGCGCTTCGGCGGTTCGCTCGGCTGCCCCGCGGTCGCCGGAGAGCGCTTCGAGTGCCGCCATTCCTGCGGCTGCGCGTGCCGCTGGGTCCTCCAACCAGGTCTGCCATTGTGTGGCCAATGCCTGGGCAGCCCCCTCTGGCGGCAGCGAGACGAGGCCACCTCGTGCCCGCATCAGCGCGATCTCGCGCGTGCCACGGTCCCGCGGCCCTACGATCACCGGGCGCTGCCATGCCGCGGGCTCGATCACCGAGTGGATGCCGCGCTCGCCGAATCCCCCCCCCACATAGGCGATGCCACCGTTGGCATACAGCCGCGCGAGGATCCCCATGCGCGATACCACCACGATCGGGTCGCTCGCCGCCGCCGGCGCATCGAGTGCCACCGGCTGCGGCAGGCCACGCGCCACCGCGGCGGCATCGAGCGCGGCGAGGTGGTCCACGGTGGGTTCGTGGGGCACGATCATCAACCGCACATCGGGGTGTGTGGCTCGCACGATCGCGAAGGCATCGAGCAGGACGTGTTCATCGGCCGACCAGGTACTCCCAGCCACCAGCGTGCGGGCAGGGTCGGCGATGGTCAGCAATGGGTCGTCGGGCGGGACGTCCTCAACCACCCGCACGGCGGAATCGAGGCGGGGGTCGCCCGCCACGTGCACGCGATCCGGGCGCGCACCGAGTTGCGTGAGTCGCGTGGCGTCGGCGGAATCAACCGCGAGTGCCAGATCGAGTGCGGCGTAACCACGTCGGGTGAATGCGACGGCAGGCCAGTGCAGGCGCCCGCTGTCGGGGCGGACCGTCCCGGCGATCAGCGCCGTCGGCACCTTGCGCCGCGCGGCTTCGGTGGCGAGCGTCGGCCACAGGTCAAGCTTCGCAAAGACGAGCAGGTCCGGCTGCAGCGCGTCGAGCACGGCGCCCATGTCGGCGACGGTATCATACGGGAGGTAGCTGTGCATCTCTGCGCCGATGCTGGCGGCGAAGCGCTCTGCTGATGGCGAGAAGTGTGTGTACACGAACTGGAGATTCGGGTGGCGTGTGCGCAGCGCGTGCATCACCGCGCGGGCCTGCAGCCCTTCACCCACCGACGGGGCGTGGAACCACGCCACCGGACGAGCGGGATCACGATCCGCTGAGCCCCACGTGATCAGGTGCGCCGTTGCCCCAAGGCGCCGTGCGTGTGCGTTGCGCTGCACGGCGTTCCGCAATACGTGGGGGACCAACGGTACGCCGAGGCGCACACCCGCGCGATACAGCAGGGAAGTCATCACGTCAGAACGATGTCGGGGGAGGGAACCCGTGGCAACCTTGCAGGTATGAACCATCGCATTTAACGTGCAGATGTCCGCCCGCAGTTGAACCCTGTCGAAGGAGGTGATCCCTTGTCCAGTAGTCACGGTAGCAACGCCAGCTCGACCCGGGCAAACGGCCGCCTTGGTGGTTGCCGCTAGCAAGCAGTAGGCCCGGTTCCCAGCCGAGGTGTCCGTCTCGAGCTGGCCGTGCTCCACGCGCCGCTTCATCCTCCACGGATGGGGCGGCGCGGTTCGTTTCGGGACTGCAACATGGTGGTCCGGCGGCGTTCCGCGTGGTAACGTTGAGGCACCATGGCGACCTCTACCTACTACCGCGACAGCCGCTCCGCGCGCTACACCATCCTGTTCGCCGTTCCGCTGCTGATCGGCTACGAGGTGCTGGCGCTCGCACTACACGATGCCGGTGGTGGCGTACGCAACGGCGCCGATGTGCTGCTCAAATCGCTCTTCATCGGCCTCGGTGGCGTGCGCGGACTGCTGGTCTTCAACATCGTGCTGATCGCGGTCGGGGCATGGTTCGTCACGCGGGACTGGCGACGGCATCCTGGGCCGCTCCGCCTCAGCGTCTTCGGCGGGATGTTGCTCGAATCCGCTGTCCTCGCGGGCGTCGTGGGCGTGGTGGTCGGAACCATGACCAACGCCCTGCTCCAGCGCCTCGCGATCGGGCAACTCGGTGAGATGGATATCCCCACGCAGCTGATGATCTCGCTCGGCGCGGGCATCTACGAGGAACTGCTGTTTCGGGTGATCCTGGTGGGGGCGCTCGCGGCCATCGGCGCGCGCATCTTCGGCTGGACGCTCCGCACCGCCGGCATCACCGCCGCAGTCGTGGGCGCGCTGCTCTTCTCGGCGTTCCACTACATCGGGCCCTACGGCGATCCGCTGGAGCTTGGGTCATTCACCTTCCGCGCCCTCGCCGGCCTGGTGTTCAGCGGACTCTACCTCACGCGCGGTTTCGGCATCGCCGCGTGGACGCATGCGCTGTACGATGTGTATGTGACGTTGGGGTGAGGGGTGAAGGGTGAAACGTGAAACGTGAAACGTGAAAGGGAGTGGGAACGGGATCCCCTTTCACCTTTCACGTTTCACCAGGATCCGCTCACCATCAGCCCTTACTTGGTGCTCTTCACCTTCACAATCGAATCCAGAATCGGCCGGAACACCTCGATCGGATGTGCGCCCGACATCATCCCGCCCTCGATATAGAACGATGGCGTGGACTTGGCCCCCGCGCGTACTGCGCCGGCGGCATCGCTCTCCACCTCGCGCCGCCCCTCGCCTGATTGCAGGCAGCGATTGAGCTGGGCCTCGTTGACTCGAAGTGCCTTCGCCATCGAGAGGAAGAACGGCGCGGGGTCACGGAGCGCGGCCCACTCCTCCTGGGTGGCGAAGAGTCGATCGTGGACTGGCCAGAACTTGTCCTGTCGCGCGGCGCAGCTCGCGAGTTCAGCGGCCGCCACCGCATTCGCGTGGAGCTGCGGAATCGGGAAGTGGACGTAGACCCAGCGCACCTTGCCCGTGGTGATGAACTCGCGTTCGATCGCCGGGAAGGTCTCCTCCGCGAAGCGCTTGCAGAATGGGCATTCGAAATCGCTCATCTCGTACACCGTCACCGGTGCAGTGGGCGATCCCTTGCTGCGCTGGGCCAGCGGGTCCTGCGCAGCCGCCGGGGCGGCACAGAGGAGGAGGGCGGCGATAACAGCAAATCGTGACACGAGCGGCTCCGGAGCGGGGACGGGGGCAATTCGAACGATGGTATCTTAATGGTGACGTTCGACCTTTTGTCCTTGCACCGTGGGAGTGACGTGCGCCGAGTCGTGCCGATCGTGGTGAACCTGGTCTTCCTCGCGCTGTCCGTTGGACAAGCAGGGGCGCAGGGGACCGTGGCCGATCTCGTCCCGGCCCGGCCCGCCGGCTTCGTGACCGATCTGGCCGGGGTGATTGGTGCCGACATGGAAACCCGAGTCGAGGCGCGTCTCCAACGCCTGCGCGACTCCACCGGGGCCGAAGTCGCGGTGGTCACTCTCCCGTCGCTCGGCGATGCGATGGCAGCCGATGTGGGCCTTGCGATCGGCCGTGCCTGGGGAATCGGCGCCGAGGCGGAGGTCGGCGATGCCCGCCGGAACGCCGGTGCGGTGTTGCTGCTGGTCCCGAATACCGACTCCACCCGGGGGCAGGTGGACCTCCGCTCGGGGACTGGAGCTGAGGGCTTCCTGACCGACGCACGGGCAGGACAGATTCTGGATGCGGTTGTGCCGGCGCTTCGTGAGGGCGACTACGACCTCGCCGTGGATGGGGCGACGATCCTGTTGGCGGACCTCTTCGCCCGGGCGCTTGGGAGTCAGGATTCGGCGCTGGTGCGCCCGAACGGGACCGGCGGCGGGTTGGGTCTCTTTGGCGTGATCCTGATCGTGGTGCTCGTGGTCGCGATCGGTGTGGCCATCGCGGGTGCTGGCGGAAGCGGTGGCGGTGGTCCGCCCGGGATTCGCGGCGGACGTCGGCGACACTCGCCCTGGATGGGTCCACCGATGGGGGGCGGTTTCGGTGGAGGGTTTGGTGGTGGTGGCTTTGGTGGCGGTGGCTTTGGTGGCTTTGGCGGTGGTGGCGGATTTGGCGGCGGCGGCGCCGGAAGGAGTTTCTGATGGACTTCAGCAAACGTGACAAGGCACTCGACATTCTCGTCGAGACCCTCGACCGGGAAATGCCTGAGGGATTCGCTGCGGTGCTGTACGGCTCCGCGGCTCGTGGTGACTGGGATGCGGCGCACTCTGATATCAACCTGCTCCTCGTCCTCGAGGATGCCGCGCCCGAGGCGCTGCAGCGACTGATGCCGGCGATGCGCACCTGGCACGACGCCGGCTTCACGGCGCCGCTGCTGGTCTCCCGTGCGGAGTGGGCACGCTCTGCCGATGTCTTTCCGGTGGAGTTGACCGACATGCGGCTCGCCTACCGGGTGTTGCGCGGGGATGACCCCGTGGTGGGGCTCGAGGTGAAGGAGTCCGACCTGCGCCGTGCGGTCGAGGCGGCGCTGCGGGGCAAGCTGATCCGGCTCCGGCAGGCCTACGCGCGCTTCGGCGAATCGATGCCGACCCTCGGCGGCTTCGCCACCGCCACGGTCTCCGAGCTGCTGGTGCTGCTCCGCTGTATCGTCGTCCTCAAGCAGCGCGAGCCCGGCAGCACGCCCGCGTCGACGATCGCCGCACTGGCCCCCGAGTTGGGGGGGGCACAGGCTGCGCTCGAGGAGGTCGCGAGCCATCGGCGTGACCCGGAGTGGCAGTGCACACCGAAGGTCTTCGCGGAATATGTCGAGTCGGTTCGTCGGCTCGTCGAAGTTGTTGACGCCCATTCGACTGGAGCCGCCTGATGCGCACCCTGACACGTGTTGCCTTGCTCGCCATCCTCGCCGCCCCGCTCACCGGCTGCGGCTACAACAAGCTGCAGGAGCTGGACGAAGGAGTGAACCGGGCCCAGGCGCAGATCCAGACCCAACTCCAGCGTCGTGCTGACCTGATCGGCAATCTCGTCGAGACGGTCAAGGGGGTGGCGGCACAGGAATCGGACGTCTTCATCGCGGTGGCCGAGGCGCGCTCGCGCCTCTCAGGCGCGGCCTCGTCGGGGAATCTCGAGCAGATGGCCGAGGCCAATGCGGCGATGCAGGCACCGCTGGCCCGGTTGCTCGCAGTCTCCGAGGCGTACCCGGAACTGCGCAGCGCCGAGAACTTCAGTCAGTTGCAGGATCAGCTGGAAGGGACCGAAAACCGGATCGCGGTGGCGCGTACCGACTACAACGCGGCGGTGGAGCAGTTCAACGCGACGATCCGCCGGTTCCCGACCAACCTGACGGCGAAGATGTTCGGCCTGGGCACGTCGCGGGAGTACTACGAGGCGACGGCAGCGAACGCCGAGGAAGCGCCGAAGGTCCAGTTCTAGCGCCTCACTCGCGCGGGAAGAGGTTCTCCGGCTTCACCACACGGGCCCCTGCAATCGCGGGGGCCTGTGCTCTTTCCCACCCGGCGTCGGGCGTGCCCTGCTGTCCGAGTGCGGTCCACAGCGCCGCCGCCTTCGCGGGCATCAGCGGCGCAGCAAGTACCGCCAAGCGCACGAGCGCGCGTGCGAGTGCCGCGAGCACCGCATCGAGACGCGCATCATCATTTGCTTTCGCGAGGGCCCACGGCGCGGCAACCGTGATGTATCCGTTGGCCTCGGTCACGAGGGCGACGATCGCCTCGGCGGCACCCTTCAGGTCCGTGCCATCCATCGACACGGCGTACGCCATCAGCGCGCGCTCTCCCGCCGCCTCCAGCGACTCGCCTTCGCCTCCGGCAGGGACCACTCCGCCTCGGTACTTCTCGATCATCGCGAGTGCGCGCGAGGCGAGGTTGCCGAGGCCGTTGGCGAGCTCGCTCTCGTACACCGCATCGAAGCGTTCGAACGAGAAGTCGCCGTCGTTGCTGAAGCCAACCTCGCGCATCAGGAAGTAGCGCAAGGCATCGGGGCCATGGCGTTCGACCGCGCCATCGAGCGAGACGGCCGCGCCTTCGGACTTGCTCACCTTGGCGCCGCCCCACTGCACATAGCCGTGGGCCCAGACACCCTTGGGGAGCGGGAGGTCGGCCGCCATGAGCATCGCCGGCCAGATGATGCAGTGGAAGCGGGTGATCCCCTTGCCGACGACGTGCAGATCGGCAGGCCAGATCTCGTCCCAGCCGTCCGCCGGATAGCCCGTGGCACTGAGGTAGTTGATCAGCGCATCGAACCAGACGTACACCGTCTCGTCGTCCGTGCCGGGGAAGGGAATCCCCCACGGGAGGCGCGAGCGCGAGATCGAGATGTCCTGCAATCCCTCACGCAGCACGGCGAGCATCTCGTTGCGCCGGGTCACCGGTTCGACCGTGAACTCGCGGTTCTCCTCGAGCAACGCGAGCACACGATCGCGGTACGCCGAGAGCCGGAAGAAGGTGTTGCGCTCGCGGGTGGCGACGAGGTCGCGCGTGGGATGCTCCGGGCAGCGGCCATCGACGAGTTGGCTCTCCTGCTTGAACTCCTCGCAGCCGACGCAGTAGAGCCCCTCGTATTCACCGTCGAACAGGTCGTCGGGGCTCCGCTCCCGGATGCGCTCGAGCAACGCGCGCACGCCGGTGGCGTGACGCGGCGCGGTGGTGCGCATCCAGTCGTTGTGTGAACAGTGCAACCCACGCCACGTGGTCTCGAAGCGGGCGGAGATGCCGTCCACCCAGACCTGCGGCGCCATTCCTGCCGCCTGCGCCGACTGGAAGACCTTCTGGCCGTGTTCGTCCATCCCCATGAGAAAGCGCACCGGACGGCCCTGCAGGCGATGCCACCGCGCGATGACATCCGCGCCAACCTTCTCGAGGGCGTGGCCAAGGTGCGGGTCGCCATTGGCGTAATCGATCGCGGTCGTGAGGTAATACGGCCGGGTCACGTCGATCCTCCGGGGGGGGGACTACCGCGACCCCCACGCCCGCGGCGCGGTGCGCCGGGTGGACGTCGGGGGGCGGACGGTGTGGCAGGGTCGGGTGCCGGCGTGGCACCAGGTGGCGCCGCCTTCAGCGCCTGGTCGATTTCGTCGCGGAGCTCGAGCACGCCAATGGTGCGCGGCGCGGTGTCCGCGCCGCGCAACGACACGCGTTCACGGAAGAGATCCACGGCGATCACGCGCTCCGCCCCGACCAGTGTCTGGAGGAGCTTCCCCTCCTTGGGGAAACGCTTCCGCGCGGCGAGGTAGAAGTCGTGTTCGTACTTGAGGCAGCAGAGCAGACGCCCACACCCGCCGCTGATCTGGGCAGGATTGAGCGAGAGCCGTTGATCCTTGGCAAGCGACAGGTTGACCGGACTCGGTTCGGTGAGCCAGGTCGAGCAACAGAACTCGCGACCGCACCGCCCGATCCCGCCGAGACGCGCAGCTTCCTCGCGCACGCCGATCTGGCGAAGCTCGAGGCGCGTGCGGAAGTGGCCCGCCAACTCGCGCACCAGCGCGCGGAAATCCACGCGACGCTCCGCGGTGAAGTACACGCTCAGTCGCTGCCGATCCCACTGCCATTCCACATCGGAGATCCGCATCGCGAGGCCGTGCCGCGTGGCGCGCGCGGCCACCTCCCGACGCACGTCTTCCTCACCGCGACGCAGCGTCTCGTGCTGGGTGATGTCGGCGTCGGCTGCCCGGCGCACGACGGCAGTGCGGGGTGCGGGTGCCGACTCCGCCGCTGGCTCTGCACCGGTCGCGGCGGTATCGGGCTCGTCGGGCCCACACGAGGTGCAGCCGCCGCACTTGGCGAGCGCGGCGTCATCGGTGGCGTTCACCCACCCGAAGTCGAGGCCCCGCTCGACCTCGACCAGCACGGGCTCGTTGAGGCGAAGCGGGGTCTCGGCATCGGGCCAATCGTGAAAGCCGCGGCGGTTCCCCTTGAAGCGAATCTCGACAGTCTGGGGCATCACGCCTCGGCGTAGGCTCCCATGGCCGCGTACTTGTCGTGGCGCTTCTTCACCAGGCGCTCGGGCTTGATCTTGCGCAACTCGGTGAGGTGATGGATGAGCGCCGCGCGGAGCGTCTCGCCGGTCGCCTCGGGGTCGGCATGTGCCCCCCCCACAGGCTCGGGGAGGACTTCGTCGACCAGGCCGAGGCGGAGGAGGTCTTCGCCGGTGATCTTCAGCGCTTCCGCGGCGCGCTCGCGCTGCGTGGCGTCCTTCCACAGGATCGCGGCACAGCCCTCGGGCGAAATCACCGAATAGACCGAGTTCTCGAACATCAGCACGCGGTCGCCCACGCCCAGCGCCAGCGCGCCACCCGAGCCGCCTTCGCCCACGACGACGGCGATGATCGGGGTCGGCAGTGCGGACATCTCGAGGATGTTGCGCGCCAGCGCTTCCGACTGTCCGCGCTCCTCCGCACCGAGGCCGGGGTAGGCGCCGGGCGTGTCGATCAGCGTGATCACGGGTGCGCCGAAGCGTGCGGCCATCTG
>JAABRY010000108.1 GCA_011390645.1 Gemmatimonadota bacterium
GAGGACGAGCAACAGGGCAAACGAGCCGTGAATCCGATGGTAGCGACGCAATGGGAGCTCTCTGAAGGGGTCAAAGAGCTACGCGCCATTGGATTGGAAATCGGATCATCAGCCCGTTCGCCTTCCTCCAGTCTTCCGGGAGGCATCTGGGGCGGTCGGGCGCACCGCGTGTGCCTCCGCGCACTGCGGAGCCCCAGATCCCCCACTTCGCGACGGCCACGCCGTCGCTTCGGTCGGGATGACGGTTGCCAACATCCAACATTCCCTACTGCACCACCCTCCCCATCGAGAACTCCGAGGTGTTGCCGGCAGCATCGGTTGCCGTCGCCGTGATGAAGTTGCCGATCGCGACACCGGTGGCCGGCAGCGCCGCGGCGATCGCGGCATTGCCGCTCCCATCCGTGGTGACGGATACGAAGCCGAGGTAGCGCTGACCTTCCCCATGGCCTGATGGGTCGAGCGCGTCGTTGGCGAAGAACTCGATGCGGAAAGTGGTCGCGGCCGTGGAGTTGAGCGTGCCCGTGACCGCGAGCGTGCCGGTGAGTGTGGCGGCGGTGAGCACAGGGAAGTTTTGCAGTGTGTTCGGGCCGGTGTCCGCGTCGCCGGGGTCGTTTGCCGTGACGCCGCATGTCTGAGCCGGACACAGATCAAGACCAAGTGCACCGTTGCTGAAAATCAGGTTGCCGAGCACCGCGTTATTCCACGCCTGCGTTGCCGCGCTGTGGGCAATGATGCGAACGCCCTGTGTTCCATTGAAGGCAATACGATTGCCGGCGCCGGCGTGTGACCCACCGACCTGATTCCCAAGCGGATTGGCGAGGATCCCGGCGATGATGACGCCGGCCCCGTTGCCAAGATTGAGGCCGCCAGCCGGATCGGTACCGATGAAGTTGCCCTGCACAATATTGTGGTTGCCTCCGATGCTGATACCTGACACAGCGTTCCCGGAGACAAGGTTGCACGACCGGTTGCACACGCCAACGTCCTGCTCGGTCCCGCCGACCAGATTGTTGTGGCCGTTGATCCCGATCCCGATGCTATTCCCGAGCGGGCTGAGCCCGTTCGCGGAGGTCCCGATCACATTGCCCTGCACGACATTGGCGCTGCCATCGAGGCGAATGCCAACCGCTGATGAGAACTCGTCGTGGCCGGCGACCAGATTCCGTTGATTCGGAAGGAGACCCCCGATCTGGTTACTGTCGGATGATAAGCTGATACCGCCACCATGCCCGGCACGTGCCTGGGTCCCCGTCACGTCTGTACCGATGTAGTTGCATTCGATGACGTTGTGCCCGGCTCCTGAGGATCCAAGTGCATATGAGAAGAAGCGATTGATGACGAGCCCACGGATGGTGCTGCTCCCGCCCGTGAGGGTAGGCCCAGGTGCGAACGCGGTCATGCTGCCTTCGATCTCGATTTGCAGCGTGGCTGGCCATGCCGCACAGCTCGCACCCGGCTGCGTCAGCCCATCGATCGTTGCTGGGTCACTGATGACGGGGAGCGGCGACAGCGGCGAGATCGTATGCGGCCCCGCCCCGGCAATGTTGAAGTGAATCAAGTCCGCTCCCGGGGTCGCGTTCGCATCCAGGATCGCCTGGCGCAGTGAGCCCGCCCCCGCATCGGCTGTGGTCGTGACCATGAACGTGGACTGCGTCGGTGCCTTCGGCCCGAGCAGCGCAAAGGGGCCGAGCGCGGTGGTGGTGCCACTTGCCGTGCGCGTCCCGACGTCCACACTGCCATTGGCCAGCGGCGCCCACGCCGCCCCGTCCCACCGGTGCACCCGCACCTGCTCGGCGATGGTGCCGGCGGGGAGCGAATTGGCGATCCATGTGAGTCGCACGGTGATGGGTTGCGCAAACGTCGTGCTCGCCGGTCCCAGCGTCCAGGCATTCCCGGGAATCAGGTCGGGGTCTGCCGGCGGGCTTGCCAACGCCGCCACGGTGATCGCGCTGCCAGCGCCTACCGCCCCAGCAGGTGCATCAACCGCCACACGCCCACCACCCGCAGTGAACGCCGTGCCGGCAGGCACCACGAAGCCGCCATCTGCGACGGTGATGTTGGCGGTGCCAGTGCGGCCCTCACTCGTCGCGGTGATTGTGGAAGCCCCAGACGAGAGGGCGGTCACCACACCCGCGGCGCTCACGCTGGCAACCGCCGGTGTGCCGGGTGACCACGCGACCGCCCGTCCAGTCAGCACCGCACCGCCGGCGTCGCGGGTTACCGCGGCCAGTTGCACCGTCTGCTGCGGCACCAGGCTGGATGAGCCTGGAGTGACCGTCACACTGGCGACAGGGGCGGGACCCGGCGGCGGTGGGGGCGGGGGAGGAGGTGGCGGCGGCGTCGGTTGCGTGGTGCTGCCCCCGCAGGCGAGGACAAGCAAAAGGGCCAACGAGCCGTGAATCCGATGGTAGCGACGCAATGGGAGCTCTCTGAAGGGGTCAAAGAGCTACGCGCCATCTGACAGGAAACGGGATCATGGCAACAGGGTCGGCTATGCAAACGCTCCGTCCCCCCGATAGAATAGTGCACCCTGAGTGACCTGCGTCGTCTACAGGCCGTGACCGTCAGCCCACCTCCCGCAGCCGGCATTCGCAGAGCCCGGGGCGGTGGCTGCGCAAGGTCGATGGATCTCCGGGAGGCACGATGCGCACCGACTCGAACGACGCACCGGTTCGTTACGCCATTGACGCAGCCGACAAGATCTGTTTCGTGGATGACGCGTGGGGGCTCTTTGCAGAGGCCAACAATGGCACCGCGCTGACGCGATCGGCGATGCTCGGCAAGTCCCTCTGGGAGTGCATCAGCGATCCCGCGACACGCACCCTGTACAAGCAGTTGGTGGCCCGCGTGCGGCAGGGGCAACTGGCCGAGTTCAGCCTCCGCTGCGACGGACCATCGTGTCGGCGACTCCTCGAGATGAGGATCAGTGCGGCTGCCGACGGCGTCGTGGAGTTCGAGACACGTACCGTGCACGCGGAGGACCGCCCACCCCAGGCCCTGCTTTCACCGGACACCAAGCGCTCCTCGGAATTGCTGCGGGCGTGCGCCTGGTGCAACCGGGTCAATGTGGGCACCACGGGAAGTGAATGGGTCGAAGTCGAAGATGCGGTTGAGCGCCTGCGACTCTTCGAACGGGGTCTCGCGCCCCAACTGACTCACGGGATCTGCGAGACCTGCCTCGAGGGCGTCATGGGCGTGATCGAGAAGATGGAAGTGCCCGCCTGAGTTCGCCTGCCACGTTCAGTGGACGAAAGGACCCGCCATGACCACCGTCTTCCGTTCGAAGCTCGACACCTGGCTACTGGTGGTCCTCGTCATCGCGGGGGTGGCGTCGCTCATCGCCACGATCATGGTGATCCGAGCGGGCACACCCGGCCGATGGTGGATCGCAGCAGTGACCACCGGCCTCGGGATTGGCCTGCCAATGTGGCTGGTGCTCTCCACCCACTACACCATCGATCCCATGCAGTTGGTGGTCCGGTCCGGTCCCTTCACATGGCGCATTCCCCTCGCGAGCATCACCAGCATCACTCCCACCCGCAATCCGCTTTCGAGTCCAGCCCTCTCTCTGGACCGCCTCCGCATAGACTACGACAACGGCCGATCGCTGATGATCTCACCTCGCGACCAGGATGCGTTCCTGCATGCCATGCAAACGGCTCGCCGGGGGGGAGCGGCTAAGTAACCCCTACTACCGGCAGTTCACCAATCCGCTTGCCCGATCAGCGCACGAGGATGGCGCGTCTCCGGGTATTTCGTGAGGCCGGAGTAGGACCGCTGACGCACGATCTGTTCGCAGTCGAGTGGCGTACACACCCGGAGACCCAGCATGCGACCCGCGCCGCCATGGATGTTGACACTCATGCTTGTCGTAGGACTCGCGATCATTCTGCCAGTGCTGATCATCGGCATCTGGCGGGGACGCTGGCGTCGTGCGGTGCCGCTTTGCGCGGCAATGGCAGTACTGTGGGGCGCAGCGACTGCCTTCTACGTGAAGGTGGGTCTTCCACCAAATTGGACCTTCCTGGTCCTGTTTTACACCGTCGGCCCGGTGATCCTGTGGTGGCGGTGGCCGCACATCCTGACCGGACTGGGCATGACCCAAGTCCGCCGCGCGGCCAAGCCACCTCCGCAGTAGCGAGTCGCCACCCTCACCAATCACCAATCACCAATCACCAATCACCAATCACCAATCACCCGATCACATCCCCCCGTTCACCAACTCCCGCACAATCCGGTCGAGCGTGTAGACCGCCGTCAGTGACGCCTGGATCGCCCGCACATCCACCATCACGTTACGGCCGCGCTCGGGGAGGTACACATAGTCGCGGATCATCGCATCGATGTTCCGATCGAAGTTGAGTCCCACGATCCGGAGGTCCTTCGTGACCGCGGGTGAGCCGGAGTTGCCGCCGTAACTGTCCACCGTGGAGACAAAGTTGAGCGGCGTGCCCAGGTCCAGACCGACCGGTGGCGTCTGCCAGCGATGGGGTAACGCCCAGTCACTCTGATCCCCATGGCTGCGGTTCCGATCATAGACGCCGAAGAAGGTGGTGTAGGGCGGGGCAAGGGTGCCGTTGTAGGTGTACGACTGGACCACCCCATCCGCGATCCGTGGCGACGACGATCCGTCAGGCGGAATGCTCGGCCCGTACACCTCGAAGCGCGCCCGCCCGATCTGCGCGGCGATCGCGGCCTCCTCCCGGTCGAGACGGGACTGCGTGGCCTCGTACGGCAACAGCGTCGGCATGATGACGTCCATCAACTGCATCGCCGGATGGTCCGACAGCTCTCCCGCCGCCGCCCGCCGACGCGCAGTCGTGTCGGCAATCTCCACCGTCGTCCCCCCCCCTTGCGGCAGCACCCGACGCGCGGCCACCGTGAAGGGATGTACCGGCCCGTAGGCACGTGCGATGTCGTCGACCGCGAGCGCGAGCAGTGCGTGTTCGAGCGCGGTCGGGAGGCGCCGCACGGCCGCCAGTCGCTGGCGAAAGCGCGCCACGGAGTCGGGAGGGCCGTGTTGAATCCGCCAGGCCCAGTAGGCGGCCTGCAGCGTGGTGCTCCCCGCCGTCGTGGTGTGAAGCTGCGAGAACGCGTTGAACGGCACGGCCTCCAGCGTCCGCTGACGCTGCACCTCTGCCATGTCGGTGAAGAGCGTGCGATATCGCGACAGGAGTGCTGGGCGTGCCGCGATCGAATCCGTCAGCATGCGCTCGATGGCGACGCGCCGCCCCATCACGGCGTCGTCGTGCAACCCCTCGATCCGACGCGGAATCGGCTTCCAGCGATTCGACAGCGAGAGGATCTGCACCAGCATCGCGCTGCGCTCGGCAGGGTCCGTGCTGGCGTTGCGGTAGGCGGTCAGCGCTTCCAGCCGTGATTCATGGAACTGCAATTGGCTCGGCAACGCGATGTCACGCTGGAAGACGAGCTGACTCACGGTGGTGAGCCGCCGCGTTGCGCCCGGATTGCCGATCAGGAAGACGGCATCGCCCTCCTGCACCCCAGTGGTGCCACCCCATGCAAAGAAGTCCGGGGAGGCCACCGGCGTGCCGGCGGCATCGTAGGCCCGCATCATCGCAAAGTCGAGCGCGTAGCGCGGATAGGTGAAGTTGTCCCAATCGCCTCCGAGATTCGCCACGCCCAGCTCGGCCGCGACGACGAGCCGGATGTCGGTGTATCGGCGGAACACGTAGGCCGATGTCCGCGCCCCATTGTAGAGCGGCATCGCCTGCACCCAGATCGAATCGCCAGCGGAGGCATACTCTGCCTTGAGGCGAGCGAGCACAGGGGCGGTACCGCCGGTCCGTTCCACCTCATCCGTGATGTCAACCGCCGCCAGCATCTGGTCGGCGATCATGTTCGGGATCGGTCGTTCATCGGCCAGCGTCGGGGCCACGAAGCCTGAATCGAGCAACGACTCGCCGGGGCGACTGATCGCGTTCACGGCACCGCGCACGCAGTGATGGTTGGTGACGATCAACCCGGTGGCCGAGACGAACGCAGCCGAACACCCAGGGATGCGGAGGGCTGCCATCCGCGCCTTCCGGAACCAGGTCGAGTCGGCCCCGAAGCCGTAGGTGCTCGAGAAGTACTTGGCGGGGGGATATTCGAACGTCCACATCTTGCCGAGATCGAACTGGCCCGGCCGGGGCAGCGCGGCGGATGGCTCCTGACCAGCGAGCAGGACGGGGAACAGGCTCAGGCAGCAGAGCAGGCGGAGGCGACGCATGGCAGACCCTTCTCTCGAACCGGGGCGGAGGGGGCGGAGCACGACCCCTGAAGCTAAGGGCAGGGGACGCAGGCCGGGGAGGCCCGATCCTCCTCCCCGAACGGTGCCTTCCATCGTCCCACATCCAACATCCAACATCCAACATCCATCTCCCCCTCACCCCTCACCCCATCATCGCAGCACGCCGCGATAGTCCAGCCGACCCTCGCCAGCCCGCTGAATGTACCCCGTCATGTTCTGCCCCACCGTCGAGTCGGGGATGTCACGGAAGAAGAAGTCCGACGTGAGGGATTCGCGAAACGTGACTTCGCCATTGGTCGCGTTGCCATCGGCACGTTGCCAGCTCAGCGTGGCGGTGCTGTCCACGTAGCTCGGCTCGTTCAGGACCACGCTGCTGACAAGGACCTCACCACCCGGGGTAACCACCAACGGATACGTGCCGCCGTTGCCCCAAGTGCCGTTGGCCGCCCCAAAGCGGGATTGCCCGCTGTACGTCCCGGCCCACCGGGAGATCGCCGCGGCCTCGGGCTCGGGGGTGACGGGGTTGCTGGTGCAGCCGATCAGCAGGAACGCCCCCACGACTAGAGGGCGCAGGGAGGAGGGTGGCATCGGACGGTACATGGGAGTTGCTCCGGGAATGGGGTAGAGTCTGGCCTTCCCTTGGAAAGCGAGACTTCGTCCCCGGTTCCCTCATCCGGTCAGAACGAGAGGTTGGCGCTGACCAGCAGGGCGTGGACGATCCGGTCGCTGGGCCCGAAGCGGCGCCCGTATTCGCCGACATACCCGGCCTCGTAGCGCACATGATCGCGCGTGAGGTACGGCCCCACGAAGACCCGGCTCCTGTCGAAGCCAGCCCGCGGCCCGCCATCCACGCTGTTCCAGGAGATGAAGAGTTCATGGTACCCTGTCAGGCCGAGCTGCTGACCTGTGCCGGGCGAATAACTCGCGCGGACGAGGTGCCGGGTGCGATGGGCGGTGCCGGATGTCTCGTCGATCATCCGCTGCTCCTGCCGGATCCGGTGTTGCCAGGACAACCCGCCACCGCCATGCCGGATGACGGCTTGCTGCCAGATCCGGTGCTCCCCCCGGAAGTCAGATTCGTAACTGGTGTTCATGAAGGTTGGTGTCCACGCGTAGCCGAGGGAGACGGCGACGTCGTCACTCAATTGGCGGCCCAATGCCGGCCGCAACAGCAGTCGCTCCATGCGCGAGACATCGTCCCCGAGGCGGGCCTGCGCCTCCAGGTAGAGGAACCACCGTGCATCACCGGGGAGCGCGATCGTGGCGGTCAGCAGTGACCAGGACTGCACGTCGTGCTGCTGTGCGACCGCAGAGCCCGGCAGGGCGATCACGAGCGCACTGCATGCGAGGGCGAGGAGCGCGGGCTGCCGAAGAATCATGGTGAACTCAGGGTGAAGGTGCCGGCACGGAAGCGAACTCGTGAGCGTACAGTCAAGTAACCTGCAACGTTCCAATTACCTGCATCAAGACCCCCTCACCCCTTACCCTTTCACCTTTCACCTTTCACCTCCAACCCCTCACCCCTCTCTTCATGCCCCGCTACGTCGTCCTCCTCCGTGGTGTCAATGTCGGCAAGGGCAACCGCGTGCCCATGGCCGAATTCAAGCAGCTGCTCGAAGAACTCGACCACACCCACGTCAAGACACTTCTCAACAGCGGCAACGCGGTCTTCACGAGTGGAGCCCGCTCGGTGCCCAAGCTCGCCACGGCGATCGCCGAACACCTCGAGACACGTTTCGGGGTCACCACGCCGGTGATGGTCAAATCGGCCGCAGAGGTCGCGACAATCATCAGCGACAATCCAATGCCGCCACCCGACGATCACCACTCACGATTTCTCGTGGCCTTCGGGCCCACTGAGGCTGCAGTGCGAGCGCTCGAGCCACTGGTGGCGCTCGCAAGGCCGCCTGAGCGCCTGATCGTGACCAAGCACGCGGCCTACCTCTATTGTCCCGACGGCATCCTGCAGAGCAAGGTCGGCGAGGCAATGCTCGGCAAGGCAGGGAAGGGTGTGACCACCCGCAACTGGGCCACCGTACTGAAGATTCACGCGTTGCTTCCGCTCGCTTGACGAACCATCTTCTCTCATCACCTGACAACACGGAGGAGCGCCCATGGCATGGAAGCCCGATGGCTACACCTCGGTGGCTCCCTACCTCACCGTTCACGGAGCCGAGCGCACCATCGACTTTCTCGTGGCAGTGTTCGGGGCCGAACGGTTGCGGATGATGTCTCGGGAGGATGGCACGCTGGCGCACGGTGAGGTACGCGTTGGCGATACCGTGGTGATGCTGACCGATGGTGCGGAGGGTTGGTCGGCCACGCCGAGTCATGTGCATGTCTATGTCGAGGACGTGGACGCGACCTTTGCGCGCGCCATCGCTGCCGGGGCCACCCTGGTGAAGGAACCGGTGCAGGCGGGTGACGTCGACAAGCGCGGCGGCTTTACCGACGCAGGCGGCACGACGTGGTGGGTCGCGACGCAGGTGGAGTGAAGCGGCGAGCCGAGATTCAGGACTGCCCCCCCGTCACGTGCCGCTGTTGGGATGGGGCTGTCACTATCTTGTCCAATCCACACCGCATTTGCCTCCACACGGCCACCTGCCCGCCGCCCGGCGAGAGGACTCGTCATGAAACCAGCCGCGGCCTTCGCACTGCTGCTCGCTTCTGCCCCCGCAGTGCACGCACAGCAGATCGACATGGCGCTGGCGCCATTCGCCCATCCCCTTGCGGCGGCTGACACCACCGCATCAGGGCTTGCCCCCGTGGTCACCGCGATCCGCAATGCCCGCGTGATCGGACTTGGCGAACCGACCCATGGCACGGCCGAGGTGTTCCGGCTCAAGCACCGGCTGATCCGACAGCTCGTCGAGTCAGGACGCGTGCGCCATCTCGTGCTCGAAGCCTCGGTGGGCGAAGGGGCGGACTTCGATGACTTCGTGGCGG
This sequence comes from Gemmatimonadota bacterium, assembly GCA_011390645.1. Taxonomy (GTDB): domain Bacteria; phylum Gemmatimonadota; class Gemmatimonadetes; order Gemmatimonadales; family GWC2-71-9; genus Palsa-1233. Next base: position 9,200 of record JAABRY010000108.1, read on the forward strand.
GTCGGCGCGATGATCTCGAGGCGATCCTGCGCAACGTGCCGTTGTGGATGTTCCAGACCAGCGAATTCGCCGACTTGCTCCGTTGGTTGCGTGCCCACAATGCGCAAGTGGCACAACCGGTCCGTGTGTATGGCATGGAAGCGCAGTATGCCGACCGCTCTGTGCGTCACGCACTCGAGTTTGTGCGCAGCCACGATCCCGCGCTCGCTGCCCAGTGGCGTGGGGCGTTCGGCGAGCAGCGCGTGGCCAGCGACACCGCATCGGCCAGGGACTTTGCCCATCTCTACGGTGCGATTGCTGATTCCACCTACGCGGCGTACCAGCAGCTGTTCCTGGGGCTGCGCTCGGCACTGGACACCCGCCGGGAGGAGTTCGTGGCGGGGACGAGCCCTCACGCTTTTGCAGAAGCACGGCGGCACGTGGCGGCCATCGGACAGTTCACGTCACTGGCGCTGCTGGAGAACCCCATGGCGCGGGCGCAACTGCGCGACTACGTCATGGCCGTCAACGTGGCTGGGATCGTGGCGAATGCCGATCCCGAGGATCGCGTCATCGTGTGGGCCCACAACGAGCACGTCTGGAAACGCGAAGGGAACGGCGGCTACGATGTGCTCGGTCGCCAGCTCGCGCGATGGTATGGGGACGGGTACTACGCGATCGGCTTCGACTTCGGCTCCGGTGCGTATCGAGCGCCCGGCGCCAATACCTGGATACATGAGGTCGGGGCACCTGAGCCCACCTCGTTCACGGCATCACTCGCGAAGGCCGGCGCGCCCGATCTCTTTCTGGACATCCAGGGCGCTCTCAGCGCTGCGGGCGCCGCCGGCGCCCTTCGGGGGCCGTTCACTGTCCGAGCGACGGCCGGTGGTCAGGTCCCGATGCAGAACGGCGTGCGCGTCTTCGACCAGTCCCTCAGCCTCGCTGATCGCTTCGACGGCCTGTTCTTCGTGTCGCGGTCGACCCCGACCTCCATGATCGAGCGCTGATTCGTGAGTCGCTCCGCCGCCACCCTGATCACGCTCGCCGCGATCGCCTGTGTCGTGAGTCCCCTGACGGCACAGGCCGTGCCCGGCAACGCACCGTACCGCAATGCGCAACTCCCGATCGACTTACGCGTTCGCGACCTCGTCGGGCGAATGACGCTCGAGGAGAAGTTCTGGCAGCTCTACATGAGCCCGGGCAGCCGCGATGACCCGTCCCACGATTACTCCCATGGCGCCTTTGGTCTCCAGATCAGCGCCGATTCGACGC
>JAABRY010000109.1 GCA_011390645.1 Gemmatimonadota bacterium
TTCGCGCTGGCACACGCGGGACTCGCCACCACCAGGCTCCGACAGCATGACGCCGACCCCAGACTCGCCCGCGTCGCAGCCATGTCGGCTGCCCGACTCGGGCAAGGGCTCCCTGCGCGCGAGCGTTCCCTGATCATGGCATCGCTCGCGTTGGCAGAGTCACGCTACCCGGACGCCTGCAGTGGGGCGGATGCGGTGATCGCACGCGATTCGACCGATGCGGAAGCGTGGTACCTGCGGGGGGAATGTCACTTTCACGACCGCGCCGTGATCCGCGAGAGCGGGATTGCGCGCTTCCGCACGAGTTGGCACCAGGCCCTGCGGTCCTTCGAGCGAGCAACCGCCCTCATTCCCACCCTGACGGTCGCCTACCCCCACATCCCCGAGATGCTCTCCACCTTTGCGCGACGTGGTTGCAGCGTCGATGAGTTGGCTGCCGTGTGCCCGGAGCGCTGGGCCGGGGTGGTGCGCCTGGTGGGAGATTCGCTTCGCACGCTCGCGTTCGACGTGTCGCGTGGCGAAGTCGAACCACAGCCACCAACACCTGCGGAGATGCGGGAGATGAGCGTCGCACTCGCGGCACGAGAACTGGACGCAGCCTCGGTCTGGTTCGCGGCGGCCCCGGAAGATCACGCAGCACGTCTGCTGTTTGTCGAGGCCCTCCTTCGCAATGGCACGGTCTCCCGTGCAGCGCAGGAAGCGGCGCGGCTTCCCGGCGCGACCGATGCGACACCGGCATCAGTGCGTCGCCTGGAGGCCGTGGTGGACGCCGCGATCCAGGGTGGTGATGCGACCGCGGCTTCCCAACGCCTCGATGACGCGATGCAGTTCACGGACGACACACCCGCCACGGCTGATCTGCGCACCATCATCGCGACGCGACGCGCGCTCCTCGGACAGTTCGAGGCCATCATGGCGTTGCCGCAGCTACCATCGCCCTCCCGCGCCTATGCCATCGAAGCGATGCGGGTGGCGGCCGGACTGCCGGGGGACTCCCTGGAGCGGCTCGCCGCCGGCCACCGAGAGTTCGTCCTCCGCGAGGCCCCCCGCAACAATGCACCGCTGCTTGAGGGGATCCTCGGCGGCGCGGGCGAGGCCATCGCCGTCGGCACCCGATGGCCGTTCGCACGGGCCAACGGCAACCCCACCCCGATCAACCAACTCGCGCGGGCCCGGGTGGCCAACAACGCGGAGGCGGCACGGCGTCACCTTGCCGCACTCGATGAGATCGTGACGCTCGATGCCCGCCCAGACATCAACGGGGTGCTGTTCCAGTTGAGTGGCGAGGCACACCTGACGCTCGGTGATTCCGCGGTGGCGCTGGAGCGGTTCCGCGGCTTCATCGCGCGATTGCCGCGCACCGCGACCACCGTCGTGCTGGAGAACGAGGAGCCGATCTACACCGCGCTACTCTGGGGGCGCGGGGCACTGGCAACGGGAGATCTTGCAATGGCGTTGGGTGACCGCGCGTTGGCGCGGGCCGCCTACCAGTTCGTGGCGTCCTTGTGGGCGAGGGCCGACGCCCCGTTGCAGCCGATGGTCAGGCGGGCCCGGGCGGCGCTGGAGAATCTTCAGGGACCTTGAAGCAGGCGCGCGGAAACCTGCGGAAACTTCTCCGGCTCCAGCCCCACAAGCGTCTCCCACACCTCCAGAGGCAACGCGGCGGCGCGGAGCGGTAGCGTGGTTCGAGTGGGGATCAGTTGCTCGAGCAGGTCGCCCAACGCTGCAGGGGAGAGCGGCGGCGCGTCGGAGGAGGCGTCCCCCCCCCACAGCAGTCCGTGGTCGGCGAGCGGTCCCGCGAGCCCATGCAAGAGGTGCACTGCATCAGCACCTCGCGCGAGGACGCGGCCGTCAGGGTGGCGGACTGCGAACACCCCCTCGTGATCGCGCGTTATTTCCACGCGGGCCGCAGTGGCGGGGTAGAGCTTGATTTTGTCGCGACCGATT
>JAABRY010000110.1 GCA_011390645.1 Gemmatimonadota bacterium
GGATTGTCAGGCTCGAGAGGATCGCCGGCACGGTGATCACAATCGGCACCACGAACGGGCCGCCGACAGCCGCCATCAGCCCGGACACGCCACCTGCGACGACTGTGGCTACAGCAACGCCGACCGCAGCAACCAGCCCGACCGTCCACCGTCCGACCCCACGCACGGCACCAGCGATTGTCACACCAAGGCACGTCAGCAACAGTCCCAACGGCAGAAGCGAACCAAGCACCGTGTTGAATGCACCTCCGCCGGCAGCCGACGGCCAGACCAGCCCGACAAGCATGGCGACAGACCCGAACACACTGAAGCCGAGCGCACCACGCATCCCCTGGGACGCCCACGCGCCCCGCACCGACCATCGGTGCGGGGCGCGAGTCGCCTTGGCGGGAACCAACGTCAGCGCGTGCTACTCCCGCGCGCCTGCAGCTGTCGCCATCGGCTTGCGAGGGAGCTTCTCGTCACGCTGCGCGGCCTGCCACGCGAACGCGGCAAGCACCGCCGAGTTCCACTTCATGTCGTCCGGCTGGATGCGCTCGTAGACGTCCATGTTGGTGTGGTGCGTTCGCGTGCCATACTCGATCGGATCCTGGATGAACTGGAAGCCCGGAAGGCCCACCGCGTCAAACGACTGGTGGTCGGTGCCGCCCGTGTTGGTGATCGTGAGGGTCTTCATGCCACCCTCCTTGAACGGCTCCATCCACGCATCGAAGATCGGCCGCACCGCAGGATTCGACTGCTGGAAGACGCCGCGGATCTTGCCGCCGCCATTGTCGACGTTGAAATACGCCGAGAACTTCTCGTGCATCGGCTTCGGGGTGATGCCATTGGCGTCGCGTGTCGCGATGTGCTGCGTCACGAACTCGCGCGAGCCGATCAGTCCCTGCTCTTCGCCGGTCCACAGGCCGATCATGATGGTGCGGCGGGGCTTGAGGTCCAGCGCCTTGAGGATGCGCATCGCCTCCAGCATTGTCGCGGAGCCTGCGCCGTTGTCGGTGGCACCGGTCCCCATGTGCCATGAATCGAAGTGCGCACCAATCAGCACCACCTCATCCTTGAGCGCGGGGTCGGTGCCCGGAATCTCGCCGATGATGTTCCACCCCTGAAGATCATCCGAGAACTCGACTTCGGCGTTGATCTCCAGTGTCACTGGAATGTTCTTCTCGAGCAGGCGCGAGATCCGGCCATAGTGTTCGCCCGACACGATGATGTTCGGCACTGCGGGGGGGGCATCGGCCGCACGGGACTGCGTGGCCGCGGACCGCAGCGTTCCGCCATCACGGGTGCTCGCGGTCAGGATGCCGAGGACGCCCTCCTCGACGAAGAACTGCTGGCGGAGCTGGTTCATGTTCGGCCCCATGGCCGCCCCACCCATCCGGCCGCCCGGGGCCCGCTGCGCCTGCTGTTGCAGTGTGGGCGGTTCCACCGCGGCCATCCCGGCGAGTGCCTCGTCGGTGAAGCGGGTCGCGAGTGGCTGCCAATAGGCTTGAATGTTTGGAACCGGGTCCATGATGACCCACTTCCCTTTCAGCGTCCCGCGAGCGGCTTCGATCGCCTCGGGCGTGGTGAGCGCCACCCGAGCCACTTCGCCCGTCTGAGTGCCGTTGGTGCCATTCGACCACGCGGCCGGGTACGCGATGACCTGGAACGGGTGCGGCGTGATCATGTTGGCGCTGAAGCGCTTGGTCACCCACCCGCGACCGAACGGACCCCACGCCTCGTAGCGGACGTTCTCGACGCCCCACTGCTTGAGCGCACCAACGGTCCAGTCACCGGCCGCCTTGGCAATCGGAGAATTGGTGAGCCGCGGACCATGCACATCGGTCAGCCAGCTCATGATGTTCATGACCTGCGAGCGCTCCATCGCCTCATGCTTGATGCGTTCGATGGTGGCGACATCCACCCGCTCCTGAGCGGGGAGAGCAACAGGCAGAAGGATGGTGGCCACGAGGGCCCAGCGGGCTGACGACAGGAGGCGCATCGGAGAACTCCGAGGGTTGGTGTACGAGCGTGGGGGATGCAGGTGGTACGCCGCCAGCAGACTGGTGGTTGAGGGCGAGAGCTCCACCCCCCGGAGGGATGAACGAGGGAGCGCACGCTGGCGACACTCGATCCCGCAATGGCCGGGCACGCCGGTAGGCCTTGCTGACACATCCCTCAGGCCGCGGCAGGCCATCCTTCGGGCATCGGCACCACGTCGGTGGCACCGAACATCTTCAGCGTTCGCAGGTGCGAACGGACCGCCGAGCCGAAGGTCTCGTGCGAGTGGTACGGCAAGCCGTGCTTGGCGGCGAGTTCCCGCACGATCTCGCTTACCTCGGGGTAGTGGACGCTGCACACCTTGGGGAAGAGGTGATGCTCCACCTGGAAGTTCAGGCCACCGACGTACCAGCCGAGCAGGCGATTGCGGGGCGCAAAGTTGGCTGTGGTCGCCAGCTCGTGCACCACCCAGCTCTGCGGCATGTCGCCGGCATCATCGGGCAGCGGGTGCTGCGTCTCCTCGACCACGTGCGCGAGCTGGAAGACGATCCCCAAGGTCACTCCCGCCACCGCGTGTGCGGTCACCATGCCGATGACGATCTGCCACCACGGAAGGTCCAGCACCATGAACGGCAACACGATTGACCAGCCGTAGTACACGAACTTGCCGAGCGCGACACCAGCCAGATCCTTGACCGAGTGCTTCCGGTCCTCGTAGGGACCGAGGTCCTTCTGCATCAGGTATTTGTAGTCCTTGACGAAAACCCAGAAAAGGGTGGTCATCGCATACAGGCCGAAGGCATACCAGTGCTGGAAGCGGTGGAACCAGCGCCGCTCGGCATGGGGGGAGAGGCGAAGCAATGGGGAGACCGCGAGATCCTCGTCGGCGCCGTGGATATTGGTGTAGGTGTGGTGGATGACGTTGTGGGTGATCTTCCAGAGGTACGAGCTGCCACCGATGAGATCCATCGAATAGCCGACCCACCGGTTCACCGTCTTGTTGTCCGAGTAGGCACCGTGCAGCGCGTCGTGGCCGACGGCGAAGCCGATCCCCGCCATCCCGAGGCCGAGGACCACCGTCAGCCCCCACATGACCGGGACAGGCAGCCCACCGAAGAGGATAACCGCCCAGGTCCCGAAGGTGATGCCCAGGAGGATGACCGTCTTCCGGATCATCGCCGAGGTCCCCTTGCTGGTGGCACCCCGGGATCGGAAGTGCTCCTCGACCCGGAGGCGGAGTTCGTGCAGGAAGGCGTTCCCGTCGCGGACGGGGAACGCCGGAATCGTCAATGCCACATCAGCTCCTGGAGCGGGGCTGGGGGTTACCCCCCGAGGACCTTGAATACTAGGGGGCGGTCCCCCGTGAGCCAATCCCCGTCGGACCCTTGCGCCAAAGCCCTTCAGGCGGCATATTACCAGTTGCGAGTCAGCCGGGGCAACCCGGTGCCAGCCCGATCAAGGACCTGGACGTTCGCGTCTCGGTCCCTTTTTGTGCCGGTGACTCGCACCCGACGCGGAGGGATTGCACCGCGGAACATCGACGGTCGGTGAGGACGGAAATACCGGACTTCGACGGTCAATACACTGATGGGGAGTACGGTATGCGCACCACCGGCACTGTGAAGTGGTTCAATGACGCCAAGGGTTTCGGGTTCATCACCCCGGCCGATGGCCAGAAGGACTGCTTCGTGCACCACAGCGCGATCCAGGGTTCGGGCTTCAAGTCCCTCACCGAGGGTGAGAAGGTCGAGTTCGACATCGTGCAGGGCCAAAAGGGCCCGGCCGCTGAAAACGTTGTCCGCCTCGGCTGACCGTCCAGGCAGATAAACACAAGGGCCGCTCCGGGAAACCGGGGCGGCCCTTGTCGCATCCGGCCCCTCCCAACCGTTGGGAGGGGCCTTCGCCGTTCAGCGGATGACCGCTGGATCCCGCTCGAAAGGCTGCGGGGGCAACAGACCTTCTGACTTCGCGACCACGAGTGACGTGAGCTGGTCGCCCATGACGTTCGGCACGGTGCGCGACATGTCGAGGATTCGGTCCACCCCGAGGATCAGGGCAATGCCTTCCCCTGGCACGCCCACCGTCTCGAGGATCAGCACCAACAGCGGAATCGAGCCGCCAGGCACGCCGGCCGCCCCAACCGCCGTGACCACCGACATCACCACCACGATGATCTGGCTGGTCAGCGAGAGGTCCACGCCAAACACTTGCGCGAGAAAGAGCACCGTCATCCCCTCGAAGAGGGCGGTGCCATTCATGTTCATCGTCGCGCCGAGCGGCAACACGAAGGACGCCACCTCCTTCGGTACGCCGAACTGTTCCTGCGCGGTACGAATGTTGGCGGGCAGCGACGCATTCGAACTGGAGGTCGAAAACGCCGTGACCATGAGCGCCCGGCAGCGCGAGAAGAAGACGCCGTACGGAATCCCGACCACGAACTTGGCGAGGACCCCGATCACACCCGTCAGTTGGATGATCAGGCCCAGCATCACGACGCCGGCATACATGGCGAGCGATTGGAGGACGTCGGCGCCGAAGCGCGCCGTGACGGAGAAGATCAGCCCCGCCACGCCGTACGGTGCGATCTTCATCGCGTACCCGATGATCTTGGTGACCACCTCGACCAAGGAGTCCAGCACATCCATGATCGGCTTCGCGCGCTCCGGGGCCATCTGGGTCAGCGCGATGCCGAAGACAATCGAGAAGAAGATCAACCCGAGCATGTCGCCCCGGGCGGCAGAATCCACCGCGTTGCGTGGCACGATGTTGATGAAGGTCTGGATCCCGAAGACCGCCCCCCCCCCAACACGTTCGGTGGCCTCACCCGAGTACTGCTCGAGCAGTTGCGCCCGCAGGGCCGGATCGAGGGATTCCCCGGGCCCGATGACGTTCACGAGCGTGAGGCCGATGGTGGCCGCGGCCGCGGTCGTCATCAGGAAGAAGCCCATCGCCTTGCCGCCGATGCGGCCGATTTTCTTGAGGTCGCCGAGTGAGGCCACCCCCATCGTGACGCTACCGAAGATCAGCGGCACCACGATCATGAAGAGCATCCGGAGGAAGACCTGACCGACCGGATTGGCGACGTTGTCCACGACCCAGAGGAGTTCCGGGGCTTCACCAAAGAGGAGTCGGGAAGTCACACCGGCGATGGCACCGATGACGAGACCGAGGAGGATCTTGGTGTGAAGTTGCACGCGGGGCTTGTCCGGGTTGGAAGGCGAGAAAGTCAGCGAGGCGCGTTGCAGCAGCTAGAAGCGGACGCCCCCCCTGAGGCCGAACCACCGGCCGTCCTCGACGAAGGTCATCGTGGCGCCGACCTCGAGTGGGCCGAACGCAAAAGTGAAGACCGGCCGCCATGCGAACCCATCGGATTGCGAGGAGACCCCGAGGTCGACGCCAGCCTTGCCGAGCAGAAATGAGATGCGAGGCCCGACAAACGCGTTGAAGATCGTTTGCCCTTCGGTGGACCCGCCGTCAGGAAACTCCTTGGATCCGAACCGGATGGTGTTCACCTCGGCGGCGACACCGAGCAGCACGGCCGACGCCTCGAGCTTGGCGTAGAGGCCGAAGCCGTTCCCTTGCGTGAAGCCCCCACCGGGGGTGGCAGCGATGAAGCCGGCCGAGCCCCGGGTTCCCAGGAGCTGGGCCTGCGCGGTGCCTGGGGCGGCCAGCGCTCCCGCGGCGAGGATCACTGGGACAGCGAAGCGGATCATAGGACCCTCCGGTGGGGAGTTCGGCAGGTTGCGCCAGTCGCGGCGCGACCGAGTGCCCCCGGCGTGATTCGAACACGCGGCCTAGCGTTTAGGAAACGCTCGCTCTATCCGGCTGAGCTACGGGGGCGAGACCCACGGAAAGTAGGCGGGGGGAGCCGCGAGCCAAAGAGGCCCGGCGCCTGCCTCACCCCGTCCGCTTCCCTTCCCGCCAGCCCTTGAACATCTCCACGGCGATTGGCAGGACGCTCACGAGAATGATCCCGAGGATCACGAGCGAGAAACGTTCCTTCACTGCGGGAATGTTCCCGAAGAGATAGCCGAGCCAGACGAACATCGTCACCCACACCACCGCCCCGACGACATTGTAGGCCAGAAAGCGCGGGTAGTGCATCGTCCCCACGCCGGCCACAAACGGCGCGAACGTGCGGACGATGGGAACGAAGCGCGCCAGGATGATCGTCTTCCCGCCGTGCTTCTCGTAGAACCGCTGCGTCTTCTCCAGATATTCCCGCTTGAGGAACCTCACGTTGCCCGAAAACGCGCGGGGCCCAATGGCCTTGCCGATCCAGTAGTTCACCGTATCGCCGAGAATCGCCGCCGTGATCAGCAGACCGCAGAGCAGCCATGGATCGAGCGCGCCCAGCGCGGCAAACGTGCCCGCCGCAAACAGCAGCGAATCCCCCGGAAGCAACGGCATGATCACCAGGCCGGTTTCTACGAAGATGATCAGGAAGAGAATCCCGTAGGTCCAGGTTCCGTATGTCCGGATCAACTCGCCGAGGTGGACGTCGAGGTGGATGAAGTAGTCGGCGAACTGGCGAAGGAATTCCATGTCAGCTTTCAGGGAGGGCGAAACCGAACTCGCCGAGTAGAGGAACGAATCGCACATCGGTAATCGGCGTAGCCTCAAAGCCTGGGCCATCGGCGTCCTTGACGACGAGGGTCAGCACCTGTTCCTCGCGGGTGCCCACCGGAATCACGAGGCGGCCACCTGGCTTCAACTGGGCCACCAACGGACCGGGAATCTCCGGCGACGCCGCCGCGACCACGATCCCATCGTACGGCGCGTTCGGCTTCCACCCGAGGGTACCATCGGCATGCATCACCGTCACGTTCGCGAAATTGAGCTCGCGGAGCATCTCGTGCGCTCGCCGAGCGAGTTCCGGAACCCGCTCGATCGAGAAGACCGACTCCGCCAGCATCGCCAGGAGCGCGGTCTGATACCCGGATCCCGTGCCGATCTCGAGCACACGTTCACGGCCGGTGAGCTTCAACAACTCGCAGGAGCGCGCTTGTACATACGGTTGGGAGATGGTCTGGCCGGCACCGATCGGGAGGGCGACATCTTCGTAGGAGCGATGTTCAAGCGTGCCCGGGACGAAGCGATGGCGTGGTACCGTGGCGACGGCGCGAAGAACCGCCATGTCATGGATGCCCTTGAGCTGCAGGGCCTCCACCAACTGCGAGCGGTAGCCGGCGTAGCCGTCGGACATCAGGCTTCGAGGTCAAGCGCCCAGTCACGCACCGTGTCGAGCAGCGCGTGATTGGTGATGTCGAGCTGCAGCGGCGTGACGGACACGTAGCCTTCACGCACCACGGCATGGTCGGTATCGGTCTCCCCGCTCCAGGTGATCGTCCCCCCCCCAATCCAGAAGACATCCCGGCCCCATGGATCCTGCTGCTTCATCACGGAATTGGAGTAGAACCGCGAGCCCAGCGGCACGACGCGAATCCCCTGCACCTCATCGACCGGGATGCCGGGGAGATTGATGTTGAGGAGGGTGTTCGGTGGCATCTGCTTGAGTGCGATGATCTTGCGGACCAGCCGGGCGACCAGATCGCCGTAGCCGGCCATGAGGTCATCCCGCCGGCCGGCGAAGGAGAAGGCGATGCCGGGGATCCCGAGCACGACCGCCTCCATCGCCGCCGAGACGGTCCCGGAATAGAGGACATCCTCGCCGAGGTTGGCGCCGTGATTGATGCCGCTGAAGACGTACGACGGGGCCTCGGGCATCAAGGGCGCCTCGAGCGCGAGCAGGACGCAATCGGTCGGGGTGCCGTCCACCTGCCACGTCCCGTCGGGCCGGCGCACGGGACGCAGCGGGCGCGTCATCGTCAGGGCGTGGCTCTGCGCGCTCTGCTCGCGGTCGGGGGCGACCACCGTGACGTTGCCGGCGGTACGACACGCCTCGGCGAGGATCTGGATGCCGGGGGCGAGAATGCCGTCGTCATTCGCGACAAGAATGTTCATGGGCGGAAGACTAAGCCTTCCCTTCGAGGATCGCCATCACATCCGCGAGCTCCCGCG
>JAABRY010000111.1 GCA_011390645.1 Gemmatimonadota bacterium
GCAAGATCGGCGCGGAGCGCGGGCTCGATCTGGCGGCGATCGCGGGCTCGGGGCCTGATGGCCGCGTGATCATGCGCGATGTGGAAGGGGCGGTCATCACCCCCCCCACAAAGGCCGGTGGTGGTGCCGTTGGCGCGTCGGTCTACACCGACCTCCCGCTCTCGCAGATGCGCAAGACGATCGCCAAGCGACTCGTCCAGTCCATCGGACCGATCCCGACCTTCTACCTCACGGTCGAGGTGGACATGGAGCGGGCGCACGAAGCGCGCGAGGCGCTGCTGGCCCGCGACGAGAAGGGAAAGTTCTCCTTCAACGACTTCATCATCAGGGCCTCCGCGCAGGCCCTCACGCGGCACCCGTTCGTCAATGCCTGGTGGATGGACGACAAGATCCGGCAGTGGCAGGACGTGCATGTCGGTGTGGCCGTGGCCGTCGACGAGGGGCTCATCACCCCGATCATCCGCAATGCGGATCGCAAGTCGCTGCGCGAGATCGCGGCCGAAGTCCGCGAACTCGCCGGCCGCGCGCGTGCGAAGAAGCTCGCCCCCGAGGAATACACCGGGGCAACCTTCACGGTCAGCAACCTCGGCATGTTCGGCATCGACGACTTCACCGCGATCATCAACCCGCCCGAGGTCGCCATCCTCGCCGTGGGCCGCATCGAACAGAAGCCGGTCGTGGTGAATGACGAACTCGAGATCCGTCGCCGGATGCGGATGACGCTGTCCTGCGACCACCGCGTGGTGGATGGCGCCACCGGCGCGCAGTTCCTGAAGACGCTGGTGGAGATGCTGGAGAATCCGCTGGCGTTGGTCTGGTAGGAGGGTCGTAGGTCGTAGGTCGTAAGTCGTAGGCTTGAAAGACAAAGCGCTGCTACGCGTGACAGCGTTCGACCGCATGACCTACGACCTACGACATACGACCTACGACACTCAACAACGATCCACCCCTGACTGGGAATCCCAATAAATGGCCAACCAATCGTTTGACGTCATCATCATCGGCGGCGGTCCCGCCGGCTATCCCGCGGCCATTCGCGCCTCGCAGCTCGGCCTCACCGCCGCCGTCGTCGAGAAGGACAAGCTCGGCGGCGTCTGCGTGAACATCGGCTGCATTCCGACCAAGGCCCTGCTGCACTCCGCGGCCTTGCTGAACAGCATCCGCAAGGAGGCCAAGGAAAACGGGATCACCACCGGTGACGTCGCGGGCGACTATGGCGTGGCGATGAAGCGCTCCCGCAAGGTGGCCGATCAGAACTCGAAGGGCGCCGAGTTCCTGATGAAGAAGAACAAGGTGACCGTGATCAAGGGCACCGGTGTCCTGACCTCGGCCACGACGGTCAAGGTCGGCGACGATGTGCTCACCGCGACCAAGGCGATCGTGCTCGCGACCGGCTCGCGGACCAAGGGGATCCCGCAGATCGGGCTGGGGATCGACGGCAAGGTGGTCATCACCTCCGATGAGGCGCTCTTCATGGAAGCCGCCCCGAAGCGGCTCGCCATCGTCGGTGCCGGCGCGGTGGGCTGCGAGTTCGCCGATATCTTCAACGCCTTCGGCAGCGAGGTCACCCTGATCGAGGCGCTGCCGCGCATCCTCCCGATCGAGGATGCCGAGTGCTCCGACGTGATCGCCAAGAGCTACAAGAAGCGCGGCATCGCCGTGCACGCGGGCGTCAAGGTGGTGAAGGCCGACGTGAAGGACACCGAAGTGACGCTGACGATCGAAGTCGGCGGCAAGACCGAGACGATCACCGCGGACAAGGTGCTGATGGCGGCTGGTCGCGCCGTGAACACTGAAGACATCGGCCTCGAGAAGGTCGGCGTGAAGCTCACCGACCGCGGCTTCATCCAGGTCGACCCGGCCACGCTGATGACCTCGGTGAAGGGCGTCTATTCGGTGGGTGACGTCGCCGGGCCGCCGATGCTGGCACACAAGGGCACTCGCGAGGGGATTCACGTCGCCGAGGTGATCGCCGGCCACCACCCGAAGGCGATCGACTACAGCAACGTGCCGAGCGTGACGTACTGCCATCCCGAGGTCGCGAGCATCGGCCTCACCGAGGAGCAGGTGAAGGAGCAGAAGCTGGAGTATCAGGTCGGCCGCTTCCCGTTCTCGGCCAATGGTCGCGCCCGCGCCTCGAACGAGACCGACGGCTTCGTGAAGATCATCCGCGGCAAGAAGTACGGCGAGATTCTCGGTGCGCATGTCGTCAGCGGACACGCATCAGAGATCATCCACGAACTCATCCTCGCGCGCACCAACGAGTACACGGTCGAGGAAGTCGACCTGGCCATTCACGCCCACCCGACGCTCTCCGAAGCGATCGCCGAAGCGGCGCTCGACTCGCTCGGGCGCGCGGTGCACATCTAGGGGATGTTGGATGCTGGATGTTGGATGTTGGTGGTGGATGGGTGCAAGGACGGCACCGCAACCAGTAACCACGTTCCAATATCCAGCATCCAATATCCAACATCCACTCGCGCGATGACTGACGCTCCCGTCTCCCCCAACCCGCTCGGCGACGCCGCGGCCACCGAGGACCAGGTCGGTCTGGCGGCCGCGGCAATTGTGTCGGGCTTCGCGCTCGCCGTCACCCTGCTCTCGCTCATCACCTGGTGGACCTGGCGTCTGGCCATGGCGAGCGGCATTGATCGCATCGAGGCGCTCGCACCGGATGCCGCGCAGGTGAACGTCATTACCTACGGCCTGCCGGTCGTCCTCGCGTGCACGGGATTTCTTGCCTGGTGGTTGATGCGACCGATCGCCTCGACGTACCGACGCTTCGGGCTCACGATGGTTTCCGTGCTCGGCGGCTTCGTGATCGGAGCGGTCGTGACGGCGCTGGTGCGCGAACTCGCGGGCGCATCGTTCCTGCCGGGTGCGGCCGTGGTTGGCGCGGTACTGACCCTGATGGCGGTCCGCCGGACACGCCGTCTCGCGGAGCCCACGGCCGCATGACGCCTTTGCTCGAGGTCGTCGACCTCGGGCGGCGCCCCTATGCCGATGCGCTGGCATTGCAGCGCGCCCTCCGCCTCCAGCGCCTCAACGGTGCACTCCCCCACGACCTCCTGCTGCTGGTTGAGCACGACCCGGTCTACACCCTCGGACGCGGCACCCAGGCCACGTCACTGCCGGTCTCGCCGGAATTGCTGCGAGCGTCCGGCGCCGAGGTGGTCGAGATCGAGCGCGGCGGTGATGTCACCTGGCATGGCCCCGGCCAGCTGGTGGGCTATCCGATCATCCACCTGTCGCTGCATCGCGAAGACCTGCATTGGTACCTGCGGACGCTCGAGGGGGCGCTGATTGACGCGCTCGCGGAGCTCGGGCTCCGGGGCGGGCGCGAGGCCGGCAAGACCGGGGTCTGGGTGGGGGGGGGGAAGATCGCCTCGATCGGAATTCACGTGAAGCAGTGGGTGACGTTGCACGGATTTGCCCTGAACGTGCACCCGGACCTCGCGTGGTTCACCAGGATCGTGCCCTGCGGCCTCGACGGCGTGACGATGACCTCCGTGGCGCAGGAAGTTGCCGCAGAGGCGCCTCACACGCTTTGGGGTCCGACCCGCGACGCGGTGATCCGGCAGTTGGCGGTGAGCTTCGCACTGGAAGCGACGCCGCGTCTGGCCACCACCCTCGACGTCACGGATTGAACCGGTACCGCGGTCTTGCGCTTCCTCCCGGGTTGGGCCAACCTTCCGGGATGCCTCCTGCCCCTATGGACCGGAACCGGGTCGCCACTGCGGCCGATGAGACGACCGACGCGATCCTTCGCGCGGCGGCATCGTGGGCAGCCGAGGCCCCGATCGCCCTCACCCCACCGATCCGAGCGGTCTGCGTGCGACTCGCGGAGATGGTCGCCGACCAGCGTCACTACCTCGCCCCCCTCCCGGAGCCGCAGGAGTCCGAGCGCCGCGCGGTGCTCTCGCTGGTAGCGGAGCGCTTGCGGAGCGGCCCCATCGCACGGGAACTCTCCCAGCATCTCGCGGCGCTCTCCGAAATGGAGTTGCGAGCGACCGGGTCGTGGTCCATTGTGGCAGGGGCCCAAACGGAGTGGCAGCAGACCGCGGTCGACTACCTCGCGCGGCAGGCCACGGCGATTGGCGGGGACCACGACCTTGACGAGTACTGGGCCGAGGACGTGGTCTGTGGCATCATCGCGTCGGTGAAGGGATTGATCGGCGCCGACGATCTCTACTCGCGGATCGAAGCGCAGTACGCTGGGAACGGTCGGCCGAAGAAGCGGCCCGACTGACCGTTCCCGATGGCCCTACTCGGCCATCATCTCGAAGAAGCGTCCGAACACCCGAATCCCATCCCACAATTGCTGCAGGTCGAGCTTCTCGTTCGGGGAGTGCAGCCCGTCATCGGGCAGGCCGATCCCCGTCAGCAGCACCGGTGCGCCCGTCATCCCGAGCTTCGGCACGATCGGGATCGAGCCGCCGGCGCGCACCGCCACGGTCCGGCGCCCCACCACCTCCTCGAAGGCCCGATCGAGCAGCGCGAACTGCGGCGCTTCGACCTCGATCTGCACCGGATCGTTGCCATGCACGAAGCGCACTTCCCACTCCGCATAGGCAGGCGCCACTTCGGCGACCGCCTTGTCGAGCTGCTTGCGCACGAAGTCGAGCGAAAGCCCCGGCACCAGGCGCAGCGAGATCTTCGCCATGGCGGCCGCCGGGATGACCGTCTTGGCCCCCTCGCCGACGAAGCCCCCCTTGATCCCGTGGATCTCGAAGGTGGGGAGCGCCCATGTCCGCTCGAAGACGCTGAACTGTTCAAGACCTGTAAGGGCCTTCCCCGTCACTTCGTGTTCGAGGTAGGCCGCCTCGTCGAACGGGAGCGCCCGCCAGCCCTTCCGCTCCGCCTTGGTGGGCGGGATGACGCTCTTGTAGAGCTTCGGGATGCGGATCTTGCCCGAGCGTCCCTTGAGGTCGGTCAGCATCCGGATCAGCGTCTCGATCGCGTTGGGCGCCACCCCGCCGTAGCTCCCGGAGTGGAGGTCGCGGGCGAGGGTGCGCACATGCAACTCCGCGTAACACATCCCGCGCAACGCGGTGTAGACCGCCGGCCATCCCGGGGCGAAGTACGACATGTCGGCGACCAGCACCGCATCAGCGTGGGTGCGTTCCGGCTCGGCCTCCAGCAGGTCGAAGACCACCTGACCACCACACTCCTCCTCGCCCTCGAAGAGGAAGCGGACGTTGATCGGCGGCTTGCCGTCGGCGTCGCGCACCGCTTCGTACGCCTTGAGGAGGCAGAAGACCTGCCCCTTGTCGTCGATCGCGCCGCGCGCGTAGAGCTGGCCGTCGCGAATGGACGGCGTGAACGGCGGCGTGTGCCATTCATCGAGCGGATCGGGTGGTTGGACGTCGTAGTGCCCGTAGATCAGCAGCGTGGGCGCGCCCTCGACATGGGGCGATTCGCCCCAGACCACCGGGTGGCCGTCGCCCTCGATGAGCTGCACCGTGGGGCAGCCGAGCGTGAAGAGCTGGTCCACCAGCCACTGCGCGGCGCGGCGGCAATCACCGGCATGCTCCGGGAGCGTGCTGACGCTGGGAATCGAGAGAAACTCGGAGAGTTCGTGGAGGAGTCGTGACTCCTCGCGGGCGGGAAAGCCGTGATCCATCGGTCAGGTCCGGAGTTGGGTGAAGCAGGAAAATTAGTCGGGGATTGTCACGGATGATTCAGGGAAGACGAAGTTGCGGAGGCGGCCGAAGGCCTGAGGCCCCTCGACATCCGTCATGAGCTCCTTGAGCGTGAAGAGCGCAATCCCGAGATCGCGGCCCTGATTGTACTCGAAGGCGTCAAAGAGGTCGAGATTGGTGCGATACAGCCGTACCCCGAGCAGGGCGGCATTGTTGATCTCGCGATCGGCCAGGCGGCTCGCGCTGACGGTCCGGAGCGATTGGCCGAACGGCGAAGCGAGGGTATCGCGACTCCACTGCTCGATCGCCTGGCGCCCCGCGAGGAGCTCGGTCATGGGCAGATCGAGCGCGTAGAGCGAATCGAGCTTCCCCATCAGCAGGTCGTAATAGTTGCCGAGGATCTGCTCGTCATGCCACCGATCAACGGCGCGCAGCGCCAGGGCCGAGTCCCCGCGACTCAGGAAGAAGTCACGCGCGGCACGATAGCCCATCCACTGTGCGTACGACTCGTTGAAATCCACCGCGTCCTTGATCCACAACGAATTGTGGGCGATCTCGTGGAAGACCAGCGCGGCGAGTTCCACCGAGTCGCGGGTCAGCGCGGTCGACAGGAGCGGGTCATTGAACCACCCCAGGGTCGAGAACGCCGCCGAGGGGCGGAGGTGGACGTCGTAGTCGCGGGCGAGGAACTGCGCGGCCGCTTGCTTCGCCTTCTCCTGATCGAAGAAGCCCTTGTACGGGATGCGCCCGACGATCGGGAACGACCAGGTGACCGGGCAGAGGCAGCGCTTGGGCGATGCGGTCAGGACGAGCAGGAGGGTGTCGCGCCCCACATCGCTGTACGTGGTGTAGGTCTCGCCCGCATCCAGGCCCAGGAGGCGCGCGTGGTCGCGCGCCGCCACCACGAGGCCGGCCATGGCGCGGAGCGAATCGGGCGTGTCTGGATCCTGTGCCAGATGCGTGATCGGCACGCGACCCATCAGGATGCGGGTCTCCTCGATGCCGGCGCGCGAGATGTAGCGCACGTCGTCACTGGCCACATAGGCCACGCTGTACCCCACCAACAGCGCGACGGCAGCGAAGAGCAGTCCCATCGTCCACCTTCTCCGTTTCTTGGGCGTTCGGGGCATCGTGGCTGACGGCGGCGCACGACGCCGACCCGGAACCGCACTCATGGCGTCCACCGTACCCCCACCAGATGGACGCTGCGGCCGATCGCACTGCGCCGCTGGAAGGCATAGTCGATCCGTGCGCGCGACAACACGAGCGAGCCACCATACGAGGTCTTCCCGGTGCCACTGCCCGGTGCCTGCCCTCCGGTCCCGATGCGGGCCACCACGCCGATGTCCCCGAGGACCACGCCGCCCTCGAGCCCGATCACCGTGCGCCGCGGGGTGTCGTCAGCCCAGATCGTCTCGGTGACCAGCAGCAGGCGACCGCTGGAGTAGGAATCGATCAAGTTGAACGAAAAGCCGAGGCGGGTGCTCGATGGCAGCTCGAGCCGCGGCCCGCTGAGCGGGGTGCGCCCGAGGTTCTGAAACACGAGTCCGAGCGCGGCAATGTCGAAGAAGGCGAGCGTGACGCCGAGATCCTGCGTGACCGTCCGGAAGACCGCACCACTCGAATCCTCCACCGAGATGTACTTCCCCGAGGCGCCCAGGTAGATCCCCTTGAGTCGCCAGGTCACCGCGGCCGTCGAGAGGAGGTTGTCGGTGACCGGGCTCTCGTCCGTGAAGCGGAGATAGCGATATCCCCCCCCCACGGTGACGGGCCCGTAGCGCGCAGCGGCGGCACCTGTGGTGTACCAGCGATCGTCGGGGAGCCGGGCGTAGGCGCCCTCGAGGGAGAGGACGCGGATGGGACCGATGGCAGACGGGTTGTCGAAGACCACCGCCGCAAAACCGGGGAGGCCGACCGAGGCACCCGCAAGCCCCGCAGCGCGCACCGACGCGGGCAGGTCAGCAATCCGCGGTACCGGCGGTGGAGGTTCCTGACCTGCCAACGGCGGCGCGATGACGCCGAGGGCAAGCCATGCTGACCACCGTCTCACCGGATGCGTACCACGGCCATTCGCGGCTCGAGCGCCGAGGGGACGCGCGCGACATCAGATGCGCCATTCACGCGCACGGTGATCCCCCCCCCAGCCGCGGGGACGACCACGCGCAAGTGCGCCCCGCTGCCGCCCCGCAGTGGCCCGGTGCGATTGATCCGGCCCGTGCTGATCGAGGGCTCCAGCGGGTACGGCCGCGAGAACACCTGGGGGAAGTTGCGCCCGTACAGGTCGCGCAGGTCGAACGAGCGATAGCGCAGGCGGCCCTGTTGCGGGAAGCCGGGGAGGTTCTCGAGGTAGTTGGCGAGGTGCCACTCACCCGCGAGCGTCGCGAAGGGAACGCCAGTGGCGGTGGCAATGTTCTGCGCCCCGGTGTTCGCCGTCTGCACCAGCCGACGCGTCAGATCCGTCCCACGGAGCGTATCCGTCGCGAAGTGATCGGTGAGCCACGAGACGAACAGCCAGCCTGCCCCGCGCTCGGCCAGCGGTCCACCGGGTCGCGTCGGGGCAATCAGGTGCGTGGCCTGCGGATCGCGCAGGTACTCGAAGGCGTTGAAGAGATTGCCGGACATGAACTCGCTGAAGCACGACGACGAGTTCGGGCAGAGCTGGTCCGGGATCGCCCGGAAGCCCAGCTCCTCGGCGTAGTGCGACAACCCCTCGTTGAGCCAGAGGGTCTCGTCGTCGCCATTGCGCCGCAGCGCGTGCTGGTTGAACGAGATCATGTGCTGCAACTCGTGGATCAGCACCGGTGCGAGCGCGCGCAAGGCACCTGCGCGCGAGACCGCCGGGCAGTTGCCCTTCGAGAGCACGGGCGCAAACGCGAAGAAGACTTCGCGCTTGTTGCTGCCGGGATAGGTGAGGATCAGGTCGCCACCGAAGAAGTAGCCGACAATGCGTCCGCCGCTACAATCGGGTGTCAGCGCATTCACTTCATCACTGATCAGGATCGCGATGCGCTCATCCCCGTTGATGTCCGACTCCCGACCGAAGGCCGTGGTATCGAGCGGGAAGAGGTGATCGTCGAAGAGGGTACCCAACTGTTCGAGGTCGGTCGGCGTGAGCTGGTCCGCGAGCGTCGGCAGGGAATCGTCCACGTAGATCACCCCATGACGACCGACGAACCGCGCCGTCGCACCCACGCGGTTGAAGGTCGAACACGCGGTCGTGGCGCAGACGTTGAAGGTGTCCTTTTCGCCAAGCACCGGCACGTCACGCAGCGCCGCCATGGTCTCGCCGGCACGCGAGAGCGCCGCGAACGGGCTCCGGGCGACCTCGCCCTCCCGCACACGCAGCATCTGATGGAAGGCGGTCGCCGTGCTCGGTGTGGCCTGGGAGAAGGCGGGGAGCTGCCAGGGTTCGTCCGAGGCGGTTGATTGGGCCACCTGCGCGCTCGCGGTACCGTCCAGTTCGGTCTCCGAGGTCCGGATGCCGACCTCGCCGGTCACACCGGTCTGGGTGGCCCGCCCCTCGGCCGAGTAGAGGACAAAGAGGTACTCACGCTCGGCCGTGCCAGCCGCCAGATTGACACAGCTCGTCTCGCGCAGGGCGTCGACCAGGCGGACCGCACCAATCTCGAGATCGACTTCCGTCGGCGCGGAACAGAGCGCCTGCCCCGGAGAGGGGCCGGTCGGCTCTCCGCCGCAGGCGACAAGCGCCATGCCACAAAGTACTGCCAGAGCTGGAGCTGCATGCCGCATGACGGACTCCTTGCCAGATGACTCTAAGCCTAAGCAGGACAACGACTTTTGACAATTCCGAGGGAAGGCGATACGATTCCCGGGTGACACCACCGACCTGGCTCGACACGCTCCGCTACGACCCCGCTGGCCTCGTGCCCGTGGTGGCTCAGGATGCCACGACCGGCGACCTCCTGATGGTCGCCTGGGCTGACCGCCCTGCCCTCGAACGCACCCTCGAAACCCGTGACGCGCACTACTTCTCCCGGTCCCGCCAGGCGATGTGGCGCAAGGGAGATACAAGTGGACACGTCCAACGGATCCGCGAGATCCGCGTGGACTGCGACGCGGATGTGATCCTCTACCG
>JAABRY010000112.1 GCA_011390645.1 Gemmatimonadota bacterium
CAGAATCCAACATCCCCGGCGCTTGACAGCGCCGGTTGGGATGTTCCGCATCCCCCGGCTTGACCCAACCCCTTCCAATACAGTATCTTTGGGATCTGTGTCCGAAGTGGCATTTACCGTTCTGGCTGGGATTGAACCACGTTATGAAGACCTTCAGCGCCAAGCAGTCTGACCTCCACCACGATTGGCACATCGTCGACGCGACCGACGTGCCGCTTGGCCGTCTTGCCAGCACGGTGGCCCAGATCATCCGCGGCAAGCACAAGCCGACCTTCACCCCGCACATGGATGGGGGCGACTTCGTCGTCGTCGTCAATGCCAGCAAGGTGAAGCTCACCGGCAACAAGCTGAGCCAGAAGACCTACTTCAAGCACACCGGCTACATGGGTCACGACACCCACACGCCGGCCGAAAACCTCCTCGCGAAGCACCCGGATCGGGTGATCGAGAAGGCGGTGTTCGGCATGCTCCCGAAGAACTCGCTGGCCAAGCAGAAGCTCCGCACCAAGCTCAAGGTCTATGGTGGGGCCGAGCACCCGCATGAGGCCCAGCAGCCCAAGTCCCTCACCATCGTCACCTCGAAGGCGAACTGATGAGCACCACCGAGCTGATC
The DNA here is from genome assembly GCA_011390645.1 of Gemmatimonadota bacterium. Lineage (GTDB taxonomy): Bacteria > Gemmatimonadota > Gemmatimonadetes > Gemmatimonadales > GWC2-71-9 > Palsa-1233. The sequence goes on from JAABRY010000112.1 coordinate 614, forward strand.
CGCTTCCAGGCCATTGGCCGTCGCAAGACGAGCGTGGCCCGCGTCTACCTCACGCCGGGCACCGGCAAGTGGAACATCAACGGGCGCAACCTGGGTGAGTACTTCCCGCGGCCGTCGCTGGTGCAGCATATCCAGCAGTCGTTCAACGCCACCGACACCCTTGGTTCGTACGACGTCAAGGCGCATGTCGACGGCGGCGGCGTTTCGGGTCAGGCCGGCGCGCTGCGCCACGCCATCGCCCGCGCGCTCTGCAAGGCCGACGAAGCCAACCGTCCGAAGCTGCGGACCGCCGGGCTCCTGACCCGCGATCCCCGCATGGTTGAGCGCAAGAAGCCGGGTCGCGCTGGCGCCCGGAAGCGGTTCCAGTTCAGCAAGCGGTAGCCGCGCATGCTGGTGGGTGGGCAGTTCTTGCCCCCACCAGCGCGGCACCGTCCCGAGCGTAGCGAGGGACCCCTCGCCTCCGATCGGAACCTGGTTCGCTGTTCCCTCTGGCCGCGGGCAACCGGCCGCACCACACACCTCGCCACAATGGCCAGGTGACACAAGCTCCCCGATCCTGCCGACCGGTGCCCCTCTGGGGTGGTCGGCGGGGCGCGACGGGGGCCGACGCACAAACATCTTGAGGAGCACCACGTGGCCATGCCGTCCCTGCAGGACCTGCTCGAAGCCGGAACCCACTTCGGGCACCAGACCCGTCGCTGGAATCCGAAGATGCGCAAGTTCATCTTCGCCGAGCGTTCGGGCATCTATCTCATCGACCTTCACAAGACGGTCAAGCAGCTTGCCAAGGCGGCTGAGGTGCTCAAGCAGGTCACACTGAAGGGCGACAACGTCCTCTTCGTGTGCACCAAGCGGCAGCTCCGTGCGGTGGTCGAGGCCGAGGCGCTGGGGGCATCCGCGCACTATGTCACCGAGCGGTGGCTCGGCGGCACGCTGACCAACTTCCAGACCATCAAGAAGCAGATTCGTCGCCTCCGCGACCTCGAGCAGGGTGCCGCCGAGGGCGACTTCGAGAACTACACGAAGAAGGAGCAGCTCCTCTTCTCGCGTGAGCGGGAGAAGCTGGGCCGCAACCTCGACGGCCTCAAGAACATGGGTCGTCTCCCGGGTGCGCTCTTCATCGTCGACGCCAAGAAGGAGAAGATCGCCATCCAGGAGGCCAACCGCCTCGGGATTCCGGTCGTCGCCATCGTCGACACCAACGCCGACCCCGATCCGATCACCGTGCCGATTCCCGGCAACGACGACGCGATCCGTTCGGTGTCGCTGATCACCGCCGCGCTGTGCGAGGCGATCCGTGAGGCCCGCGCGCAGACGCCGAGCCGCGACCTCCTCGGCGATGATGATGCCGAGACCTATTCGGCGGGCGACGGCGACGGCGCCTCCGATGAGGATCGTCGCAAGCGCCGTCCGCGGCGCAAGCGGAAGGCCCGCCCGGAAGTGATCGCGGCGCGCCTGAAGACCGACGCCCCTGCGGCGGATGCCGGCGGCGACGCCGGAGCCTGATCCGGCCGCCTGCCGGGCTTGCGCGACGCCGCCGCCCGCCGGGCTTCCAAGCCCCGGGCGGCGGTTTCACAACCAGACCTTGACCATTGGACCAGATGACCGCCATGACGATCACCGCCAAGGATATTTCCGAGCTCCGCGCCCGTACCGGCGCCGGTATGATGGATTGCAAGAAGGCCCTCGAAGAGGCGCAGGGCGACATGAGCCTCGCCGCCGAGATCCTTCGCAAGAAGGGCATCGCGAAGGCCGAGAAGCGCGCCGGTCGTGACGCGGCGCAGGGCCTCGTGGGCATCAACATCGCCGCTGATGGCTCTGTCGGTTCGATGCTCGAACTCAACTGCGAGACCGACTTCGTCGCACGCAACGACGAGTTCCAGGCGCTCCTCGCCAAGCTCGTCGCGCACCTCGCGTCGACCTCGCCGGTGGGCGTCTCGCGTGAGGCCTTCCTCGCCGAGACTCTCGATGGCACCACCGTCGAGGAAGTCATCAAGACCGCCTCCGGCAAGACCGGCGAAGCGGTGCAGGTCAAGCGCGTCGCCAAGTTCGGTGGCCTCGTCGGCGAGTACCGCCACTTCAACGCGCAGGTTGGCGTCCTCGTCGAGCTTGCCGGTGTGAGTGGTGCCGATGCGCAGACGCTGGCGCGTGAAATCGCGTTGCACGTGGCCTCGGCCGATCCGATCGCCGTCTCGACGAGCGACATCCCGGCCGAGCTGATGGACCGCGAGCGTCGCATCGCCGAGGAGCAGGTGGCGGCCGAGGGCAAGCCGGAAGCGATCCGTTCCAAGATCGTCGAGGGCAAGGTCGCCAAGTTCGCCAGCGATCGCGCGCTCCTCGAGCAGCCGTTCATCAAGGACGAGTCGCAGACCGTCGGCCAGATGGTCGCGAAGGTATCAGGTGCATCGGTCGTTCGCTTCGCCCGCTTCAAGATTGGTGAGGCCGCCTGATGGCGGTTGCCTACCGCCGGGCCCTGCTCAAGCTCTCTGGCGAAGCACTCGCCGGGACGAAGGGGAGCGGCCTCGACTACGCAGTGGTCGAGGCACTCGCTGAGGAGATCAAGTCCGTCCATGCCATGGGCGTCTCCTTGGGGCTGGTGGTGGGTGGTGGCAACATCGTGCGCGGCGCGACCGCGTCACGCGAAGGGCTTGATCGCGTCTCCGCGGACTACATGGGGATGCTGGCCACGGTCATCAACGCGCTCGCGCTGCAGAACGTCCTCGAGGCGCTCGACGTCGAGACGCGCGTGATGACCGCGATCCGGATGGAGTCACTCGCCGAGCCGTACATTCGTCGCCGGATGATGCGACACCTCGAGAAGGGGCGTCTCGTCATCTTCGCGGGCGGGACCGGGAATCCGTTCTTCTCGACCGACACCGCGGCCGTGCTGCGGGCGCTCGAGATGGAGGCCGAAGTGGTGCTCAAGGCGACCAACGTGGATGGCGTCTTCACCGCCGATCCGCACAAGGATCCCGCCGCCAGGCACATCCCGGAGTTGTCCTTCCAGGATGCGCTCGTCAACGGGTATGCCGTGATGGACGCGAACGCCTTCGGGCTCTGCCAGGCCAACGCGCTTCCGATCGTCGTTCTCAACATCAACCAGACCGGCGCGATCGCGCGGGCGCTCAGTGGTGAGCGCGTCGGCACCCTCGTCCGATGACACTATCCGAAATCGCATCGCATGCCCGCGAGGGCATGACCAAGGCCATCGAGAACACCCGCAAGGAGCTCTCGGGGATTCGCAGCGGCAAGGCCACGCCGCAGCTCCTCGATCTCGTGCGCGTCGAGGCCTACGGCAGCACCGTGCCGCTCAATCAAGTGGCAATGGTGTCCGCACCGGAACCGCGCATGCTGGTGGTGCAGCCGTTCGACAAGAGCCTCGCCAACATCATCGACAAGGCGATCCGCGACGCCGGCCTGGGCCTCAATCCGCAGTCGCAGGGACACGTGATCCGCGTCCCGCTGCCGATGTTGTCGGAGGAGCGCCGCAAGGAACTCGTCAAGATCTGCGGCAAGCTCGTCGAGGAAGGTCGCGTGGCCGTGCGGCAGGCGCGGACCGACGCGATGACCAAGATCAAGAAGCTCGAGAAGACCTCGGAAGACGAGAAGGCCCGCACCGAGAAGGAGGTTCAGAAGCACACCGATGATGCGGTGCGCACGCTGGAGGACCTCCTGAAGGCGAAGGAAGCCGAAGTCCTCGAAGTGTGACAACCCCCCCGGCGTCCGCCCGTCTGGCTGAGCTGCGCCTCAACGGCGCGATTCCCCGCCACGTTGCCGTGATCATGGACGGCAATGGGCGGTGGGCCCGAGAGCGCGGTTTGGAGCGCTCCGCCGGGCATCAGGCTGGCATGCCGGCGGTGCGCGAGGCGGTGGAAGGTTGCCTCGCTGCAGGGGTCGGGGTGCTCACCCTCTTTGCCTTCTCCCAGGAAAATTGGCAGCGCCCCCCCGCCGAGATCGACGCGTTGATGGCACTCCTCGAGGAGTACATCGCGCGCGAGGCGGAAGAGCTGCGCGAACAGGGCGTCACGGTCCGGATGCTCGGTGACCTCGAGCGACTGTCACCGTCGGCTCGCGCGGCCGTGGACGCCATCCAGTCGGCAACCGCTGGCGGGACGCGACTCGCCCTCAACATCTGCATCTCGTATGGCTCGCGCGCCGAGCTGGTGCGTGCTGCGCGCCGTCTCGCCGAGCGTGTGGCCGCTGGTGAGATCACGCCGGCGCAGGTGGACGAGTCCACCCTCGCCGCGGAACTGTACACTGCCGCGTGGCCCGACCCGGATTTGCTGATCCGCACCTCGGGTGAGATGCGCATCTCGAACTTCCTGCTCTGGCAGGTCGCGTACGCCGAGTTTCATGTGACGCCGGTCCTCTGGCCGGACTTCACCCGCGAGGACCTCTACCTCGCGATTCTCGATTTTCAGCGTCGCGATCGTCGCTTCGGTCGCGTGAGCGCGTAGGATTTCCATGGACGCGAATCTCGTCAAGCGCATCGGGTTCGCCGTCGTGGCGATCCCGCTCGCCCTCCTCGCCGTCTGGGCGGGCGGCTGGCCGCTCGCCGTCGTCGTCGCAGGCATCGGTGGCCTCGGCGTGCGTGAGCTCTTCGACATCGCCGCCAAGCAGGGCAACCACGCCTTCCGCGCCACCGGCACCATTGCCGCGGCGCTCGTGCCGCTGGTGGTGTATGCCGGCCTGACCGACACCGCCGTGCAAGCCTGGCTTGCCGGCCACTGGATGTACCTCGGCGCGGGCTTCATGCTGCTCATGCTCGGCCTGGGCCTGCTGCAGCGCGGCCCGAACGACCGTCCGCTCGGCGCGATTGCCGTCACCATCTTCGGCGTCGCCTATGCCGCGGTGCTGCCATCGTTCCTCCTGGGCATTCGTCACGGCGCCTGGCCCCAGCAATCGTGGGCCGGTGCCGCGCTCGTCTTCTTCCCGTTGATCGTCACATGGGTCTGTGACACCGCCGCGATGTTCGGTGGCCGACTGGTGGGTGGCCCCAAGCTCGCCCCGACGATTTCGCCAGGGAAGACGCGCTCCGGAGGACTCGCGGGCTTGCTGGGGGGGGCATTGATCGCGCCACTCTTCGCGCTCTGGGTCTTCCCGCAGGTCGGCATCACCGTCGGTGTCTGGCCGCTCGTCGGCATGGCCGCGCTCCTCGCCACGGTCGGGCAACTCGGTGACCTCGCGGAATCGCTCTTCAAGCGCGAGGCCGGGGTGAAGGATTCCTCCGCGTTGATTCCGGGACACGGCGGCGTATTGGATCGCTTTGATTCGCTGTACGTGGTGCTCCCGACCGCCGCGCTGTGCTACAAGTTGCTGGGGTTGATGTGAAGGGGATCGCCCTCCTCGGATCGACCGGGTCGATCGGCACCAGCACGCTCAATGTGTTGCGTCGGCATCCGGAGGCGTTCCGCGCCGTTGCGCTCGTGACCGGGTCCAACGCCGAGGGGCTGGCGGGGCAGGTGGCCGAGTGGCGGCCCGACTTCGCGGCCGTCGTCAACGGCACGGAATCGCATGGCTTCGCCCGCGGACGCGAGGCACTCGTCGCGGCCGCCACGCATCCCGATGTGGACATCGTCGTCAATGCGGTCGTGGGTGCGGCGGGACTCGACGCGACACTTGCCGCGCTGCGAGCCGGCAAGCGCGTGGCACTCGCCAACAAGGAGACGTTGGTGATGGCCGGCCACCTGGTGGCCGCCGCGGCACGTGAGGGGGGGGGAGAGCTTGTCCCCGTCGACTCCGAGCACAGCGCCGTCCTCCAGTGTGTCGTGGCCCAGGGCGCTGCGCCGTCGCGCATCATCCTCACCGCAAGTGGAGGCCCGTTCCGGAGCTGGGAGCGCGACCGCGTGGCTGGCGCCACGATTGACGAGGCGCTCAACCATCCGACCTGGTCGATGGGCGCCAAGATCACCGTCGATTCCGCGACGCTCGCCAACAAGGCGCTCGAACTGATCGAGGCGCACTTCCTCTTCGGGTTGGGGTACGATTGCCTGGAGGCGGTCGTCCATCCACAGAGCATCATCCATGCGTTCGTCGAGTTCCCGGATGGCAGTGTGCTCTCGCAGGTCGGGTTCCCATCGATGGAAGTACCCATCCTCTACGCCTTGACCCATCCGCACCGGATGGCCGACAGCGGCGTGCGCCGGTTTGATCCCGTGGCGGCTGGTCCGCTGACCTTCGAACCGGTGCGGCATGACTGCTTCCCGGCGTTCGATCTCGGGGTGGCCGCCGGCCGTGCAGGTGGGGCGGCCCCGGCCGTCTTCAATGCAGCGAACGAGGTGGCGGTGGCCGCCTTCCTGGAAGGCCGCATCGCGTTCGGGGGAATTCCCACCGCGATTGACGCTGCCCTGACACGGCTGGCCGATGCACCGGCCGATTCGCTAGATGCACTCCGGGAGGCCGATGCGGCCGCCCGTCGCACCGCCGGGGAGGCGATGTAAGTGACTGGATTCCTCTATACCACCGCAATCCTCCTTCTCGTCCTCGGCGTGCTCGTCTTCGTGCACGAACTCGGGCACTACTGGGCCGCCAAGTATTTCGGCGTGTGGGTGCATCGCTTCGCGATCGGCATCGGCAATCCGATCAAGTCGCTGACCTTCCAGCGCGGCGAGACCGAGTGGGCCATCGCCTGGTTGCCGATCGGCGGCTACGTCAAGATGGCCTCGCGCGAGGAAGATCCTGCCGCCGGGGTGCTCGAGGGCGGCCCCGAGAACGCGATGGTTCCACCTGATCGCGTCTTCGAGGCGAAGCCGGTGTGGCAGCGCATGGTGATCATCCTCGCCGGCGTCACGCTCAACTTCCTCTTTGCCTGGTTGGTCTTCGTTGGTCTTGCATGGAAGAACGGCAGCGCCTCCGATCCGACGACCGCCGTGGGGCGTGTCAACGTGGCGGAGTTGCCAGTCGGCGCCGAGGCGGCGGCGGACATTCCGATCGGCGTGCCGATCACGGCCGTCAATGGTGAGCCGGTCGCGGCCTGGGATGAGATCACGGCAGCGATGGTGCACGGTTCGCGCGATGAGGTCGTGCTCTCCTTCGGGGGGGGGCAGCCTGACATCACGCTCCCGCTGCACCGTGATGCGCTCTCCGAACGCGCCCGGGTGTTGCAGGCGCTGTCGCCAGCGCACGCGCCGGTGATTGGTGGCGTCACGCCAAGCTCGCGGGCTGCGGACGCCGGACTCACCAACGGCGACACGATTCGCGCGATCAATGGCGAGCCGGTGCAGCTCTGGGTCGAGGCCGTCGACCGCATCCAGGCCTCACCCGAGCGCGAGCTGGTGCTCGAAGTGCAACGCGATGGGGCGGTCCGCGAGGTGCGCGTGACGCCGAAGGCCGAGCCGTTGAGTGGGGACGACACCACGACCGTCGGTCGGATCGGTGCGTACAATGATCGTCCCGTGATCTATTCGGATCTCTCGTTCTGGGGCGCGGTCGAGGTCGGGAGCCAGGCGACCTGGGGCGCGAGCGGCACGATCTTCCGGACCTTCCGCGGGCTGCTGACGGGCCGCGTGGACACTGGTGAAGTTGGTGGCCCCATCGCCATCGGTCAGATGGCCGCCGCGCAGGCCCGCCTCGGCATCGAGTCGCTCCTCGCGTTCATGGCGCTGATCTCGGTCAACCTCGCCGTCGTCAACCTGCTGCCGATTCCGGTGCTCGATGGCGGTGCGTTCCTGATCCTGGCTGCCGAGGGCATCACGCGTAGGCCCCTGCCGGGGAAGGTACGCGAGATCATCACGCTGATCGGCCTCGGGCTCGTGGTGCTGCTGATGGTGCTGGCGTTCAGCAATGACATCGGCAGACTTCTGGGCAGGTAGGTTTCCGGTGTCGGGGTGAGGGGGGCGCGGCTGCGCCGCGCGGGGTAAAGGGGGAAACAGATGATCCTGTCGCGATGGCCAAGTGTTCCCCAATTCCCCGCGGCGCAGGGCGCCGCCCCCGCGCGGCGGAGCCGCGCCCCACACGACCGCCGAAGCATCTCATGTCCCCGCTGATCCTCCCCCCCGACTCCGGGACTGACGCCGCGCTCCGTCTCGGTGTGGCGGCGCTGATCGGCTTGGCCGTAGGGATCGAGCGCGAATGGTCGGGGCACGCCAAGGGCCCGGCGGCGCACTTCGCCGGGCTGCGCACCTTCCTCATCCTGGGCCTCGCCGGCGGCATCGCCGGCCTCCTCTCCGCCTCGGGTGACCGGCTCGAAGGCGCCCTCGTCCTGCTCGGCGGCGTGGCCCTGGTCGTGGCCGCCTTCGTGGTCGCGATGCGCCGCACCGAAGTCGAACTCGATGGCACCACCGAAGTTGCTGCGCTCGCCGTGCTCGGACTCGCCGTCCTCGCGGGGGGGGGGCAGCTCGCCCTGGCCTCGGGTGCCGTCGCGGTGATCGTCCTGGTCCTCGGCGAGAAGACTCGCCTCCACGGGATGGTCAAGCTCCTCGGTGAAACCGAGCTCCAGGCCGCCGCACGGTTCGCGGTGATGGCGCTGGTGATCCTGCCGCTGCTGCCGGCGACTCCGCTGCCGTGGGGGGGGGAGATCTCCCCGCGTGGACTCTGGATGCTGGTGCTGCTCTTCTCGGCGATCAACTTCGGGGGCTACATCGCCCGCCGACTCGTTGGCCCCGAACGCGGCTACGGCGTCGCGGGCCTCCTCGGTGGGGTGGTCTCCTCCACCTTGGTCACCCTCCAGTTTGCCCGCCGCAGCCGGGAGGAACCCGAACACGCTACCGCCCTCGCGCTCGGGACGGTCGCCGCCTGCACCGTCCTCCCGGCCAGGCTCCTGATCATCACCGCCGTGCTGGCGCCCTCGGTCGCGATCGCGAGCCTCCGCTTCATGATCCCACCCGTCGTGGTGGGGCTGGGCATGCTGGCCTGGTCGTTCCGGAAGACCAAGGGCGGGGCAGGGGAATTCACTGCCGGGCGCTCGCCGCTGCAGGTCTTTTCGTCGATCAAGATGGCCGGCGCCTTCCTCGGCGCCCTCCTGGCGATTGACTGGCTCACGGGGATCTGGGGCACCACCGGCGTTTATACCTCAGCCATCCTCCTCGGACTCACCGACATGGACGCCCTGACCGTCGCCATGACCCGCCTGGGTGCCACCGAGAGCGTCGAG
>JAABRY010000113.1 GCA_011390645.1 Gemmatimonadota bacterium
ATCCTGTGGGTGGACGACGAGATCGAGACCCTCGATTCGCATGTGCTCTTCCTCGAGCAACAAGGGTTCACGGTCGAGCGCGCCTCCAATGGCGATGACGCCCTCGCGATGCTGCGGGCGCAGTCCTACGGGGTGGTGCTGCTCGACGAGCAGATGCCGGGCACACGGGGCCTTGACCTGGTGCCCGCGCTGCGGGTCATCGACCCCTCGATGCCCGTCGTGATGGTGACGAAGTCGGAAGAGCCCGAGACGATGCGCGACGCGATCGGTGTCGAGATCGCAGAC
>JAABRY010000114.1 GCA_011390645.1 Gemmatimonadota bacterium
AGGGCGAGCGGATTCGGCAACAGCGTCTCTCGCGCGATTTCGTGACCCGCTTCCGCGAACTTGAGGGTCGGCGCGGCGAGACCCTCGCCTGGCGCGAGTGGGTCGAACTCGTCGCCGAGCTGACCGCGTGGGAAGTGAAACTCGGCGAGGCCGACGAGCCGGGGCTGCGGGACGCGCTGCAGACGCTGCAGACCGGGATGCGCCAGGACTTCGCACGCTTCGTCACCGCCAACTACCCGGATTGGCTGGCCGGGGGGGGGGCAGACCGCCCGCCGCTGTCCGTCGACGTGGTGAGCGAGTTCGTGCGCCCGACGCTCGACATGCACGGTCGCGTGATGCTGGTGGTGGTCGACTGCCTGCGTCTCGACCAGTGGTTGATGATCCGTCCGCTCATCGAGCGCACCTTCGATGTCGAGGTGGATCACTACTTCTCGATCCTGCCGACCGCCACGCCGTACTCCCGCAACGCAATCTTCTCGGGGATGCTGCCGCGCGAGCTGAACACGCGGCATCCGGAGGTGCTCTCCGGGCGCGATGAACAGTCGCTCAACGCACACGAATCGGAGCTGCTGACGGAGCAGTTGCGCGAGCTCACCGGCCGCGATGTCCCGGTGCACTACGAGAAGGTCTTCTCGGCCTCCGATGGCGAGGCGATGCTGCGGCACCTGCCCGGTCACCTCGCTCGCGATGGCGTGACCGCGCTGGTCTTCAACTTCGTCGATCAACTGACGCACGGTCGCACCGAGAACGAAGCGTTGTACGAGGTCGCGCGCGACACCGCCGCACTGCGCTCGCTGACGCGCACCTGGTTCGAGCGCTCGGCGCTGCATCAGGCGCTGAAGGAAGCAGAGAAGCGGCGCGTGCCCGTGTTGCTCACGACCGATCATGGTTCGCTGCACTGCCACACCCCGGCCACGATCTTCGCGCGGCGGGATGCCACCCCCTCGTTGCGCTTCAAGTTCGGTGACGAGTTGCGGGTGGAGGACCCCAACGCCGCGGTCGTGGTGGATGACCTCGCCGCCTGGGGCCTGCCTGATCGCGGCCCCAACGCTCGCATGGCCCTGGCGACCGGCGATCACTTCTTCGTGTATCCGACCAAGCTGCGCGAATACCAGGCGCGCTATCGTGGGGCCTTCCTGCATGGCGGACTCTCGCCCGAGGAGGTCGTGCTGCCGATAGCCCTCCTCACGCCGAGGCGCCGCTGAGCCGCCCCGGCGTGCGGCGGCAACTGTTCGCGCTCCTGCGGCCGGAGCGCGGGCTCTTTGTGCTCGGGATGTTCGCGGCCCTGATCGGTGCGGTGCTCGAGGGCGCGCAGATCATCTTCCTCGAGCCGCTCCTGCGACACCTCTTTCCGGGCGCAGCCAGCGGCGACGCGCCGGGCACGCGGCTCGAAGCGTGGCTGCGCCAGCTCCTCGAACCGCTGGTCGCGGGGGTGCCGGCCTCGACGGCAACGTTGCGGCTGGTGGCGCTGTTCCTCACCGCGCTCATCCTCAAGAATGTCGCCACCTACTGCGCGGCCTATCTCTCCGTGCAGGTGCAGGAGGGGATGGTGCGACGGCTGCGCGGGCGACTCTTCGACCACCTCCTGCGCCTCGATCTCGACGTCTTCCAGCGCACCCGCGGCGGACAGCTCACCGCCGCGCTGATCAGCGATGCCGACCAGGTGAAGCAGGTGGTGGTCGCGGCGCTGGCGGCATTCTTCCAGAACTTCGTGATGATCATCACCACCATTGCCGTGATGCTGCTGCTCTCGCCGCGGCTCACGATTCTGGTGCTGGTGCTCGCGCCCCTGCTGGTCTTCGGGGTGCAGCTCCTGTTGCAGCGCCTCAAGCGCCACTCGCGCGTCTGGGCCCACGAGCGTGGCGAGCTGACCGCGAACATCACCGAGCGCCTCGGCGCGATGAAGCTGATCCGGGCCTTCGGTGCCGAAGCCGCTGAACGCAAGGGGTTCGCCTCGCAGACCGAGCGGTATCGCAAGGGGGTCATCCGCACGCAGCGTTTCGCCCTCCTCACCTCGCCAGTGAGTGAGCTCTTCGGCGGGGCGATGCTGATGCTGATTCTCTGGGCCGCGTCCAATCCGGCGATCTCCGGCGTCGAGATGCAGGCCTCGGCCACGATTCTCTTCGTCTTCGCCGCATTGCGGGTGATGTCCCCGATCAAGGCGATCACCAACTTCCCCGCGCAGCTCGCGGTCGCGGAGGCGAGTGCGGAGCGCGTCTTCGCGGTGCTCGACCTCCCGGCGGTCGAGGTCGACCCGCCCGACGCGGTCCCGGCGGTGTTCGCGGGTGATCTCGTCTTCGACCAGGTGACCTTCGGCTACGATGCGGCGTCACCGGTGCTGCACGATGTCTCGATCCGCGTGGCCAAGGGCGAGGTGGTGGCGTTGGTGGGGCCGAGCGGGGGGGGGAAGACCACGCTGCTCGAACTGGTCCCCCGCTTCCACGACCCGCAGGGGGGGGAGATCCGCCTCGACGGCGTCGCGCTGCCGCACCTGCAGCGCCGCTCGCTGCGCGACTTGATGGCGGTGGTGAGCCAGGACACGGTCTTGCTGCATGACTCGGTGCGCAACAACATTGCCTACGGACGCCCGGACGCCACCGATGCGGAGATCCAGGCCGCGGCACGGGCCGCGAATGCCCACGATTTCATCATTCACCTCCCGGATCGCTACGAGACGAAGCTCGGTGAACGCGGCACGCGGCTCTCGGGCGGGCAGCGCCAACGGATCGCCATCGCCCGTGCCCTGCTCCGCGATGCGCCGATCCTGATCCTTGATGAGGCGACCAGTGCGCTCGATACTGAGTCCGAGCGGCTGGTGCAGGAGGCGATTGAGCGGTTGATGCAGGATCGCACCGTGCTGGTGATCGCCCACCGCCTGGCCACCGTGCGTGATGCCGACCGGATCGTCGTCCTTGAGGACGGGCGGGTGGTGGAGCAGGGCACCCACGCGCAATTGTTCGCGGCCGGCGGACTCTACCGTCGGCTTCACGACCTGCAGTTCTCCGCCGCCGAGGTGACCACGTGACGACGGAACGCTCGATCCTCTTCATTGCCGACGTGGACGACGTCCAGCATGCCAATGCCGCCCACCGGGCGCGAGCGCTCGAGCGCTTGCAGGCCGGGGTGAGCGTCTTCAACCTGCAGGCCAAGCCGGGGTTGCTGGAGCGCTTCCGCGCGGGTGACTTGCCGCGGCGGCTCGAGCGCGCGATCGATGAGGCCGACCCCGAGCTGGTGATCGTGCTCGGGGGCGACCCGCTGGATGAGCCGCTGGTCGAGCGTCTGCGCGGTCGGTCGCGGGCGCGCTGGATCAACTGGCTCCCCGATGACCTGCGGAGCGTGGTGACGGCCACCGCGACCGCGCGTCCGTACGATGCGATCTACGCCATCGGCAGTGATGTCGCGGGCGAGGTCGCCGAGCGGCTCGGGCGCACGGTCGACGTCTTGCGCAATGCGGCGGACCCCTCGGTCTATCGCCCGGTGCGCACCAAGGATCAGTACCGCGCGAATGTGGTCTTCGCGGGCACCGCGACACCGCGTCGCGAGCGCCTCCTCAGCGAGCTGATCGAGTTCGGGCTGGCGATCTGGGGACCCGGCTGGCGCAAGACATCACTGCGCGACTATTGCCGCGGCGAGGCCGCCAACACCGACGCGTACGTGAAGGCGTACGGTGGCGCCAGCGTGGCGATCAACATCCACCACGTGGCCGTCGAGGGTGACTTTCCAGAGGCCGCCTGCAACATGCGCCTCTTCGAACTCGCCGCGATGGGGCTTCCGCAAGTCGTCGACGAGCGTGGCGACCTCGCCCGCTGCTTCGTGCCCGAGCGCGAGGTGATGACCTTCCGCGAGCCGCACCACCTCAAGGCCGCCGTCCGCGATCTCCTCGAGGACCAGGCCCAGGCTGATCGACTCGGCGAGTGCGCCCGCAACCGGTTGCTGCAGGATCACACCTGGATGCACCGGATGCGGACATTGCTGTTGGAGCAGCCAAGACTGCGGTAGACGGCGAACGGCGAACGGTGAACGGCGAAACGTGAAAGGTGAAAGGTGAAACGGGAGAAGCACCGTCATCCCGAGCGGAGGCGCGCAGCGCCGCAGTCGAGGGATCTCCACGCTTTCCGAATGCGATACCGCCCCTCGGTCGCGTCGGCACCCCCGGAGATCTCTCGCTGCGCTCGAGATGACGGGTCCTGGGCCCCCGTTTCACCTTTCACCTTTCACGTTTCACCCCTGTAGATCTCGACATACCTCCCCGCCATCCCCACATGCGTAAACCTCTCCAGCACATTCGCCCGTACCCCTTCCGGGTCCAGCGCGTCGAGTGAGGGGCGCAGCGCGATCATCTCCTTGAGCGTGTCACCCATCGCGCCGCTGGCGGGGGTGATGATTTCGGGGAGTGCGCCGCGGCGCGTGCCGAGGACGGGGGTGCCGCTCACCATCGCCTCGATGGTGGTGAGGCCGAACGGTTCATCCCATTGGGCCGGCATCCAGAGGCAACGCGACTCGGCGAGCAGGGCCGCCTTGCGTGCCCCCCCCACCTGACCCGCGAAGCGGAGCCCCGGCCGGAGGGAGGGTCGCCAGCCACCGGCGACGGTGAGTGGATGGCCGCTGCGTCGCGCGCCGCGCACCGCCCAGCGCCACCCCTTGGCGGAGTGGAGGCGGCCCAGGAAGAGGTCGCGTGATCCCTTGTCCGCACGGAAGTGATAGTCGGCCGGGTCGAGGCCGTTGTGCACCCAGCGCGCGATGCCGTGCCGTGCGGCATGGTCCGCCGAGAGCGCAATCGTGCTCGCAGGGAAGACGCGACCCGGACGCCCGGTCCCGTGAAACGTCCAGACGAACGGCCACTCCGAGGGCGGATGCTTGATCGGGACGTGGGCGTGGACGATGTCGGCGCCGGGGGGAATGAGTCGCCGGAGGTCGGCCCCCGCCGGGACCAACGCATCGCGCGGCGCGATCGGGATCAGCGTCGCTTCCGGCACCGTGGTGCCCGGAAAGGCGATCAGCGAGACCCTGTGCCCCAGCTCGGCGAGGCCGCGCGCGAGCCAGACCACGACCCGCTCCGTGCCGCCGTATTCATGGACGGGGAGGATCGAGGGATGGTAGAGGACCACGTGCAGGGTGCTTGCCATCGGGCTCCATCGGGTCGAGTTTGGGCGCGTGCCGATCACAATCTCCGGGTTCACGATGGTCCGCAATGCGACCCTCCTCGACTTCCCCCTCGAAGCAAGCATCCGCTCGCTGCTTCCGGTGGTGGACGAGTGCGTCGTGAACGTCGGCGCCTCGGATGATGATACTCTCGAGCGGGTTCGCGCCATTGGCAGCCCGAAGATCCGGATCGTCGAATCGGTCTGGGATCGTTCCCGCGGCCCGGCGATGCTGGCCGACGAGACCGAGCGCGCGCGGCAGGCCTGCACCGGCGACTGGGGGATCTACATCCAGGCCGACGAGGTGCTGGCCGACGGCGCGGCGGAGCGTCTGGCCGAGGCGGTGCGCACGCACCATGACGATCCGCGCGTCGAGGGGCTGCTCGTGGACTACCGGCACTTCTATGGCGGCTTCGACACGATCGCGACCAATCGTTCATGGTATCGTCGCGAGTGCCGCGTCGTGCGGCTCGACCCTGCACTTGGCATCCACTCCTTCCGCGACGCACAGGGGTTTCGCGTGGGGGCGGACGACCGCCGCATCCGCGTGGCCCGGACGGGCGCGGTGATGCACCACTACGGCTGGGCACGTCCCGCGTGGGCGCTCCAGGCGAAGCGCACCGAGGATCTCACCATCTATCCGTGGCGTCAGCGTCAGGATCCCAACCGCCCGCTGCTGCCATGGTTTCCGGGAATCGTGCCGTTCAGCGGCGCGCATCCCGCGGTGGCGGAGGAGTGGATCGCCGCACGCCGCACCGGCGAGGCGTTGGTTGCACCGAGTCAGTGGACGCGGAAGCACCTCGGCGCGCTGGCATCGCTGTACATCGAACGGGCCACCGGCTGGCGACCGTTCGAGTACCGGAACTACACGCTCGCATGACGAGCGCGCCGCGCGGCGTCCTCCTCCTCACGCAGGCCAGCACCTGGCGCGGTTCCGTCGCGTCATTCCGCAAGATTGCCGTCGGCCTTGCACGCGCTGGCATCCCGGTCACGCTGCAGGTGGGGGGGGGAGAGGCAGCGGCACCGCTGGTGGCCGCAGGACTCGCGGTGCGTGTGCATCGGTATCCTGGCAGCGGACTCGGCAGTGCGCTCGACCTGGCTCAACAGGTGCGGGCATTGGACGTCGCGACGATCATCGTCGACACGCCGCGTGACCTGCGCGTGGCCATGCTGGCGAAGCTTCGTGCCTCGCATCGCGTGGTCTACCGCTACAACCTCTCCTCGCGCGCGGATCACGATGACCTCGTGACCCGCGCCCTGCTGCGCCGCGTGCACGGCGTGGTCTTCCAGTCCGAGGCGATTCGCGCCGCCTTCCACGCGGCACACCCCACTGTCACTCCCGCCAGGGAGTGGCTGATCCCGAACGGTTATGGCGCGGAGGCGTTCGAGGTGGCCCCTGACCTGGTGGCGGGTGTCCGAGCTGGCATTGCCGTCCCTGAGGGAGTGCCGCTCATCGTCGTTTCCGCAGCGCTCGCCCTCTCCAAGGGATTCGACCTGGTCTTCGCCGCGATGTCGCGGCTCCCGACGGCGCACCTGCTCGTCGTCGGCGATGGCGAGGATGCCGACCTGATCCGTTCGCTCGCGGCACCACTCGGGGATCGCGTCACCTTCGCGGGCGCACTCTCGCCCGACGAGACGCGTGCGGCCCTCGCGGCGGCCGACGTGGTGGTGCACGGCGCCGAGCGGGAGATCTTCCCGAATGTGATCGCGGAGGCGATGGCGCTGGCGCGACCGGTCGTGGCGATCAACAGCTGGGGGACGCCCGAAGTCGTGGGAGAAGCCGGCGTGCTGGTCCCGCCGGGCGATGCTGCGGCGATGGCGGCGGCGGTCGGCGCCTTGCTCGCCGACCCGGCTCGCCGTGCCGCGCTGGGTGCCGCGGCCGCAGAGCGGATCAGGGATCGCTTTCCCCTGGAGCGGATGGAGCGGGGGTATCTGGAGGTGGTGAGGGGTGAGGCGTGAGGCGTGAGGGGTGAGGGGGGTGCGGAACTTGCGCGGTTAGCTGGGATGCCTGATCTCCAGCGCGCCCCTGGCGACCTGCCCGTTCCAGTCCGGTGGAGCACGCCACAACTGGCGGCGCTCTGCCTCATCGCCGCCGTGGTCGTGGTGGTGGGATGGTATCTGCGCCAGCCGGACGTGATCGCTGGCGACGATATCATCTACTACTTCCTCGGCAAGTCCATCGCCGCCGGACAGTATCGCGACCTGTTCTCCGTCGGGTCGCCACCCCACGTCAAGTACCCGCCAGGTATGCCGCTCTGGCTTGCCGCAGTCGATGCGATGGGCCTCGGGCTGCCCGCGGTCCAGTTGGGGCACCTGCTCATGCTGGCCGCGACGGCGCTGCTGGTGGCCGATGCGCTCAGGCGGCTGCAGGCGCCATGGTTGGGTGTCGTCGCGGCCGCTGCCGTCGGGTGGAACCACGCGATGCTGCAGTACGCTGGGACCATGTACTCCGAGGTCCTCTTCACGTTGCTGGTCACGCTCTCGCTGTGGGTGTTGTTGCGCGCCGAGCAGGTTCACGACGTGCGGCGTCGCAATGCCGTGATTGCGATGGCCACCATGGTCGCGGCGGCGGCGTTCCTCACCCGCAGTGCAGGGATTGCCGTGCTGGCCACCGTGCCTGTCGTGCTGATGGTGCACAAGCGCTGGAGGGCTGCGGCACTCACCGCGCTGGTTGGTCTGGTGCTCGTGGTGGGGTGGGTTGCGTATGTGGCGCAGGCGAACGACTCGCTCGTGGGCCGATCCTATCTTGCCGACATGGCGCGCGAGCCGCTGGCGTCGACACCCGGTGGTGTGGTTGGTCGGGCGACGGCCAATCTTCTTGGCTACGTCGTGACGATCATGCCGGGCACCCTCGGACTGCCTGGCATACCGGACTTCTATCTCGACAATCTCCTCTGGACCGTGATGCTCGGCGGCGGGCTCGTGCTCGGTGCGGTGGTCTGTTCCCGACGCTGGCCGGCGGCACCAATCCTGATCATCTGCTACGGATTGGTCATGCTTGCCTGGCCGTGGCCACTGGACCGTCTTGTGGCTCCATTGGTGCCGGTTGGCATCGCACTGATGCTCGGCGGCGCGGCATGGCTGAGATCACGGGCCTGGCACATCGTGCCGCGCGCGCTGCCGTTGGTCGGTGTGACGGCAATCCTCGGTCTCGGGATCGTGAATGGGAACCTGCGCCGCGCGCGTGCGATCGCGCAGTGCTCGCGCGTCGATGCGTGGCAAGCTCCCTCACCCTGCGCACCACCCCGAGATCACGCCCTCGTCGCCGTGGCACGGTCCGCACGGGGTGTGCTTCCTCATGGATCAGTGATTGCATCCTTCAGGGAATCTGCGGTCTTCTACTTCAGCGGCTACCAGACCGTGGCTCTCGAGGAAATGGATCACACCCTCCCGTCAGTCGTCGCGGCGATGACAGCGGCCTCGGCCACCCACCTCTTGCTGTGGCCAATCCATCTCTCCAGGGTCCCGCACCTGGCACGACGGTTGGCGGAGTCATGCGCGGAGCTCACGGCTGCGGTGCCGCCATACGATGCGGCTGTCCTGCTTGCGCCGCGCCGCGACGGTGACCCCGATGCCTGCGAGGCAATTCGACGTGTGCTGGAGTGGGAGGAAGCGGGGAACGGTGAACGGTGAACGGTGAACGGTGAAACGTGAAAGGTGAAAGGGGGTGCGAATCCGTCATCGGTCTGCATGGCCCGCACCGCTTCACGGCAGCCCCCCGTTTCACCTTTCACCTTTCACCTTCAACTCGACAACAGCCAGCCCTTAGAACCGAATTGACCCCACCAGCGACAACGTCGACGTCTTCAGGTCGCCCTCGAGGTCCACATCGCCGACCGCGGCGCCGTAGACGTTGGTCAGGCCGATGTCAGCGCGCAGGCCGACGGCGAACTTGCCGAACTCCAGGCCCGCCACGCCGATGCCGCTGAACTCGGTGCTCTTCGTGGTCAGGCCGCCCTCGTCATCGTTGAAGTCTTCGCAATCCGTCGAGGCCGAGAGGCCGACGGCGGAGCCGACGAACTTGCAACTGAGCTGGAAGCCGATGGCCGGACCGGCGCCGATGTAGAAGCGCGACGACGTGCCCATCGGGGCGCTGAACTTGAAGAGCACCGGGATCTGCAGGTAGTCGATGTTGTTCTTCACCTCGGCGCCGGACTCGCTGAACTTGGCACCCTTGCGGATGTAGTAGAGCCCGGGCTGGATCGTGAGGTCGCCGCGCTGCATGGCCGCGAAGGCGCCGACGAGGAAGGTGGTGTTGCTCTCG
>JAABRY010000115.1 GCA_011390645.1 Gemmatimonadota bacterium
CGCGGCATTGAGTGCCGGCGCAACCGTCTTGGAGTGGCAGACGATGGTGGCGTGCGTGCCTGCGCGCTTCACGTCGGCCACACCGATCGGCACCAGGAAGTCTTCATCCTCGGGCACCTCGCCCTTGAGGTTATAGAGCATCTCGCCCTCAATGAAGACCACCGGATCATTGTCGCGGATGGCGCTCTTGAGGAGTCCCTTGGCGTCCGCCGGGGTCGCGGGCATCACGACCTTGAGGCCGGGGATGTGGGCGTACCAACTCTCGAACGCTTGCGAGTGCTGCGCGCCGAGTTGCAGGGCCGCACCGCCAGGACCGCGGAACACCAACGGGCAGCCGAACTGGCCGCCGCTCATGTAGCGGATCTTCGCGGCGACATTCACGATCTGGTCGATCGCCAGCAGCGCGAAGTTCATCGTCATCATCTCGATGACCGGGCGCAGGCCAACCATCGCCGAGCCCACGCCGATGCCGGTGAAGCCCAACTCAGCGATCGGGGTGTCGACCACGCGCATCGGTCCGAACTCCTCGAGCAACCCGCGGGACACCTTGTAGGCGCCGTTGTACTCCGCCACTTCCTCGCCCATCAGGAAGACGTCGCCATCACGATGCATCTCCTCGCGGAGCGCGGCGTTGAGGGCGTCACGATAGGTCATCGTCGCCATTATGCGTCTCCCTCCACCGGCGCGAGCACGTCGGTCCAGAGCTCGCTCAGGTCCGGATCGGGTGACTCCTCCGCAAATTGGACCGCGTCTGCCACTTCGGCGGCGACATCGGCCTCGAGCGCGGCGAGACGGTCGTCGTCGAGATCACCGGCTTCGCGCATGCGGGCGTCCAGGACGGCGAGCGGGTCTCGCTTGCGGAACGACTCGACCTCATCCTTCGTGCGGTAGGTGCCGTGCGGGGCATCCGACATCGAGTGGCCCACGAAGCGGTAGGTCCGAATGTCCATCAGCGTTGGCCCCTCACCGGCGCGTGCGCGTGCGACGGCCTCGTCGGTGGCCTCACGCACCGCGACGACATCCTGACCATCGACGACCACGCCCGGCATCCCGTAGGAACCCGCGCGGTCTGCCAGGTCGGTGATCGCGGCAGCGCGGCGCATCGACGTGCCCATCCCGTAGCCGTTGTTCTCGATCACGAAGATGGCCGGCAACTTCCAGAGCGCGGCCATGTTGAGCGCCTCGTGGAACGAACCGATGTTTGCGGCGGCCTCCCCGAAGAAGGTGAGCGAGACCTGCTCCGTCTTGCGATACTTGGCGGCCCAGGCGAAGCCAGCACCAAGCGGAATCTGGCCGCCCACGATGCCGTGCCCGCCCATGAAGCCGAGCGACGCGTCGAAGAGGTGCATCGAGCCACCCTTGCCCGCGGAGCAGCCGGTGGCCTTGCCGAAGAGCTCGGCCATGATGCTGCGCGAGGTCATTCCGCGCGCCAGTGCCTGCCCATGTTCGCGATAGGCGGAGATGACGTAGTCATCCGCGCGCAGTGCGGAGATCGTGCCGACGGCGACGGCCTCCTGCCCGATGTAGAGGTGACAGAATCCGCCGATCTGACCCACCGAATAGGCCTCGCCCGCGCGCTCTTCAAAGCGGCGGATGAGCAGCATCATCCGGAACCAGTCCTGCCATTCGTCACGATAGGGCGCGGCATCCGTCCGGGGCGCAGGGCGCTCGGCGGTGTCGGTGGAGACAGCCATTCAGCGATTCTCCGAAGCGGGGATGGGTTCGGCACGCGCAGAGCGCACCTGATCCCAGGCATGGTAGGACGAGCGGGTGAGCGGCGAGCTCTCGACATGCGAGAAGCCCATCGCGAGCCCGATCTCGCGCAACTCGGCGAACTCGTCCGGCGTGTAGTAGCGCACCACGGGGAGGTGGCCGTCGGACGGCCGCAGGTATTGCCCCAAGGTGAGGATGTTGACGTCGCTGCGGCGCAGATCGCGCATGCAGGTGAGCACCTCGTCCCACTCCTCACCCATGCCGAGGATGACCCCGGACTTGGTGAGGGCGGAGGCGTCCATTGCGCGCGCGTTGGCCAGGACCCGCAGGGCGCGATCGTAGCGGCCACCCGGGCGCGCGAGACGATACAACCGCTCGGCGGTTTCGAGGTTGTGATTGAGAATGTCGGGCTTGGCGTCCATCACGATCCGCAGCGCCCGCTCTGATCCCTTGAAGTCCGGGATCAGCACTTCCACCGAGCTCTCGGGCAACCGCGCCTTGATCTCGGTGATGCAGCCGGCGAACGCCTCAGCGCCGCCGTTGGGGAGGTCATCGCGATCCACCGAGGTGATCACCACGTGCGCGAGTCCCATCCGCTCCACCGCCTCGGCGAGGCGGGCGGGCTCGGCAGCATCGAACGCCTTCGGGGTGCCGTGGGAGACGGCGCAATAGGCACAGTTCCGGGTGCAGACATCGCCCAGAATCATGAAGGTCGCGGCCTTGTGCTCCCAGCATTCGCCGATGTTGGGGCAGCGCGCCTCTTCACAGACCGTGTGCAGGCCGAGTTCGCGCATCATCTGCCGGATACGCAGGTACTCGCTCCCGCCGGGAGCCTTTACCTTGAGCCAGGACGGCTTCCGGGCCGGGGCGATGGGGACCACAGGCGGTCCGGCCTCGGTGGCGGCGGTCTGGCGGGTCAGTTGCACGAGCGAAACGGCCACGCGAATTCCTTCTCTAGTTCCCGAATAAGCCCACCAAGATAGCCGGATCGACACGGCTGGCGCCAATGTACGGACTCCGTGAGGCGACTCGGGTGTGGCTATGTTCCGGCGAGTGCGTACCTTCGGCGGAGCCCCCGTGGACCCCACCCCGATTCTCGACGTCCAGAACCTCCAGGTCCGCTATCCGCGCTTCACGCTCGGACCGGTCTCGTGTGTCATTCGACCCGGCGAGATGGTCGCGCTGCTTGGTGCCAACGCTGCCGGGAAGACCACCTTCCTGCGCGCCATCACCGGGCGGCTTCCGAAGCATGAGGGCCGGGCGCTGATCGCCGGACGGGAACTGCGCACCGCCCCACCAGCGTGGCGGTCGAAGGTCGGGTTCGCCGGAGAATCCCCACTCGCCGATCCGGTGCTGCGTGTCCGTGAATGGCTCGATTTCCTGGCCGACATCCATCCGGGGTGGCGGCGGGATGACGCCGCTGATCTGCTGGTGCGCCTCGGCCTGGATGCGGCCGCCAAGATCGGCACCCTTTCCCGTGGGACGCTGGTGAAGCTCGCCTTCATCTGTGCGGAAGCGTATCGACCGGCGCTTCTGGTGCTCGACGAACCAACCAACGGACTCGACCCAGTGGTGCGCCAGGATTTCGTCATGGTGCTGCGGGAGCGTTTCGCGGGTACGGCGGATCGCGCGTTGCTCTTTTCGTCCCACCTGCTGGAGGATGTGGAGGCGCTCTGTGATCGGGCGCTGCTGATTCGCGACGGACAGCTCGTCGGCGAGGTGGGGGGTGATCAGTTGCGCGAGGCCCGCGCGGCGGGTCGACTGACGGCGCTGGTCGCCGATGTCCTGGGTGCCCCCCCCTCACGATGAGCGGCCACGCTGCCAGCGCGGCATTTCGCCTCGAGATGCGGCGCCGGTGGCCGCTGCTGCTCTTCTTCGCGGGCACGTTGGCCGCGCTGATCGTGGCGACACGGTGGGTGCGCGGGGAAGCGGCGCTCCTCGTGGCACTCCCTGCCGTGTTGATCGGGATGGCGGGCTTCGCGGCCGCATGGGGCACGATGGCGAACGATCGCGTGCAGGGACGATTCGAGGCGATGCGAGGCCTGCCGGTGCCGCTCGTTGGCCTCGCGCATGGGCGGATGCTGCTGGTGAGCCTCTGGGCCGCCGTCATTCCCCTGGGGCTGATTCCCGCCGTCCTTGCGCTCGACGCCGCAGGTGTGCTGCCAGTGGTCTCGAGCGTGATCGTGCTGTGGCTGCTGGTGCTCTGGGCCCTGGCCATCCTCGCGGGCATCACCCTCACCGCACTCACGGCGCGGTGGCCACTGGAGCGGTGGTTGGGAGGGGTGTTCGCCGGGGTGTACTTCCTTGCCCTGGTGGCGTGGCCCTGGATCGAGTCGCGCGTGGCGCCGCGGGCGTGGCACGTCGCGGAGTGGTTCCTCCTCAATGCGGCGACGCCGCGTGCCGGGTTCGTGGCCCTGGCCGCGGTCGGTGGCGTGGTGCTCGTGGCATGGTGGCCGATCGCCCGCCTGATGGCGTGGGGGATTGCGGTGGCACCAGCGGGTCCCCCGGAACGAGCAGCTGCCGTGGCGCGCCGGGGTGAGGTCGGCGTGCGCGCCTATCCGCCCGGGCGTCGCGGACCAGTGCGTGCGGCTGCCGCGCTGCAACTTCGTCTGGCCATGGAGCGCTTGCCGCGCCAGGCCTTCGTGATCCTCGGGACGCTCGCGCTGATTCCGTTTCTCCCGGCGACCCTGCAGTCCCCCGGACTCATCTACCTCCGCGTGCTGGCCGTGGCGATTCCCGCGAGTGTCGTGGCGCGTATCGCGCTCGCCCGCAGCGAGGGCACGCTTGAGCCGCTCGCCGCGCTCCCCGTCCCGCGCACCACCCTTGCGCTCGGTGCAGGTGTCGCGATCGCCGTCCTGGCCCTTCCGGCCGCCGCCATGATCGCGGGCGCCACCGCCGTCGCTCGAGGGGAGGAGCTCGACCCCCTCCTGCTGCTGCGCACATGGGGCGCCCTCACCGGTACTGGCATGCTCGGCGCCGGGATCGCCGCCTGGCTCACGCCGCGCGCGCTGGTGTTGTTGGTCTCGATTAGTGGCGTGCTCTTCTTCGGGGTGGTTGCGGCGCTGGTCTCAACCAATGCAGCGATCTTCCCGACGGTGCTGCGGATCGCCGAATGGAGCGCCGCGGCGGCCTCGCACCCGCTCACGCTGATCGCCCCGCTGCTCGCTGGGGGGGGGATTGGGGTGGCGCTGTATGCGCGGGGGTTGGGGAGGTTGGCGCCGGCGAAGCGGTGAGTGGATGTTGGATGTTGGCTGTTGGATATTGGCTGTTGGATGTTGGAGGAGCGCGTTAGAAAATCTCGCGGTCACCCTATGCCGCCGATCAGCCTCAACGCGCACACTCCAACATCCAACAGCCAACATCCAAAATCCCCCTCACCAATCCCAGAACCGCTCCGGCCGAAACGCCGTCATCTTCTCGGGCAGGGCCTCACCGCCGATGGCTTGCGCGACGCGCTCACCCGTGATGCCGGCGAGCAGGATGCCGTTGCGCCCGTGGCCGGTGGCGTACCAGAGGCCGGCGCATCGCGGTTCGGGGCCGATGATCGGCAGGCCGTCGGGCGTGCCCGGGCGCAGGCCAGCCCACGTGCGCAGTGGCGTGGCGTCGCGCAGGGCAGGGTAGAGCATTGCCACACGCTCCGTCAGTCCAGCGAGGCCCTCGGTGGTGGTGCGGACATCGAACCCCGCGTGTTCCATCGTCGAGCCGGCAATCAATTCATCGCCGCGGCGCAGCAAATAACAGCGCTCGCCATACACCACCGCGGGCGGTGCCTTGCGCGGCCAGTGGAACGCCGCCATCTGACCGCGGATCGGTTCGACCGACAGCGGGCGCGGCAACTGATCCAACCGGCCCGACCATGCCCCCCCCGCAATCACGACGGTATCCGCCGCGTAGCGTCCGGCCGTGCCGATCACTCCATGCAACGCACCACCGTGGCGGTCGAGGCCGACCGCGAGGTCGTCCACGAGCGTCGCCCCCCGGGCGACCGCATCGGCCAGCAACGCTTCCACCAGCGCGACCGGATCGAGGGAGCCGTCCTCGGCCGCCGAGAAGGCGCCGACGCCCGGTTCCAGCCAGGGCCACCCCTCGCGCACCTCGTCGGGCTCGAGCCAGTCGGCACGATAGGCCTGTTGACGTTGCCAGGCGACCTTCGTCTTGAAGGCGGTGGCTCGCTGTTCGGAGAAGGCGACCTGAAGAATCCCGGTTTGCTCGAGGCCGATGTCGATCCCCGTCGCCTCGCGCAACAGCTCCGCCTCGCGTCGGTAGAAGGCGCGTCCGGCGACTCCCAGCGCAAAGATCGGATCCTCGGGCTCTGCCTCGACCTGCGCGGCGAGCATCCCCGCAGCGGCCCGCCACCCTTCCCCCTCGGTGCCGCGACGCGCCACGATCGTCACCCGCGCCCCGGCGTGGGTGAGGGCACGCGCCGTCGCAGCGCCCATGGCACCGCCACCGATGACCACCACATCCGATCCAGAGCTCATATGATGCGGATTGAAACCTTTCCAGGGCCCGAGGCGTAGGACCCCTCACGGCGGTGCACAATGCGCCCCGAGTGTCCAGCGCGGGAGTCTAACATGGTCCGGAACATCACGGGATTTGCTGTCTTCGCCTTCCTCGTCATGCTGGCGTGGAAGCTTCTCACCGGGCTCCTCGGCGGCCTGATCGGCTTGGCGGTGACGCTCGTCGTGTGGGCGTTCTTCGGGTGGGTCATCTACACCATCCTCAAGATCTTCGCCCCGGACACCGCTCGGAAGGTGAAGGAAACGATCAAGGGCGAGAGCGCCAGCGCCTAGGGCGCAATCGCCTCGAGGATCCCCCACGCCAGGAGCGGCACCATCACTTCGTGGTGACCGGTCACTTGCACCCCGATCCCACCCGCCAGTGTCGGCCGCTGCACGACGTTCATGCGCGGCCGATAGTGGCGAATCATGTCGAAATCGGCCGCGAGGAAGTCCGTCGGCTTCCCCCCCCCAAGATTCCTGGCCACGGTGAGCGCCTTGAGGAAAACCTCCGGCATCATCACGGCGCTGCCCAGATTCAATACCGCGCCGCCGTCGTGCAGATCGGGCAGGACGCCGGCGAGCCGACGAAAGTCGCGCGCGGCGGTGTCGCCGATGGCTGCCCCATCGAAGCCCGGATGCTGATGGATGATGTCCGCCCCGATCGAGGGATGCACCGTCACGCCGACGCCATGGGTGCGGCATGCCAACAGGAGAGATGCCTCCGGACCCGCGAGGGTTGCACGGTCGGCCAAGGCCGCGGCGATCCCTTCGCCCAGGCCGTGCCCCGCCGCGTGGGCTGCGACGATCGCGGCGTTCATCTCGCGTCCGGTCTCCTCGACCATGCCGAAGGTTCCGTCCGCGAGTCCCGCGGCGACATCCTCGCTGGTGCCCCCGAAGGCGGCGAGTTCGTAGTCGTGGATGGCAGCGGCGCCGTTCATGGCCACGTGGGTGATCACCCCGCGCGCCACCAGGCGTCCCAGCAGGGGTCCGAGGCCGGTCTTGATCACGTGACCGCCGATCATCACGACCACGCCGCGACGGCCGTGCGCCGTCGCTACGTGCGCGATCACGGTGCGGAGATCGCGCGCGGCGAGCACGTCGGGGAGGGACGCCAGAAAGGCCCCGAACGAGGTGTCGGGGCCCGGAGGTGCGGCGAGGAGCGCGGGGTTCACCTTGTTCTGTCGCCCTGCGAAGGGCACGGTTCGCAGGGCAGTGAGGTCGGCTTCCCGCCAGGTCATCCGGCGGTGCCGCCTTCGGTCACCTTCTGCAGGACCAGTTTCACCTCGCCGAACTTGTAGCGCGACTGGATCTGGACCGGGATGCGCCGGGCGTCGTCGGTCAGCCAGAGCCGCGCCTCGGACTCTTCCGAGAACATGCCGTTGGCTTCCTGGACAATCGGGTGGAGCACCAGGCACGGCACCTTCGACCCGTCGGGCAGCTCCATCATTTCGCGCTTGATGACGCGCACCGTGACGGGGTTCCGCTCCACCCGGTAATAGTTCGCGAACTTGTACGTCTTGCCGATCTCGAGCGGGATCGTGCGCACCCAGTAGAAGAAGGCCACATCATCGAGCGGACGCTCGGAGGTTGCCTTGGTGCCGGTATCGGCGCCGCGACGGAAGAAGCCGGAGTCGGGGTGGATCCGGAAATCCTCGATCTTGCGGCGCCCGTTTTCCTCGAGATCCTTGGTGAAGCGGCGCGAAATGAAGTCGTTCACCCCGGTCCACGAGGCCAACTCCGTGCGATTCTTGTACATCGGCACCGACACGTTGGACGTGAACGAGAACTTCCAGTGCGGTGCGCCGCGCCACTGCTCGACGCCTTCCACGCTGAGGACGGCCGTCCCGACCCGGAGGAAGCCAAAGCGACCCTGGTATTCGAGGCGTTCGCCCACGGCGAACGGCACCGCTGGATTTGCGGCGGCGGCGGTCTGCATCAACAGGACAAGAGCGGCAAGCGTCATCAGGCAGCTTCCTTTGCTTGGGGCAGGCGGCCCCCGGCGGCGGGAGCCGATGCATCAGGTGGGGCCACGAAACGGCGGCGGGCGCGCCAGAGCGCCTGCGCCAAGGGCCACGGTTCATGACGGCTGTCGCGCTGCCGTCGGTCGGCTCGTTCGGTGATCGGCACGGTCTCGATGCGCCGGGCACCCGCGGCAGCCCAGGCCAGCAATTCAGCGTTGCCGGCCCACCCTTCGGTGGTCAGCCACTGGTCCGGACGGTCGCGGAAGGCGTTTCGAAGCGCAACCAATCGAAACGCCGCCACCCCGGAGACGATGTCACGGACCCCAGGCACACGGACGCGTCGTCCGAGCAGCCATGGGGCCCAGCGGCGCACCCGCTGCCGCCAGGGGTCGGGCTCGCCCGTGAGCGTCGCCTCGCCGACCACCAGATCGGCCCCGCTGTCCAGCCGCTTCAGGAATTCCAGCAGCTCGCTCGGGTCCACGGTGAAGTCGGCAGGCAGGACGATCGCGGCGTCGCGCTTGTGCCGGTCGGAGCGCTGTAGCGCCTCCTTGAGGAGGCGTTCGACGGTCGCGGCGGTGCCCAGCCGGGTGGGATTCCGGAGGACGGTCAGCGGCAACGCCTTGATATAGGGCGCCAGCGCCTCGGCCGTGGCGTCGGTCGAGGCGTCGTCGCCGACGAGCAGTTGATATTCGCGTGCCGATTCCTCGAGCACCCGGCGCAGCTTCCAGAGCACGAGGCCGACCGTCGCGGCCTCATTGTGGCTCGGAATGCAGAAGTAGATCATCGTCCGTCCCGCGTGAGAGCGAGCGAACGATACACTTCGAGCGTCCGTGCCACCAATCTGGGGACTGCAAAGGTGGTCGCCGCACTGCGGCCGGCCGCCGCCAGCGACTCGCGCTCGGCCGGGCTGGTCAACAGGCGCCCGACCGCCTCCGCCAACTGGGTGGCGTCACCCGGGGGCACCAGGACGCCCCCCCCGGCTGCCAGTGCCTCGGGGAGGCCCCCCGTATCGCTCGCCACGACCGGTCGGCCTGCGGCGAGGGCGTCCAGGACCGATGAGCCGAATCCCTCGCTCCGGGACGGCTGGACCACCAGTGTGGCGGCGGGGAGGAAGGCGAGGGGATCGGGGACCTCGCCGAGGAGCTGGACACGGTCCTCGAGCCCCAGCGCGACGATCCGTTTGAGCAGCGCGGCGCGCTGGGATCCCCCCCCCAAAACCAGCCAGTGGGCTCGGGGCACCCGGCCGGCCACCAGGGCCGCCGCCTCGATGAGGACATCCACCCCCTTCTCCGGCGTGAGCGCGGCGATGCACAGGACCAGCGGGGCATCAGGGGGGGGGAGTGTCGGCAGCGGGGGCACGCAGCGGGGGCGGGCGATATCGGCGAGGTCGACGCCCGGTGGGATCACGGTGATCCTGTCCGCGGCGACGCCGGCGTCGCGGACACGCTTCGCCACCGGTCCCGACAGCGCGACCA
>JAABRY010000116.1 GCA_011390645.1 Gemmatimonadota bacterium
AGGTTGACGTTGTAGGCGATCAGGAAGTCGCGCGCACCGATGGCCGTCGCGCCGCGTCGTGCATCGAAGGCGGCAGGCCCGAAGTCGGGTGCCCACTCCGCGGTCACGATCCGGTCGGCGAGGGCTTCATACTCGCCGGCGCGAATCGCCGCGAGGTTCTTGCGCGCAGGATTCGGCTGCGCGGCTTCATACAGGTAGACCGGCAGGTCGAGTTCACGCCCGACCCGCTCGGCGAGGGGGCGCGCATGCTCG
>JAABRY010000117.1 GCA_011390645.1 Gemmatimonadota bacterium
GTCGCCCCCATGCGTGGGTGTTCGCCGTGATGCTTGCGCATGTCGATGAGTTCACCAGCCAACTTGATGGCACGAAAGGCGGCCTCGCACACCGGTGCGGGCGCACCCACGAAGGTGACCACCGTCCGGTTGGTCGCCTTGCCGGGGTCGACGTTCAGGAGCTTCACGCCCTCGACCGCAGCAATCGCGTCGGTCAGTTGGCGGATGATGTCGGGGTCACGCCCCTCGGAGAAGTTGGGGACGCATTCGAGGAGGGGGATGTCGGACATTGCGAGCGTGGCCTCGGTATTGGCGTGGATGAACAAAGGTAAAGCGGGTGAGGGGGACGCGGCCTCCGGCCGCTGAGGGTGAAACGTGAAAGGGGCTGTTCACCTGCGCCCCGTTTCACCTTTCACCTCTCACCCCTCACCCCTCACCCCTTCACGCCCCCCGCTCCCAGCGCGTCTCGCAATCCGGGCAGAGGCCGCGCCGGAGCGCGGCATCGAAGCGCTCCGCGATCCACGTCTCGAGGCGCTGCCAATGCCCGTCGCCCGAGTGGACCTTGCTGCAGGCGGTGCAGACGGTGGTCGCCCCTGCTTCCGGACTCCGACGCTGCGCGACCCGGGTGATCATGTCGAGCCGATCGGTGATGTCCACCGATGAGCCGACAAAACCCTGGAAGCCGCCCTCGCCATCGAAGCGCGGGATCGCCCGGTCGAGCATCAGCCGGTAGGTGCCGTCGAGTCGGCGCAGGCGATAGGCCACTTCAAACGGGCCTTGGCGCCGAATCGCCCCGTGACGTGCGGTTGCCACGAACTCCTGATCCTCATTGTGGATCGGCTTGCTCCATCCGTCGGCGAGCGTGTCCTCGAAGCTCCGCCCGGTGAACGCGAGCCATCCTTCGCTCACGAAATCGCAACTGCCCCGCCGATCGCAACGCCAGGAAAGGAGCATGCCGCCGCGATCGAGCAGGTCGTCGCGTTCATCGGAGGTTGCAGAGAGGTGAAATGCCACGGAAGTCACCTTGCCCGTCGGTTCGGAGATATGGGGAATTTCGATTTGAGTATGACACAAAATATAGCATTGCGTCAAGGGAGGTTTACGCGTGGCGAGAAGGGGTGGTTGGCAGATCGCCGGGGTGGCGGTAGAATCCAGCGACCCCCCTACTCATACGGAAGCAATCCCATGGCGAACGTGAAGGATCTCCTGGCTCGCAAGGGCGGCAATGTCCTCGTGGTTTCCCCCACGGCGACCGTGCTGGATGCGGCAGAGCAGATGAATGCGGAAGGGACCGGCAGCGTCCTGATCGCCGATGAGGGTCGGCTGGTGGGGATCTTCACCGAACGTGACCTGATGCGCCGGATCGTCGCGGTGCGGCTCGACCCCGGGACGGTCCCGGTGAGTCAGGTCATGACGACCGCGCTGGTCACTGCGACCCTCGAGGCCACCATCCCTGACTGCGGCGCGCTGATGAGTGAGCGCCGGATCCGCCACCTCCCGGTGGTGGACGGGACGCAGATTGCCGGGATGGTGACGACCGGCGACGTCCTCGCCTGGCAACTGCAGGAACAGCGGTCGGTCATCGAGCAACTGGAGAGTTTCGTCTTCTACGTTCGGCAGTAGCAGCGAGCGGCGGTCGGGGGTGAAAGGTGAAACGTGAAAGGTGAAACGGGCTGTCGTCCAACCCCTTTCAGGTTTCACCCAGTCTCGCCGTTCGCTGTCACGGCGCCGCGTACGTCCCCTCTCGGGCACCGGTCGGGGCGCGCTGGCCGAGACTCACCGGGCGGGCTGTTGCCGGTCCGAGACTCCTGACATACATCGCATCGCCCTCGAACCATCCCACGGAGTCCAGTCCCCAGGCGAATGGATCACGTCCGCGGCTGGCAAGTACGGCGGTGTCGCCGCTCGGCCCGACCAGGCAGACCCCCTGACCTGCGGGGCAATTGAACGCCCTCGCGAAGCGGGGACGGCCGAGCCAGGTCGTGAGGGCGCTGTCGGCGACCTCGCGCGCCGCGCCGTCAAGCATCCGGGCTACCGGCTCAGCGGGAGGCGCGGCGATCGACCAGGTGCCGCTCGCCGTGGCGAGCAGGAGTTCCGTGCCGTCATCACTCCACGCCAGCCGATCAATGCGGCCGGCTGTCGTGGGCGTCGGCAGGGTGCGCTCGGCGCCGTTGAGGAGGTTCATCACCACCAGGTCACGCGGCGTGTCGGGGAGGGAGTCGCCGCTGCGCAGGAAGGCGACGACGTCCCCACCGCGACTCAGCGCAGGGTGCGACTCGATCAGCGGCGTGAAGGTGATGCGCGCCGTCATCCCCCCCCCGGCTGGGACCGCGTGCAGGTCCGTCAATCCATCCGGGCCCGTGGCGACGAGCACCACGAAGGCCTCTTCACCGATGTCGATGCGGTTGGCCAGGGGCGAGAAGCTGCAGGCCATCGTGCCCACGACCGCGACGGCTGCGACAACACGTCGAGCGATCACGGCGCCTCGAGGTGCCGCGCGAAGAACGCGTCGATGTCGGCTTGCGCCCGCACGGCGGCGTCGGTGCCATGTCCGCGCCGGCCCGGCTTCAGGAAACCATGCCCGGTGCCCGGGTACGAGTCGGCCACGAAGGACGCACCGGCCGCTTGCATCGCCCGCAAAACCGCCGGAAGCTGGTTGTTGACGCGGCCATCGTTCTCGCCGTACACGCCGAGCACCGGCGTGCGGACGGTGGCGAGCATCATGGTGTCAGCGGCCGGGCCGTAGCAGACCACCGCGGCCGTGAGGTCCGGCACCGCCGCGACGAAGCGCCAGACGGTGCCCCCCCCCCAACAGAAGCCGATCGCCCCGACCCGGGCCGCGTTGGTTGCGGGCTGGGCACGCACCCATGCGAGGGTGGCCTCAAGGTCGGCCACGACATCCTCACCCCGGAGCGTTCCCACCATCTGTCGCGCGGAATCGCCGAGCGCACGCGTGCTACCGTAGCGCGAGGAGAGCAGGTCCGGCGCGATCGCGACGTAGCCCTTGCGGGCGTAGTCATCCGCAACCGTCGATTCCCAGTCGGTGAGTCCGAAGATCTCGTGAATCACGACGATCGCCGGTGCCGTGCCCTGACGTTCCGGGTAGGCGACGTAGGCACGGACCGTATCACCCGCCGCATTCGGAATCGCGACCCACTCACCGTGGGTGGTCACCGCGTCGGCCTGGGGTGCACCACGGTTGGCCGCGAGGAGATAGCCCGCGCCCGTACCGGCCGCGAGCAGGAGCAGGGCAAGGATGGTCTTTGACATTGGGGTACCTCTGGGGAACGAGAACGGGTTCAGCGCGCCGGGGCGCTCCCTGCGGACTGCATGGCGGTGGCGCGCGCGATCAGGCTTTCCGCATCGACGGCACCGTCATTGGGGAAGGTAGCGATGCCGGCGGTGGCCCCGAGGACCACAGGTGCCTCCTCCGTGCCGAAATCATGGTGCACGAGGTGCAGTTGCACTCGGTCGGCGAAGACGCGCGCCCCGCCGGCATGCGTCGTGGGGAGGATCATCGCAAACGTGCTGACCGCGATTCGTGCCACGGAGTCCATCGCCCGCAACTCACGGCGGAAGAGGGCGGCCACCTGTGCCAGAATCAGATCCTGCGCGGTCCGTTCACCCGTCAGGCCCTCGATCTCCATCACGACAATGCTGACCTGCTGGCCGTAGCGTCGGGCGCGTTCCAGCTCGTCGTCGAGCTGCGACTGGAACGCCCAGCGATTCGGGAGCTCCGTCACCGGATCGGTCCCCGCGAAGCGGTTGGCCATCGGGTCTTCGGCCGCCTGCAGTGCGTGGGCCTTCTCCAGGGCTGTTACCGCCGCGGCGATCACCTGTTCCGCAAAGTGCAGGTCGATCGGGTTGAGGGGCGGGTCGTCCGCAGTCGTCCGGAGGAAGAAGACCCCTGACGGGACCCCGCCCAGCGCGAATGGCAACGCGATCACCGAACGCGTCCGCATGGCGCCCTGCTCCGGTGCCCAGGTGGCGCGAACGTCCTCGTAGAGCGGGCTCTGTTCGACATCGTCCACGAGTACGGTCTCGCCGCTGTGCAGTGCCCGGGCGATTTCAGGATACTTGTCGAGGCTCACCGTCAACG
Organism: Gemmatimonadota bacterium; assembly: GCA_011390645.1. Classification (GTDB taxonomy): domain Bacteria; phylum Gemmatimonadota; class Gemmatimonadetes; order Gemmatimonadales; family GWC2-71-9; genus Palsa-1233. Next base: position 4,079 of record JAABRY010000117.1, read on the forward strand.
CACGCAGCGTGGGATTCTCGTACGCGGCGACCACGGTCCCCTCGGTGTCGCCTGCGTGCGCGAGCACGACCGAACACCTGGTGATGCGGAGTCCCTGCGCCACGCGGCGCACCAGCACCTGATAGATCTCGTCCGGGTCGAAGGCGGCACTGACTTCCTTGAGGACCTCGACCAGTTCCTGCCGCGACCGCGTTTCCGCACGCGCCCGATTGAGCTCCCGCCCCACGCGCAGGTGGCCCTTGATGCGCGAGAGCAAATCACGGACGCGGTAGGGTCGATGGACCACATCACCGGACTGCAGGCCGAGCGGGGCAAGGCGAGTGTCATCGAACGCCCGTTCGGCGAGGACGAGGACCGGCATATCCCCGAAGCGACCGCCGTCCCGGAGGGTCGTGAGGCGGTCCATGCGACCGGCATCGCCCGGACCGATGTCGAGGACGAGCAGGTCGAATTCTTCCTGCTCGAGGCGCTCCACCAGTTGCGGTCCACCGAGGGCGGTCACGATATCGTAGCCGTTCTCCTTCAACACCCAGGAGAGGGTGCGGGAGAGGGAGACATCCTCGGTGGCGAGCAATAGGCGCGGCGCAAGGGACATGTCAGCTCACGAGCTCATGGTAGCGTGCGGGATCAACGTTGCCGCCGCTGCAGATCACGGCGGTCGGTCCGGTCAGGGTCAGTCGTCCACTGCGAACTGCGGCCACCGTGGCGGCACCGGACGGCTCGGCTCGAATGCCGAGCGGATCGAGCCAGCGCAGGGCCTCGCGGAGCTCGCCGTCAGTGACACCAATGACCTCGTGGACGCGACCCGTGATCAGCGGCCACGTGAGGTCGCCCACTGATCGGGTCAATAGCCCATCCGCGAGGCTCGTGCCACTCGGGAGATCAATCGGCCCTCCCGCGGCCATCGCGGCCGAAAGCTTGGGGATCGGGGCAGGCTCGACCGCGACGATCCTGACCGAATGCCCCAGCGCGCGGGCCGCCACACAGGCCCCGGCCAGCAGGCCACCGCCACCCACCGGGACCACCAGCGTCTCGACTTCCGGCCACTCCTCGAGGATTTCGAGGGTGCACGTGGCCTGTCCGCTGATCACGTCGAGGTGGTCATAGGGCGGAATGAAGGTGAGGCCTTCGTCCCGTTGCAGCCGCTCGGCCTCTGCCCCCTGCTCGGGGCCGCGCACCGCGCCCACCAGGCGCACCTCGGCGCCGGCGGCCTGGATCCCGTCCTGCTTGATCTGCGGAGCGGAATGGGGCATCACGATCACCGCGCGCACCCCGAGCTGCTGGGCGGCGTGGGCGAGCCCCAAGCCATGGTTGCCACTCGAGGAGGTGACGACTCCGCGCGCGCGCGCCTCGGGGGGGAGACGGCGGAGTGCGGTCCAGGCGCCCCGGATCTTGAAGGCACCGATGGGTTGCAGCTGTTCGGCTTTCAGGCGGACCGGGAAGGGGAGGTCCAGCGGGAGCGGGAGGAGCGGTGTACGAACGCCCACACCGGTCAAGCCGATGTGGGCGTCACGCAGGTCCTCGAGGCTATGGCGGATCATGCCTCGTCGGGCGACTCTGGGGTCTCGACGTCCGTCCCTGCCTCGACGTCGTCCTCCTCACCCTCTTCCTTCTGCACGCGCGCGACGTCCACGATCCGGTCGTCTGCATCGAGGTTCATCAGCTTGACGCCCTGCGTGTTGCGGCCGCTGACGCGAATCCCCTGTACCGGGCAGCGGATGATGATGCCGCCCTTGGTGATCATCATCAGTTCGTCCTCGGGGAGGACATCCTTCAGGGCGACGAGCTGGCCGGTCTTGCCGGTCTGCTGCATGGTGATGATGCCCTTGCCGCCGCGCTTCTGGATCCGGTAATCGCCGAGCGGGGAGCGCTTGCCGATCCCCTTCTCGCTCACGACCAGCAGTTCGGCGCGCTCGCGCACCACGACCATCCCGATCAGGCGATCGTCGCCGGTGAGCTCGATGCCCTTCACGCCGCTGGTGGCACGCCCCATCTCGCGGACATCCGACTCATGGAACCGGATGCTCATCCCGTGACGGGTGGCGAGGACGATGTCATCATTGCCGCGCGTCTTCTGCACGTCGATGAGTTCGTCGTCGTCGTCGATGTTGATCGCGTTGATGCCCGCACTCCGCACGTTGCCGTAGGCGGACAGTGCCGTCTTCTTGACGGTGCCGTTGCGGGTGGAGAACATCAGCCATTCGTCGTCGCCGAAGGAGCGCACCGGGACCAGTGCCGCAATCCGCTCGCCCTCGCGAATGTTGATGCAGTTGACCACCGGCTTGCCGCGCGCCGCGCGTCCGCCCTGCGGGATCTCGTGCACCTTGAGCCAGTAGATGGTGCCCCGATCGGAGAAGAACATCAGGTAGTCGTGCGTCGACGCGATGAAGAGGTGCTCGACCCAGTCGAGTTCCTTGGTATCCATCGCGTTGAGCCCGCGTCCGCCACGCCGCTGCTTGCGGTAGGTGGTCACCGGAATGCGCTTGATGTACCCGGTGTGCGAGATCGTGATCACCATGTCCTCTTCGGCGATCAGGTCCTCGACCGAGAACTCGCCCTGGTCGCGCAGGATCTCGGTGCGGCGCGCGTCCCCGAAGGTGGCGGCCACTTCCTCGATCTCGCCGACGAGAATGCCGGTCCGCTTCTCCCGCGAGGCCAGAATGCTCTCCAGCTCGGCGATCGTCGCGCGCACCTCGGCCAGCTCGGCCTCGAGCTTGTCGATTTCCAGGCCGGTGAGCTTGGCGAGCCGCATGTTGAGGATCGCGTCGGCCTGCGCCTCGGAGAGCGCAAAGCGCTCGCGCAGCCGCTTGTCGGCCTCGGGCGTATCGGCGGAGGAGCGGATGATCGCGATGACTTCGTCGATGTTGTCGACGGCGATCTTGAGGCCTTCGAGGATGTGCTCGCGCTTCTTCGCCTCGGCGAGATCGAACTCGGTCCGCCGCACGATGATCTCGTGACGGTGGGCGATGAAGTGCTCGAGCATCTCCTTGAGCGGCATCACCTTCGGCGCGCCGTTGACGAGCGCGAGGTTGATGACGCCGAACGTGCTCTGCATCGCGGTGTGCTTGTAGAGCTGGTTCAGGACGACCTGCGGCATCGCATCGCGCTTCAGCTCGATGACGAGCCGCATGCCCTCACGGTCGGACTCGTCGCGGACGCCGCTGATCCCCTCGATCTTCTTGTCCACCGCCAGCTCGGCGATGGCCATGTGGAGGTTGGCCTTGTTGACCTGGTACGGCAGTTCCGAGACGATGATCGCCTCGCGGCCGGTGCGCTCGTTCTCCTCGATCTGCACGCGGGCGCGCATGATCACCTTGCCGCGCCCGGTCTCGTACGCCTCGCGAATCCCCTGCTCGCCGTAGATGTAGCCACCCGTCGGGAAGTCGGGCCCCTTGATGTGGGCGACGAGATCCTCGGTGGTGCAGTCCGGATTGCGCGCGAGCACACCGATCGCCGCCGCCACTTCCCGCAGGTTGTGCGGCGGGATGTTGGTGGCCATGCCGACGGCAATGCCGCTTGACCCGTTGACGAGCAGGTTGGGGAGGCGCGACGGCAACACCGTCGGCTCTTCACGCTGGTCGTCGAAGTTGGGCTGGTAGTTGACGGTGTTCTTGTCGATATCCTCGAGCATCGTCAGCGCGATGCGCGTGAGGCGCGCCTCGGTGTATCGGTACGCCGCGGCCGGGTCGCCATCGACCGAGCCGAAGTTCCCCTGGCCGTCCACCATCGGATAGCGCAGCGAGAAGTCCTGCACCATGCGCACGAGGGCGTCGTAGACCGACGAGTCGCCGTGCGGGTGGTACTTGCCGAGCACGTCGCCGACGACCGTTGCCGACTTCTTGTACGCGCGGTTCGGCACGAGGCCGAGTTCGTTCATCGCGTACAGGATGCGGCGGTGGACCGGCTTGAGGCCGTCACGCACGTCCGGGAGGGCGCGCGAGACGATCACGCTCATCGAGTAATTGATGAAGGACTGCTGCAGCTCGTCCTCGATCAGGCGCGGGACGATCCGTTCACGGGAATTCGGGGCAGTCATCGGGGTCCGGGATTCGGGGCGATTCGGTGGCCCGCGTCAGGGCGCGGTGATAACCCCGAAATATAGCCCGATCTGCCCCCGGAAACAAACTGGCGAGGGTCGGCGCAAGTGGTTGTGGGGGAAGGGGTTGGGGAGGGCGGTGAACGGTCAACAGTGAACGGGGGGAGGCAATCCGTCATCCCGAGCGGAGCGAGGGATCTCCGGGGGTGCCGACGCGCCCGAGCTGCGGTATCGCATTCGGAAAGCGTGGAGATCTCTCGCTGCGCTCGAGATGACGGGGCATGAGCCCCCGTTCACCGTTCACCGTTCACCTGAAACCGATCTCAGCCGCCGCGACCACCGCCAATTTTTCGGCCACCCCCCCACCAGAATCGGCGGCAGCAGGAAGAGCGCCCCCAGCGTTCCGGCCACCGTGCCGCCGGCGGTGGCGAGCGCGATCGCCCCGAAGATGCTGGTCGTCGCGGCGCCCCAGGCCATCGGGACCAGCGAGCCGATGGTGGTGAGGGTCACCAGCACGATCATCCCGGCCCGGTCGGCCGAGGCCCGCAGGACGTCGCTGCCGGTGGCGCGGCCGCCGTGACGTCGCTTGGCCACCAGCACGCCGTCAATGAGCAGGATCGCCTGGTTGACTGCCAGCCCCACCACCAGGATGACCCCGACCGCCGCCTCGCGGGTGAACGCCGTCCCGGTGATCCAGAACGCCGCCACCACGCCGCCGAGCGCGAGCGGGAGTGAGAGGAAGACCATCGCCGAGGCCCACCACGAATCGAAGACCAACGCCACGGCGAGCAGCACCAGGATCACGCCGAGCGCGAAGACCAGCCAGAGTCCCTTGCTGGAGTCATCCTGGTCCCATTCGAAGCGGTCGTCGTCCACCGTGTAGCCGGCCGGGACGCTCACCGCCTCCATGAACGCCTTGTGGGTGCGGTCGGCGAGCTTCTGCGGGCCGCGGAAGTCGTAGGCCAGCACGCGCACGTACTGCTGGTCCTCGCGCTGGATGGTGGCGAGCCCTTCGAGTTCCCCCACCTCGGCGACGTCGCCGATGCGGATCGGGGCACGCTGCGGATTGATCACCTCCGACCCTTCGAGGTCGCGCATCTGGCGGTCACGCACGCCTTCGGCGCGCAGTGTCACCTCGACCTCCTCGTCACCGACCTCGAGCATCGTGCCGCCTCCCCCCCCCTCGACGGCGAGGGCGAGGGAGGTGGCGAAGTCGCGCGTGGTGGCACCCACGCGGCCGAGCGCTT
>JAABRY010000118.1 GCA_011390645.1 Gemmatimonadota bacterium
GAGTTGTTGGCGCAGTTCACGGATCCGACGGAAACGAGTGCCACCGATGCCCCGTCCGCCCGAGCGACCGAACGCCTTGCACGCCTGGTGGCCGACTACCATCGCGTACTCACCGGTCGGCAACGGGAAGTCTTCTTGAGGGTTGATCTGCAGGGCCATTCAGCCGACGCCGCAGCAGAACAACTCGGCATCACTGCATCCACGGCGCGGGTTCACCTCGCTAGAGCTCGCAGGACCATTCGCTTGCGGATGCTGGCGGACCATCCTGTCCTGTTGGAGGAGTATCTCGATGACATGCGATGACGCGCTCGCTGCAATGCTCG
>JAABRY010000119.1 GCA_011390645.1 Gemmatimonadota bacterium
CGCGCCGCTCGGTCTCCACCTCGCCACCTGCGCGCGATGCTGGCAGGTGGCCACGCAACTGCGGGACGACTCCGCGCAGCTCGCCGCAATGGTGGCGGCTTCGCGTGTGGTCGTCTCGCGTGCCCCGCTGCGTGTGATGCCCTGGATGGCGGGCGCAGTCGCGGTTGCGGCCCTGGCACTGGTGCTGCGCACGCCGGGCGAACCCTCATCGGTCACAGCGCCGCCGCCACAACCGGGGATCGCTGCGGGTGGTGAAGTTCCCGCGCCGGTTGTCGCCAGCAAGCCGTCTCCACCGGCACCTCGTGCCGTCACCTCAGTGCGTCATGCTGACCTGACGGAGGGCAACAAACCAGTGCGCGAGCTTGTGGGCGTCTCGCCTGATCCTGTGATCGTAGTGGCCATCAGCCCACCAGCGGCGACAATGGCCGTCGCCTTCGAGTCACCGACGGCCGTGTCACCCGCTTCGATCTATGCCACGCCAACCTACGCGGTCGTTGCGACAACACCGCCGCAGGCCAAGACACCGCCGCCTCCCAGTCCCGAGGTTACCATCGTGCCATCGCGAGTGCCGGGTGTCACCGCCTTGTGGTTCAACTGACCCCTTCAGGAGGAATGCTCTCATGATTCACCGCCCACTGATTCTCTTCGCCGCCCTACTCGGTGTCGGCCCGCTCTCCGCGCAGTCCGGCAACTCTCCTACCATCTCGATGTCGGGGACCGAGGTGCGGACGTTTCCCTTGCGCCACCTGCGGTCGAAGGACGCCGCACAGTTGATCGCTCCCTATGCGGTGCCGGGGCTCGTGTTCGACGCAGGATCGGCAGTACAAGCGATCACCGTGCAGGAAACGCCGGCGAATCTCGCCCGCATCGACAGCATTCTGCGGGAGTACGATCTCCCTCCCCAGTCGGTCACGCTGCGATTCCAGGTCGTGGCCAGCACGACGTCGGCCACCTCTGACGCCCGGATGCAGGCGATTGAACCGAGTTTGCGGGAGCTTTTTTCATTCGCGGGGTATCGCTTGGTGGGTGAGGGGACTGCGGTCGTCGGCGAGTCAGGACACTACCAGTTGACGCTCGCCGGAGACGGCCGTGTCTTCACCATTCGGGGCGACGTCGGACCGATCAGCCGCGGTGACGCGCCGGCCGTCCGTATGGCGATCGCGATGAACGGCGCGGCCCCGTCGACTTCCGATTCAGCGAAGGCCGCGGGGATGCTGGCCGCCATGATGCCATTCGGCTCGATGATCTCCACCGAACTCACCCTGCCGCTCGGATCCCTCGCGGTGCTGGGCAGCGGCACCGAGGGTGTGGGGGATGGGGTGCTGATCCTGGTGGTGCGGCCGGAACTGCGAGGGGCTCCCGTTCGGCCGTAGGCGTGTGGGGGGCTCGATACTGGCTGTTGGATGTTGGTTCTTGGAGGACGTGCTCCAACATCCAACATCCTCACCACTACCTTTCCCGGTGTCCCCAACTCCGGGCTCTGCCATGCGCCACTCGAAGCTCCTTCTTCTCCTCGCGCTCGCCGCCTGCAGCGCCGACAGCGTTCCGGCAACACTCGACCCCGTCGCCCGCGAATACGTGGTGCTGACGCTTCGAATGGGGCACCATGACCCGGCCTACGTCGATGCCTGGTACGGTCCGGATTCGCTCAAGGCTCGTGCGGATGCCGACACGCTTCCGCTCGGAGTGATCCGCGCATCCGCAGAATCCCTGTCGACCGTGCTCGCAAGCGTGCCGCTGCCAGCAGGCGATTCGCTCGTTGCCATGCGCCACCGCTACCTCCGCGCGCAGCTCGGCGCACTGGTGGCCAAGGCACGCATGCTCGGAGGCGAACGCTTCACCTTCGATGAGGAAGCACGTGCCCTCTACGGTGTCACGCCGCCCGCATACGATGATGCGAACTTCGACCGCGCGCTCGCGCGACTCGACTCACTGCTGCCGGGCGCAGGCACGCTGGCTGAGCGGTATCAGGCGTTCCGCACCACGGTCGAGATTCCGTCGCCACTGGTGGATACCGTCTTCAAGACGGCGATCGCGTCGTGTCGCGCGCGCACGCTCGAACAGATGACCCTGCCGGCGGGTGAACGATTCGACCTGGAGTATGTGACCGGCACCTCGTGGAACGCCTACAACTGGTACAAGGGCAACGCCGTCTCGCTGATTCAGGTCAACATTGATTTCCCGATCCCGGTGGATCGCGCGGTGGACCTCGCATGTCACGAGGGCTACCCAGGTCACCACGTCTACAACGCCTCGCTCGAGCAGCGCCTGGTGCGCGATCTCGGCTGGGTCGAGATGACGGTCTATCCGCTCTTCTCGCCGCAGTCGTTCATCGCGGAGGGCACGGCCAACTACGGCATCGAGATGGTCTTCCCCGGTGCGGCACGCGTCGCGTATGAACGCGATTCGCTCTTTCCGCTTGCGGGAATCGATCCCGCGCTCGCGGAACAGAACGCGGCGGTGCGTGACGTGATGCTCGGGCTCAACCATGCGCGCAACGAAGTGGCGCGACGCTATCTCGACGGCGCGATCGATTCCGCGGCAGCGATTGCGGCGATGGAGCGCTACTGGCTGCAGTCGTCCGATCAAGCCGCCAAGACCCTCCGCTTCATCCAGGACTACCGCAGCTACGTGATCAATTACAACCTCGGCCGGGACCTCGCCGGCGCCTGGATCGAACGTGAAAGCGGTGGCACCGAGACCGGTCGGTGGGCAGCCCTGACTGCACTCCTGTCGTCGCCGCGCCTCGCGGGAGACCTGACGGAGAACTGAGAGCAGCGGATGCTGATCGGTGAGGGGTGAGGGGGAACATTGGGCCAGCCTGGCAAGATCATCCCAGCTTGTGGCCCAAGTTTTCCTCCTCACCCATCACGCCGTCCGCGCTGTCCCCATTCGCCATTCACCCCCTCCCACCTGTTGCTCCACTGCGACATCACCCCGCGTCTTACGGTGTGGTGCTCGCGCCATGTCGCGCGTCCACACACATAAGCATCGGCTTCGTCTGAAACGGTGTGCCGCGACCCTCCATCCAAGGATGTACCTCATGACACCCAACGATCATTCCCCCGACAATCAGCAGTACCGTCCTGCCTCCTCCCCTGAAACGCAGGGCGGTCTGGGCAGCGTGATGGACCGTGTGCAGGACCGAGTCGAGGACGCCGGCCACGAGGCCATGAAGGCGATGGACGGGAAGCGCAATACGACCGCCGATTCGCTTGACGGCGCCGCCAAACAGCTCCACGGCACCGCAGACAAGGCGGCGGAACTTGGGCAGAGGAGCGGAGAGTCGGTCTCGAAGCTCGCGCACGGTGCCGCCGACAAGCTGCAGGCCGGTGCGAACTACGTCCGCGAGCATGATTTCAAGGACATGATGGAGTCCGTCGAGGGCTTCGTGCGTCGGAACCCGGGCCAGGCACTTGTGGCCGCTGGCGTCGTCGGCTTCCTGGCCGCCCGCGTCATCCGCAACGACTAGAGGGCCGGGGCATGCCAGTCATCGAGCAGGACAGCCGATCCATCACGGGCGTATTGCAGGGCATCGTCCACAATGTGGAAGTCCTCGTGATTTCCCAGGTGGAACTGGCCAAAGCCGAAGGACGAGAGACGGTGCGGGACGGCGCCAAGGCGATGGTACCGATCGGGCTTGGCGCCATGCTGGGCCAGCTCGCCCTCGGCCTGTTGCTTTTGGCAGCCGTAAGCGGACTCGCCACCCGTTATCCGGTCTGGCTCTCTGCCTTGGGAGTCGGGGTGATTACCGGGATCGTCGCGCTCGTGATGATCGCCCAGGGACGGAAGCAATTGGCGCTCCTCGGGCAATTACCCACCAACGCGTCCTTGCGGCGCGAAGAGAGTTCCCATGAATGAATCACCAGACGCGCTGCGCCAGACGATCGCCTCAACGCAGAAAGATCTGAGTCACAATCTCGAAGTACTCGAGTCGAAGGGACAGGACCTCGTCGATTGGCGCGCCCATGTCGACAAGCGCCCGTTGGCAATGCTTGGCGTGGCCTTTGTCGGTGGCGCGCTGGCCGCTGCGGTGCTGGGGGGGGGAGGGTCGTCCCGCCGGAGCGGTGCGACCGAGTCGCTCGGGTCGACCTCACCGCGAGCACCCAAGCCACACCGCGAATCGAATGAGTCGTGGAATCGCCTGCGCTCGGGGCTCGGGGTTGCGGCGGCCGGTATCGCAATGGAGGCGATCTCCAAGGCCCTCCCCGGCTTGAAGGAGCATGTGATCGAGCCCGTGCGCTCGGCACTGCGCCCCGAGGAGAAGCTGCCCTTCCCGGACCGCCGGAAGAATGGCGCGGGGATGTCGAAGCCACAGGGGAATGGGTATACGGGATAGTCGGAGGTCGGAGGTCGTAGGTCATAGGTCATAGGTCATAGGTCATAGGTCATTCGAAGGCGCGGTGAGACGTGAAAGGTGAAAGGGGCGACACGCCACCCCTTTCACCTTTTACCTTTCACGCTTTGCGACCTACGACCTACGACTTCCAACCTTGAGCCTTCCCATGCGCATTGCACTGGCCTCCGTCCTCATCCTGCTCGCCTCGCCTCTTGCTGCACAGGGTCCCGCCGTGGGCGAGATGGCTCCCGACTTCACCCTGGCCGTGGCGTCGATGGACGGCGTGGCTACGGCACCGCTCACGCTGTCGTCGTTGCGTGGCAAGCCGGTGGTGATCGCCTTCTTCCCCCGCGCACGCACTGGTGGCTGCACGATCCAGATGAAGGCGTATCGCGATCGCTTCGAGGAGATCTTCGGAAACGAGGTGCACCTGCTGGCGATTTCGACGGATTCGCCGGAGGCGCTTGCCTCCTGGGCGAAGGACGAATCCTTCCCGTTCCGCTTCGTTGCCGACACTGCCGGTGTCGCTGGCCGCGCCTTCGGCACCCTCGCCGAGGGGCGCTCGGCCGCGAGCCGTGTGCTCTTCGTCCTCGATGCGGAGGGCAAAGTCGCCAAGATCATGCGGCCGTTCCGCGAGATTGATCCGACGGCGTATGACGATCTGAAGGCAGCTATCCAGACGGTCCGGGCGAAGTAGTCACCTCCTCCTCACCCCTCACCCGATCCCGTTCACCGTTCACCGTTCACCCCGCCGCCGCTTCAGCGGCGGGGAGCCCCCCACCCCCAACCCCTCCCCCCCATCGGCGCGTATACAGGGGTTGGTCCCATCCCCCGCATCACCCATTCCGGAGTTGCCGCCGTGAACGCACGGATCGTCCGCACCTTGCCGCTCGCCCTCCTGGCGCTGTCCTCCCCGCTCGTGGCGCAGGACCGCCTCAAGGAGATGCCCGGCTACGCCCAGTTCACCGAGATGGCGCCCAAGCTCCCGCGGGCGATGGTCTCCGGGGCCATCAATCCGCAGTGGGCCGACGACGGCCGAACGTTCGAGTACTCCCGGGACGGGAAGCGCTGGCGTTTTGATGTTGCCAATCGCCGAGCGGTCGAGGTCGAGGCTCCAGCGGCTGGCGCGCAGCCCGGGTTCGGCGGCCGACGCGGTGGCGGGGTCGCACGCGGCCGCCAGGCCACCGAGGCGTGGGCCCCCGACTCCTCGATGAAGGCGGTCTATCGCGACCGCAACCTCTTCATCTCCAGCCGCGACGGAACCGGCGAGAAGCAGCTCACCACCGACGGCAGCGAGACGGCCCGCATCAAGTACGGCACCGCGAGCTGGGTGTACGGCGAGGAACTGCGCCAGACCACCGCGATGTGGTGGAGTCCCGATGGCAAGCGCCTGGCCTTCTACCGCTTTGACGAGAATCCGGTCAAGGACTACGTCCTGCAGATGGACCAGACGAAGGTCCAGGGCAGCGCGATGATCGAGGCCTACCCGAAGGCCGGGACGGAGAACCCGATCGTGGACCTGTACGTCCACGACATCACCACCGGCAAGACGACTACGATGGACGTCCGCATGGGCCGGCCATACGCCGACGAGACGATCGGCCACTACGTCTACCGTATCGAATGGAGCCCCGACGGTTCCGAACTGCTGATGAATCGGACCAACCGCCGCCAGAACATCATGGAGTTCACCGCGTGTGCGCCGAGCACCGGGGCGTGCCGCGTGATCGTGCGCGAGGAGTGGCCGGCGAGCTGGACGGAAAACTCGCCGCAGATCCGCTGGCTCGAGGACGGCAAACGCTTCCTCTGGCAGTCCGAGCGCACCGGTTTCCGCAACTGGTATCTGTACGACATCAGCGGGAAACTCCTGTCGACGGTGACGAGTCATCCGTTCGAAGTTGGCGCGATCGTCAAGCTCGACGAGAAGGCGAAGCAGCTCTGGTACTACGCGCGCAGCGGCGACAACTACATGAAGCAGCAATTGCACCGCGTCAGCCTCGACGGCAAGGGGGACCGCCGCCTCACCGATCCGGCGTTCCATCACACCGTGAGCATCTCGCCTGACAGCAAGGTGATCACCGACGTGGCCCAGACGCACGCGATCCCGCCGGTGACCCGCCTGCTGGATGCGAACGGCAAGGTGCTCTCCACGCTGGCGGAGAGCGATCTCACCGAGTTCGAGAAGCTCGGCCTGCAGCGCGTCGAGATGTTCACCTTCACCGCAGCCGATGGCGTCACCGAATTGCACGGGATGCTGAACAAGCCGCACAACTTCGATCCTGCCAAGCGCTACCCCGTGATCTTCTCGGTGTACGCCGGGCCGGGGAACACCGGGGCGCGCGAGACCTTCGCCGCGCCGAGCGCGCTGACCGAGTACGGCTTCCTGGTGGTCACGGTGGACACGCGCGCCGCCTCGGGCAAGGGGAAGCGCTCGATGGACGCGATCTACGAGAAGCTCGGCCAGGTCGAGGTGGATGACATCGCAGCGGCCTCGCGCCACCTCGCCAAGCTGCCGTATGTCAACGGCGAACGCGTTGGTATCTACGGCACCTCATATGGCGGCTATGCCTCCGCGCTCGCGCTGCTGCGTCACCCGGATGCCTTCCACGCTGCGGCCGCTTCATCCTCGGTCACGTCATGGGATCACTACGACACGATCTACACCGAGCGCTACATGTACACCCCGCAGGCGAACCCGGAGGGCTACAAGCTGGGTAGCGCGATGGAGTACGTGAAGAACCTCAAGGGCCGCCTGATGATCTACTACGGCACCGCCGACGACAACGTGCACCCGAACAACTCGATGCAGCTCATCAAGGCGTTGCAGGCAGCCGGGAAGTCGTTCCAGGTGCAGGTGGGTCCGGATGCAGGGCACACCGGGCTGAACTCGCAACGGATGATGGAGTTCTTCATCGAGGCGCTGGTCTTGGAGTGAGGGTCGAGGGGCGCGGCCTGCGGCCGCTCAGGGGTGAGGGGTGAGGGGGAGAACTGGGCCATCATGGCGAGATGATCCTGCCAACTGGCCCCTTGTTCCCCCTCACCCCTCACACCTCACACCCCGCCCCCTGACCCCTTGTGCCCTCCCGTACTCCTACCGACACTTCTTGCTGATCCGGGTTCCCCCGGTCCATTCCCCTCAGCGGAGTACCCCTCATGCGTCCCACTCGTGGCCACCTTGCCGTGGCGCTCGCGTTGTTCGCGGTCGCTTGTGCCGAGTCCCCGGTTGTCCCGACCGAACCCACGGTCGCTCCCTCGTTTGCTGCCCAGCAGGGTGGTGGATTGGCAGATCGGTACATCGTGGTGTTCCGGCGGGGCACGCCCAACGCCGACCGCCTGACGACGGAGATGTCGCGCGGTGGGACCGTGCACTATCGCTATGGCACGGCACTCCAGGGCTTCGCGGCCAGCTTGCCCGCCGCCGCGATCGAGGGGATCCGCCGGAACCCGAACGTCGAGTTCGTCGAGGCGGATGCCGTCGTCACGACGATGGCGACCACCCAGGCCGGCGCCACATGGGGTCTCGATCGGGTGGATCAGCGGAGCCTGCCACTCTCCGGGACCTACGTGTATGAAGGCACTGGCGCGGGCGTGCGGGCCTACATCCTCGACACCGGCATCCTGAGTGGACACGTCGACTTCGGCGGGCGGGTCTCCGGCGGCTTCACGGCCATCAGCGACGGGCGCGGCACCAGCGACTGCAATGGTCATGGTACCCATGTGGCCGGGACGGTCGGCGGTTCCACCTGGGGCGTGGCGAAGGGGGTCGCGTTGGTGGCAGTGCGGGTGCTGGACTGCAATGGGTCGGGTACCACCTCTGGCGTCGTGGCCGGTATCGACTGGGTGGCCGCCAACGCCGTCAAGCCTGCGGTCGCGAACATGTCGCTGGGTGGGGGTGCCTCCACCGCCATCGACAACGCCGTGGCCGCTGCCGTCAACAAGGGCGTCACCTTCGTGGTGGCAGCCGGCAACAGCAACCGGAATGCCTGCAACTACTCGCCGGCTCGTGCACCATCCGCCATCACGGTGGGCGCGACGACCTCGAGTGACGCGCGCGCCAGCTACTCGAACTACGGCTCGTGCCTCGATGTCTTCGCCCCGGGCAGCAGCATCCGGTCGGCGTGGTACACCAGCACCACGGCGACCAGCACGATCAGCGGGACCTCGATGGCCTCGCCACACGTGGCTGGGGCCGCTGCGCTCTACCTCGCTGCCAATACCGGTGCGTCCCCCGCAACCGTCAGCAACGCGATCACTACCGCGGCCACGGCGGGCAAGGTGACGAGTGCCGGATCGGGATCGGCGAATCTTCTGCTCTACACGCTCGGCTGGGGTGGGGGGGGGACGAACCCTGATCCGGAGCCGGAGCCAGATCCCGATCCGACTCCGACGACCGCGGCGCACGTGCAATCGCTGACGTCGGGCACGCAAACCAAGGGAAAGAACTGGTCAGCTAGCGTCACGATCTTCGTGCATTCCTCGGACAACACGGCGCTGGGTGGGGCGGTGGTCTCAGGAAGCTTCACCGGCGGCTCGACCGTCTCGTGTACCACTGGCGCGAACGGTACCTGCTCGGTGAGCTCGCCGAACTACAAGTCGAACGTGGGGAGTACGACTTTCAGTGTGACCGGGATCGGTGGCTCCGGCATCTCGTACGATGCGCCCAGCAACAGCGCGACATCACTCACGATCACTCGGCCGTAGTGGCGGTGGGCGATAGGTGAAAGGTGAAAGGTGAAACGGACGGCAATCCAACGCCCCGTTTCACCTTTTACGTTTCACCCCAGTTCCCCCTCACCCCTCCCCCTGCTTCTCCTCCAGCGCCTCCCACCGCGCAATCCGGTCCGCGATCTCCTTCTCCAACGTGGCCAGTTGCGCGCTGGTCG
>JAABRY010000120.1 GCA_011390645.1 Gemmatimonadota bacterium
AGGTCAACCGCTGCTCCCGCGGGCCGAGCTGCCGCTGCTCGGCGAGCACAATGTCGCCAACGCGCTCGCCGCCGCGCTCGCGGTGCACGCCACCGGCGTCTCCCACGCGGCCATCGCCGCTGGATTGCCGACCTTCCGCGCGTTGGTGCATCGAATGGAACCCGTGCGGGAACATGATGGCGTGCTCTGGATCAACGACTCCAAGGCGACCAATATCGCCTCCACGCTCGTCGCAGTGCGTGCCATGACGCGCCCCTATGTCCTGCTGCTCGGCGGACGCCACAAGGGTGAACCGTACACGGCGTTGCTCGACGCGATGGGGCCGCATCTCGTGGCCGTGGTGGCATATGGTGAATCCGGCGATCTGGTGCGGCACGACCTCGGCGAGGCGGTGCGCGTCGAGCGCGTCGCGGATCTCCCGGACGCCGTGGCCTGCGCGCAAGCGCTGGTCCCGGCCGGTGGCGCGGTGCTCCTGTCTCCGGCGTGTTCGAGCTACGATCAGTTCCCCAATTACGAGGTGCGCGGTGCCGCGTTCCGCGCGCTCGCCGAGGCGTTGTGAGCGGGGTCAGCGTGCGTCATCCGGGGGAGTTCCGGTGGGAAACCCGGTTGCTCGCCGTCGTCACGATGATGCTGGTGCTCTTCGGCATTGCGGCATGCTATGCCGCCGGGAGCTACCTCCCCGACTGGTTCGTCGAGGCGCGTGATCAGGTGAGCGGGGCGGCCGTGGGCGCGGTGGCCTTCTTCGCCTTGGCGTATCTGGACTACAACCACCTGCGTCGCGTGGCGGCACCGCTCTTCTGGGCGACCGTCGCCGGCCTGGTGGTGATTGCGCTCATGAAGATCGTCTTTCCGGGGCCCGAGGCCCCGGCGCTCGTCAATGACTTCGTGCCCTGGCGCAACGGCGCCCGACGCTGGATCAACCTGCCAGGGATGCAGATTCAGGTCTCGGAGATCGCCCGCCTGACGCTGCCGATCTTCATCGCGGCCCTGGCGGCGTCGATCGGGACGCGGGTGCGGGACTTTCGGCAGGGTTTCGTCACCCTCCTGTGGCCCGTAGCACTCGTGGCCGTCCTCACGATGGTCCAACCGAACCTGTCGATGGCGATCATCCTCACGCTCACCGGGGTCGCCGTGGCGTTTGTCGCCGGGGTGCGGCTCAGCCACCTGGTGCTGATGCCGCTGGCCGCCCTGCCGGTGGTTGGCTGGATGCTGATTGGCTCCGCCGAGCGTCGGGATCGCCTCATGGCCTGGTGGCAGCCGTCCATCAACTGTCCCGGCACCGAGCAGCACTGCGAGTCATTGATCGGGTTCGGGCACGGGGGACTCTTCGGCGTGGGCTTTGGCAAGGGCACCCAGAAGCTCGGGCACCTCGCCTATGGACATTCCGATTACATCCTCTCGATCGTGGGCGAGGAGTGGGGCCTCGTCGGCGTCCTCTTTCTCGTCACCTGCTTCTCCCTGTTCTGCTGGATGGGCTTCCGCATTGCGCGCACTGCCCGCGATCCGTTCGGTACCGCACTCGCGGCGGGACTGACAACGGCGATTGCGGTCGGCGCGCTGATGCACGCCGCGGTGGTCACTGACCTGATGCCCTCGACGGGACAGACGCTGCCCTTCGTCTCCACCGGTCGGGTCGCCCTGGTGATCTATCTCGCGGCCACGGGGATCATCATCTCGATCGGACGACGGCGCGGGCGTCCCGCGCGCGCGCGCTCCCGATGACGACCATTCTCTTCGCTGGGGGGGGGGACGGGCGGTCACCTGATGCCGGCGCTCGCCGTCGCGGCTGCCACCTCTTCCGCGCGGCCCGAGTGGCAGATGGCGTTCGCCGGTGCGCAGCGCGGCGTGGAAGCGCATGTGCTCCCGGAGCGTGGCGTGTCGCACCGTCTCTTCCCGTTCGCGCCGGTGTATCGACAGCAGTGGTGGCGCAATGCCTCGTGGCCGCTGCTGGCGGTGCGTCTGGTGCGCGAGGTGGATGCCTATCTCGATGCGCTTCGCCCCGCGGCCGTGATTGGCACCGGCGGTTATGTCAGTGGTCCGGTGGTGTGGCGGGCGGCGCGCCGGGGAATTCCCACCGGCATTCTCGAACTCGACGTGCGCCCAGGATTGGCGACACGCCGCCTCGCGTCATCGGTGCGCGAGATCTGGCTCGCGACCCCCGAGGCCGTCCCGTCATTGCCCACCAGTGCGCGGGCCCGAGCTACGGTCACCGGCGCCCCGATTACACCGCCGGATCCGCTGCGTCGTGATCATGCGCTCACGCGCTTCGGCGTGGTGCCCGATGCGCCGGTCGTCGTGGTAACTGGGGGAAGCCAGGGGTCGCTTGCGATCAATCAGCGGGTGGCGGCGTGGCTGACCGCTGGCGGAGGCGACGGGGTGCAGGTGATCTGGGCCACCGGCCGGAAGACCTACACCGAGTTCGCCTCCTTCCACGCGCCCCCCAACGTGACCGTGACGCCGTTCCTTGATCCGATGGCGGACGCGTGGGCCGTGGCCGATCTCTGCGTCGCGCGAGCCGGGATGATGACGCTGGCTGAACTCTCGGCCTGGGGGATCCCG
This sequence comes from Gemmatimonadota bacterium, assembly GCA_011390645.1. Lineage (GTDB taxonomy): Bacteria > Gemmatimonadota > Gemmatimonadetes > Gemmatimonadales > GWC2-71-9 > Palsa-1233. The sequence continues at coordinate 2,560 of JAABRY010000120.1, forward strand.
GCCATTCTCATCCCGTTGCCGACCGCGGCGGCCGATCATCAGACCCCCAATGCCGTCGCCCACGCCGCGGCAGGGGCAGCGGTGCACCTGCCGCAGGGTAGCCTGACCGACGCCCGCTTCGCCGACATACTCGGTGGACTCCTCCGGGATCCGGCGCGGCGAGAGGCGATGGCGGAGGCGGCCCGCCAGCGTGGTCGGCCGGAAGCCGCGGCCACGATTGCTGCTCGCGTCATCGCGCTCGCCGAGGCGCGCTGACCCCCCGTGGTCGGGGCTTCCCCCCGCGGGTATCTTGCTCTGGTGCCCGGCCTGTTTGATCCCTCCGATCCCCGTCCGCTTCACTTCCTCGGCGTCAGTGGCGCGGGAATGAGCGCGCTCGCGCTGGCTGCTCGCCGGCGGGGCGTCGTGGTGAGCGGGTGCGATACCGACACCGGCGCGTTCGCGGATCTTCAGGCGGTCGGCATCACGACCCATGCTGCGCCGGATGTGGGGCATCCCGTGGGCTGTCGTGCGCTGGTGGTGACCGCCGCGGCCCGCACCGACCATCCCGAAATCGTTGCCGCGCATGAGCACGGGGTGCCGGTGGTGCCGCGCAAGAATGCGCTCGCGGAACTCGTGAACGCGGGCACGCTCGCCGCGATCAGTGGCACCCACGGCAAGACCACCACGACCGTGATGACCACCATCGCGCTGCGCGCGGCGGGGTTGCACGCGTCAGGTCTCTCGGGAGGGCGGGTGGCCGCGTGGGGTGGCAACGCCTTGCTCGATGACGAGCCGCTCTTCGTGGTGGAGGCCGATGAATACGACCAGGCCTTCTTGACCCTCGTACCGACCATCGCCGTCGTCAACAATGTCGAAGCGGATCACCTGGAGTGCTACGGGTCGGTCGAGGCGATGGAAGACGCATTCGTCACCTTCGCCTCACGTGCCACGCACTGCTTCGTTGGCACTGCCGATGCCGGTAGCGCGCGCGTTGCGACGCGGCTGGGGGACACCGCCGTCCGATTTGGCGCGGAGCCCGAGGCTGATGTGCGCATCGATGTGCAGCGTGCTGACGCCGCGGGCTCGGAGGCCATGATCACCTTCCCGAGCGGCGCCGTGTGCACGCTTCGACTCATCGTCCCGGGCCTCCACAACCTGCGCAACGCCACGGCAGCGCTCGCCGTGACGGAGGCGCTGGGTGGCTCCCTCGAAGCGGCGGCCGCGGCGCTGGCGGAGTTTCCCGGCGTGGGGCGCCGCTTCGAGCGACTCGGCGAGGCCGACGGTATCGCCTACGTGGACGACTACGCCCACCACCCCACCGAACTCGAAGCCACGCTGCACGCTGCGCGTCAGGCGTTCCCCGAGCGACGTCTGGTGGCGGCCTTTCAGCCGCATCTCTTCTCGCGCACCCGCGAGCATGGCGACGCGATGGGGCGCCTCCTTGCCGCGGCCGACCTCGTGATCGTGGCAGACGTGTATGCCGCACGCGAGGCGCCGATGGAGGGCGTCTCGGGGAAGATCGTCGCCGATGCCGCCATGGCCGCCGGTGCGATGGTGGCGTATGAGCCACGTCGTGAGCACCTCGCGGGAGAGGTCGCGTTGCTGTTGCGTGAGGGCGATGTCCTGCTGACCATGGGCGCCGGCGACATCACCACGGTGGGTCGGGAACTGCTCGCCCGCGCGGTGGGGGGGGGAGCATGACGCGCCGACGCGTGGCGTTGCTCGCGGCACTGGGGCTGACCGTTGCCCTCGGCGTGGTGACGGCCGTCCCCGCGGTGGTGCGTCGCGTGCCCTTCTTCCGGATTCACGCGATCGAGATCACCGGATTGCGCTACCATGAGGAGCACGATGTCGTGCGCCGCCTGGCACTCCCGTCGGATGCGTCCATTCTGCATCCGCTCGATGCCGTGCAGTCCGCGGCCGTCGCCATCCCCGGGGTGCAGCTCGCCACCGTGACCCGACGCTGGCCCGGCACTCTGGTGCTGGACATCGTGGAGATCCCGCCTGTCGCGCTGACAGCACAGGAGGATCGGTTCGTCCTGCTCGATGCGCGGGGCCGGGTGCTCCCGTTTGCCCCCGCACGGGTGAGCAGCTCGTTGCCGATCGCGCCGCGAGATTCGGCCACGGCGGCACTCCTTGCGCGGATGCAGGTGTCCGATCCTTTGTTGTACGATCAGGTGCAGATCGTGCGCACCGAGGGGAGCGAGGTCACGCTGGTGCGGAACGGACATCGCGTTCGCCTCCGTGTTGATGCCGACGAACGCGCGTTGCGCGCAATCACCGCCGTGCAGGCCTGGCTGGAGGCGACCGCGACGCCCTGGGTCGAACTCGATGGCCGATTCGATGGGCGCGTCTTCGTGCGAAAGGGTGTGGCGTGACCGTCGCGGTGCAGCGGCTCGTGGCCGCGATTGATCTGGGGTCCACCAGCGTGACGGCCGTCATCGGCGAGGTCACCGGCGATCAGCGCTCCTGGGGCCTGCGAGTGCTTGGGGTGGGGACCGAGGCGTCCACCGGCGTCCGCCGTGGCCTGATCCGGGATTTCGAGGAGACCGTCCGCGCGATCGCCAAGGCCATGACCGACGCCGAGCGGATCGCAGGGATTGAAGTGGGAACCGTGTATGTGGGTGTCGCCGGCGAGCACGTCTCCCAACGGGTCTCGCACGGGGTGGCGAGCATCCCGGGCAGCGAAATCCGGACAATCGACCTCGCGCGTGTCAACGATGTGGCCAGCAATGTGTCGTTCGGGCATGATCAGGAGCTGCTCCACGCCATCGCCCATGACTACCGGGTGGACGGGCAGCCGGGATACGCCGATCCGATCGGGATGGCCGGCGACCGCCTCGAGGCGGAGGTGTATCTTGTGACAGCGCGGGCGAGTGCGCTCGCGCACGCCCGTCGTGCCGTCGAGAAGGCCGGGTGGCATGTGGGCGAATTCGTGCTGGAGCCGCTCGCCGCATCGTTGGCCGTGCTCACCGCCGAAGAGCGGGACATGGGGGCGGTGCTGGTCGAACTTGGCGGTGGCAGTACCAACGTGGCGATATTCCATGGTGGCAAGCTTCGCCACACTGCCTCGCTCCGTTTCGCCGGTGGGCACGTCACCTCGGACCTCGTCCATGGGCTCCAGGTGACGCAGGCCGATGCTGAACGGATCAAGGCGCGGTGGGGGGCGGCGTACGAGCCGATGGTGCCCGAGGTGGAAGTGCTTGAGCTGCCGCCGGTGCCGGGTGGTGCGCCACGCCAGGCCCCGCGTCGACTGATCGCCCACATCATGCACATGCGGTTGCAGGAGATGATGGAGTTGGCGTTCGACGAGGTGGCCCGCGCGGGGTGGGCGATGGCTGGCCTGCCCGGAGGCGTGGTGCTGTCAGGGGGGGCGTCGGCAGCACCCGGAATGGTCGAACTCGCCCGCGACGTCTTCGCCGCCCCGGTACGTCGTGGGGTCCCGGCGGACGACCTTCGTGGGCTCGTGGATGCGGTGGCGTCGCCCGCCTTTGCGGTCCCGGTGGGGCTCGCGCTCTACGGGGCGCGCCAGGTGGCGATGGGGAGTGGATTCGGGGCGGGGGGCAAGCGCTCTCCCGCGATGGGGCGAGTGTTCGAGCCGGTACGGCGCTGGTTGCAGGATATCTTCTGACCGACCCTCGGGGGGTGCGGCAATGACTTCACGAATGACGTTCGAGCTCGACGAGCAACCGGCCCAGAACGCCCGGATGAAGGTGGTGGGCGTCGGCGGTGGCGGCGGCAACGCGGTCAACCGGATGATCGAAGAGGCCCTCGCGGGCGTCCAGTTCATCTCGGTGAACACCGATGCCCAGGCGCTGGCCTCCTCACGGTCGGACCTCAAGGTACAGATCGGCAAGAAGCTCACGCGCGGTCTTGGCGCGGGGGCCCGACCAGAAATTGGTCGGCAGGCGATCGAAGAGAACCGCGATGAGGTCCTCCAGCACCTGCAGGGCGCCGACCTGGTGTTCGTGACCTGCGGCATGGGCGGTGGCACCGGCACCGGTGCCGCGCCGATCATCGCCCAGATGGCCAAGGACATTGGCGCCCTGACCGTCGGCATCGTGACGAAGCCGTTCCTCTTCGAGGGGCGCAAGCGCATGAAGCAGGCGGAGATGGGCATCACCGAAATGCGCCGCAACGTCGACACGATGATCGTCGTACCTAATGAGAGGCTGCTCGCCGTGGTCGGGAAGGGCATTCCCTTCCAGGACGCCCTCAAGAAGGCTGACGAAGTGTTGCTGAATGCAACGCGAGGCATTGCCTCGCTGATCACCAGCACCGGCATCATCAATGTAGATTTCGCAGATGTGCGCACCGTGATGCAGAATGGCGGGGCGGCCCTGATGGGCACGGGGATCGGATCCGGCGAGAATCGGGCCCTCGAGGCGGCGCAGCAAGCGATTTCAAGCCCGTTGCTGGACAACGTCTCGATCAACGGCGCCAGTGGCGTGCTGATCAATATCCTCGGCGGAGACGACCTGTCGTTGGGTGAGGCGGCCCAGATCAGCGAGATCATCCACGACGCGGTCGGCGACGATGCGCAGATCATCTTCGGTGCGGGCAATGATCCGAAGTTGCAGGGCGAGGTGCGTGTAACGGTTATCGCGACTGGCTTCGATCGTGCAGTGACTGGTGAACCTGTGGTTGAACGGGGGGCGTCGCCGCAGGTACTGCCATTTGCGCAGCGGCGTCAGGCGCCCCCGCAGACTCCACCGGTTCAGTCTGCACCGCCGGCATCGAGTCAGCCGTTCGTTCGTCCGGCTCCCTCGCCCAGCGCGCGGCCGGCCAGTGCACCAGACGTGAGTGATATGGAAATCCCGACCTTCATCCGGCGGCAAATGGACTGATGTTTCGACGCAATCCCCGCATTCCCCGGTTCCCGCGCTTTCCGGCCGCGGTCGGCATCCTTGGTGCCGCCGCGCTCTTTTCCACCAGCGGGGAGTGGCCGTGGGCTCGTCTCGATGACACGCCGATCGCCCTGCCGATCGTGGTCACCGACCCGTACAAGGTGGTCAGCGACACCCTCAAGTCGGGTGAGACGATCGGGGCGCTGCTCTCCCGACAGGGCGTGATCGGACTCGACCTCTCTGGCCTCGCCGATGCGCTCTCCTTCGATCCGCGCCGCCTGCGGGCCGGCCTCGTCTTCGCCGTCCGTCGCGATGCGATCTCCGATACCCCGACGCAGATCGATGTCCGGCCCGACGACCAGCAGCGGCTGCGCTTCATTCGCACGTCCGCCGGCAGTTGGGAAGGGAGCGCGATCCCGATCCGCTGGACCACCGACACCATGCGCCTGGCCGGCGAGATTTCCACGTCGCTCGTCGAGGCGTTCGATCGGGAAATGAGCGAGGCCACTCTGGATCGGAACGAACGGATGAAGGCGGCCTACGCCCTCGCCGACGTCAACGCCTGGTCCATCGACTTCTCGCGTGATGTGCAACCCGGCGATCGCTTCGCCACGGTTGTTGAGCGCCTGGTGAGCGAAGACGGCGAAGTGCGCTTCGGACGGGTGCTCGCCAGCGACCTGCACATCAATGGCCGCCAGATTACCGCCTATCGCTACACGCCCGCGACCGGGAAGTCCGCCTTCTACGACGAGGAGGGCAAGGCGCTCCGCCGCGCCTTCCTCGCCGCGCCGGTCGAGTTCCGTCACGTCTCGAGCGGGTTTTCCAATCGCCGGTTCCATCCGGTGTTGGGGATCTACCGGAAGCATGAGGGGATCGACTACGCCGCGAACTCCGGTACCCCGGTGCGCGCGGCTGGCAACGGCACCGTGATCCGCGCCGGTCGCGCGGGTGGCTATGGCAACCTGGTCGAGATTCGCCACCGCGACGGCATCACCACGCGGTACGCCCACTTGAGGGGCTTCGGGGCCGGGATTCGGGCAGGGGTCGGCGTGACGCAGGGTCAGGTGATCGGACAGGTGGGCATGACCGGCACCGCCACCGGGCCGCACCTCCATTACGAGTTCCGCGTCAATGGTGTCGCCCGTGACCCACGCTCGGTCAAGTTCGAGGCCGGGGAGCCGCTCGATCGTTCGGATCGTCCGGCTTTCGAGGCCCAGCGCCAGCTCCTCGCCACGCTGCTGCAGCGCGGCGGGGCCCCGGCTCCAGCGCCGCTCCTCGCCGACTGATCCCACCTCCTCGCGTGATGGAACTCTATCCCGCGATCGACCTGCGCGGCGGCGAGGTGGTTCGCCTCGCGCAGGGTGAGGCCGACCGCCAGACCAGCTACGGTACCGACCCGGCCGCCCAGGCGAGCACCTTCGCTCACGCCGGCGCGCGCTGGTTGCATGTGGTCGATCTCGACCGCGCGTTCGGTACCGGAGACAACGACCCCGCCATCGCCGCCATCGTCGCCGCCGTGGGCACCACGCTCGCCGTACAGGTGGGTGGCGGTGTCCGCACCGTCGAACGGGCCCGTGCCCTTGCCGACCTCGGCGTGACGCGCGTCATCCTCGGCACGGCAGCCGTGGAACGCCCTGCGCTGGTGGATGAAGTGGTCTCGGCGCTCGGCGCGGATCGTGTGGCGGTCGGGATTGATGCGCGAGACGGTGCCGTGGCGCTCCGCGGGTGGACCGAGACGAGCGCGGTACAGGCGACAGATCTGGCGATTCGCGTCGCAGGGCAGGGGGTGCGTACGGTGATTTACACCGACATCGCCCGCGATGGCATGCTCGGTGGGCCCGACATCGCCGGGAGCGTCGCGTTGCAGGCGGCAGCTGGGGTGTCAGTGATCGCGTCTGGTGGGATCGCGACCCTCGACGATCTGCGCGCTGTGGCGGCCGCCGGTCTGGGTGGGGCGATCACCGGCCGCGCGCTCTACGAAGGGCGCTTCGCCCTCGCTGACGCCCTCGCCGTCGCACGGGGATGACGTGAGCGCAGGACTCGCCTGGCTCGTGGCCCTCCCGATCGCGCTCCTGTTGGCGTGGTGGCCATGGCGTGATGCGCTGGATCGTCCGCTCGCATACGCCGCGTGCGCCGCCCGGGCGATCGGCATCCTCGCCCTCCTCCTC
>JAABRY010000121.1 GCA_011390645.1 Gemmatimonadota bacterium
AGGATCGCGACCTTCACGCTCGGCGAGCCGCGGCGGCCGGCCGCCCACGCGACATCGGCGCCGATCTGGCGCATGTGCCACTGACGGGCGAAGAAGAATGCGGTGGCAGGAGCGTTCGGCGACGCCGGTGCACTGATGGCACCCGAGGCTTCGGGCGCACCCTCGAACATCGCCTCGATCGGGAACGCCATGTCGGGATCGACGAGCGAGACGTCGCGGCGACCGCGAAGCTTCACGGCGCCGTCATCGGGCAGGCCACTCACCACGGCGATGCCCATGTCATCGTAGTTCGCCTCGAGCGTCCCGCCGAGGGCCTTCACCTCGGCCTCCAGGTCCGCTGCGACCCGTTCGTTCTTGAACATGACGATGAACCGACCGGGCACTGCAACAGCTTCGAGCGACGAGCTCGCGACGGCGGACGCACTCGAGAGCGCGACATCCGGCTCGGGGGTGACGACGGTGGGTGCATCAGCGCAGGCCGCGAGGCCGGACAATCCGAGCAACACGAGGGGCAAACGGGAGGAAGGCAGACGCATGACGTTCGACTCCGGGTGGTAGGAATGGGAAGGCTGGGGCAATACACTACGGAGGGATGACGTCATCACGACGCCAGTCACAGGTGGGCATCCGAGCAGGATGTGGTGATGGATTGTGTGGAGCGGATTTCGTATTGTAGCAGTTCTTGCCGCGAACCGAAAGTGCGTGCTTCGCGCGCACCGCAGCATGTCATCCTGTGCGCAGCGCCCGTCGTATGTCATCCTGAGCGCAGCGAGGGATGACGGGGCCGGGGGACAGGCGCTTCGCTCGGGATGACGGAGTGCTACTTCGCGGCCGCTTCCACCGGTACCATCGGCACCGTCACTTCGCGAATCAGCCTGCCGTCCTTGTCGTGCAGCTTGACGAGCGCGTCGGTGCGAAGCTCGCCGGTGCTCGCGCGCACCTGCACCAGACTGATGTCCACCAGCGCGGGCTCGAGCTTGTGCGCCGAGCCGGTGGCGAAGTCAACCGCGAAGCCAACGATCCAACCGACGACGAGGTTGCCCCAGATCCAGCCGTTGGTCCCCTTGGTGAGGGCGATCGACTGTGGCTGGAAGCCCGGCGCGGTGAATTCGATCTGGTACTCGTTCTTGCGCGGGAGGCGAATGGTCTGCGGCGTCTGTCCCTGTGCCATCGTGAGGCCGTTGGAGGCCTTGACGGTGAATGTCGCCGACTCGGGGTTCGAGCGAATTGCCACGGGTTGCGAGGCGCCGCCACCGAGAATCGTGGCGCATCCCGTGGTGCCGACGAGCAGGCCCAGGATGGCGAGCGAGCGCAGGCGGAACAGTCGTGACTGCATGTGACCTCCAGAGAGTTGGGAAGAGACCCCCGGAAGCGATGCTCTGCTCGGGGGAGTCTTCCCATATCGCCTGAGGGTGTGACATGGGGGGCAATCGACCTAAGACCTACGACCTACGACCTGCGACTCCCCCTGTCACACCCCACCACGATCTTCCCTGGATCCTTGACTCCGGAGTGATCCAATGCGCCTCTTCTCAGCCGCGGCCGTTGCCGCCCTCGCCCTCTCCACAGTGGCTCCTGTCGCGGCCCAGTCGGTCTCGTGCACCACCTCGACGCTGGGCGCGTACACGACCACGCGCTGCAACAACGGCTACCGCAGCACCACCAGCACGCTGGGAGCATACACGACCACGCGCGACAACACCGGCCGCACCATCACGACCTCGCGCCTGGGCAACACCGTCACTTCGCGCGACAACCGCGGCGTCAGGACTACCAGCACGCAGCTGGGGTCATACACCTACCGCTCCGACAACACTGGGCGGCGCGGCACCATCTCCACCCTGGGCGACTACACCTACTACCGGGACAACAAGGGCACGCGGGCCGTGAGCTCAACGCTCGGCAATTACCGCACGACGCGGATCACGAAGCCGTAGGGGGGGACGGCGTTCGCCGTTCGCCGTCGGACACCTTGCCGCTCCTGTCACACCCCCGTACCATGTTTCAAGCCCGACAACCAGACTTCCCCTCTGACAGACTGATACCACTATGGATCGGACAGCCGAAGGCGGGCGTGCCCAGAGTTTCACGTTGGTCGAAGCGCCCGATCTCCTCGGTGTGACGAAGAACGTCCTTGCCGACCTCGACGCGCTTGCGCCGGGCCCGTTCGACCAGCCCGTGGTGATGGTGAGGCACCCCGCCATCCGTCGGCACCTGACGCTGGCGATCACGCGCCGCCAGGGCGTCGCAGCATCACTGGACTTCCCTGCCCCGCTGACGCTGCTCGATCGCCTCCACGGCGGCCAGAACGATGGCAGCTGGCACCGCAGCTCGCTCGGCTGGCGCATCGCAGCACTGCTGCCGGACCTCGCCGACCAGATGCCCGAGTCGATCGCGCGCATCGCCCGCGACCCCGATCCATTCGTCCGCATCGGCTTCGCGGCTCGACTCGCCGGCCGACTCTTCGATGCGATGCTCCATCGCCCCGCGATGATCGCCGCATGGGAACGTGGCGAGCTGGCACTGCGCGGCGTGGCCGACGAACAATGGCAATCAGAACTGTGGCGCGGACTCGTTGCCGGCAACCCGGTGCCGTCGCTGGTTGCGCGTCACAACGCCTGGCGCGACGCGGTCCATGCCGGCACTGCCGACACCAACCGTTGGCCCGATGCAATGCTGGTGGTGGATGACGCCACGCTGCCGCCGATGATCCGTGACGCACTCGCGCTGCTGGCGACGCAACGCCCAGTGCGCTGGCATCTCTGGGTGCCGAGTGACGAACCACTTGATCCGCTCCGACCCCGACGCCGGCCCGCCGCGCTCGCGGCATTGCGCGGCATCGAGGGAGCGGCCCATGAGCGCACCGCACGCCAGCATCCGCTCGCCGCGGAGAACACCATCCTCGGTGCCGTACAACGGAAACTGTCCGAAGACGCCGCAACGACGATCACGCCTACCGACGACGATCGCTCACTCCTCCTGCATCGCTGCCACTCCGCGGTGCGCGAGCTGGAGTCGCTGCGCGAACAGCTCGCATGGCGGCTGGGACAGGACGCAACGCTGCAGCCGCACGACGTGACGCTCTACCTGACCGACCTCGACAGCTATCTCCCTGCGGTCGATGCGGTGTTCGGCACGCCAGAGCCGGGGTTGCCATACGTGCCCTACTCGGTGGCCGGGCGGCCATGGCGCAATCGCTCGACGATCGGTGCCGCGATCGAGGCGCTACTCGCTGCACTGCCCGGGCGCTTCGGTCGCCGCGAGATTCTGGCGCTGCTGGATCACCTGCCGATTCGCGTGGCCGCTGGCATACGCGCCGAACAACTCCGACGGCTACACACGCTGGTCGAGGACGCCCGTATCCGCTGGGGTGTCGATGCCGACGACCGCGCCACCGCCTACGCGCTGCCACCACTTCCCGATGGCACTTGGGCGGCTGGCCTGGTGCAGCTCCACGAACGGCATCCGGTGGAGGAGCACAGCGAAGACGACACCGCACAGTTGGTGGCACAACTCGACGCATGGGTGACACGTCTTGCTCACTGGCGTAGCGAGACCGGCACCGCACGCCCGGCCGTGGAGTGGCGACCACTCTTGGAGAGCTTCCTCGCAGAACTGGTGACGCCACTGGGTAGTGACGACGCCGAGGCACTGCAGGAGTTGCGCGGCGCCATCGGGCGGGTGCTCCAGCAGGCAGCGGCGGTGGGCGCAGACACTCCACTGCCGTTTTCCGCGCTGATGCCACAAATCACCGAGGGGCTCGAGAACACCAGCACCAGCGGGCATCTCCGCGGCGGAATGCGCGTCTGCCGCCTGGAACCGGGTACCGTCTTGCCTGCGCGGGTGATGATGATCGCGGGGCTGGACGATGGTCGCTTCCCGCGCGGTGGTGGCACACCCCCGTGGGACATCCTGCTGCAGTCACGCCGCGATGCTGATCACGACCCGCTCGAAGGCGAAGATCCCGACCCACGCGAGGATGCTCTCGATGCCTTCCGTGATGCCATCAGTTCGGCAAGCGACGCCGTGCACCTGAGCTGGACCGGTCGCTCGATCATGGACAACGCCCTCCGCTCGCCATCCGTCGCGGTGAGTGAGCTGCAGGACCTCGTCGATCTGGTGGCAGCAAACACCGGCGACGGTTCACCACACGCACGTCTGGTGGTGGATGAACCACTGCAGCCCTTTGCGCCGCGGCTCTTCGGGGAGACGAGTGCTGACGCCGGCCCGGCGCCGTTGCAGAGTGCCGCGACGCGCTGGGCCACGGCAGCCACCACGGTGCGCAATCCGGCCGAGCGAATTCCGCCGTTCCTGAGCGCGGCGCTTCCTGCCGCGGCTCCGCTCGCCACGATCAAGCTTGACGATCTCTGCGCCGCCTTCAGCGACCCGATCACATGGTTCTGGACCAGGACGCTTGGCCTTCCGAGGCCGATTGATCGGAGCGTCGAGGAGGATCGCGAGCCGATTCTTCTTGAGGACCACGAACAGCTGAACATCCATGGCGCGGTGATCAACCTCGCGAAGGCGGGCGTCGCGCGCACGACCGCCGCACTGGTCGAGCAGGTCGAACTCGCCTACGGACAGCTCGGTCCGGCCGTGGTGGCCCAAGATGATGCCGTGCGAGCGGTGGCCGTCGCGGAAGCCACGGGGCACGTGGCCAACGGAGTCCGCACGATTGCGCTACGGGTCGGTGGCGTGACCATCGAGGGTAGCCTCGACCGGATCGGCGAGAGTGCGATGCACCATGTGGTGCAGTACCCCGTGAGCGCACGGCTCTGCCTGAGTAGCTGGGTCCGGCATCTGGTACTCAACGCCACGGCAACCGAGGGGACGCCGCGCACCACGGTGATCATCGGTGTGGGCAACAACCCGGAACGGGTCCGAGCGGTCTACGGACCGGTCGAGGAGCCGCTGACGCACCTGGCCAACATCATCGAGCTCTTCGAAGCGCTCCGTCGCGGACCGGTGCCGCTCTTCCCGAAGTCGGCCTTTGATGTTGCAGAGGCGCTGAAGGCAGACAAGGATCCTGCCCGCGCGGCAGCCAATCGCTGGCATACGAGCTATTCGGGTGCGCAAGGAGAGCGCGAATCGCCGATCGTCGAGCGGTTGTTCCCGAACGACCAACTTGATGACATCCACCACCCGGAGTTCTGGAACCAGTTCCTCGAGCTGACCGAACGGCTCGTGCTGCCGGCCGTCATGCACCTCACGCGCGGAGCAGAGGCATGACGCCGCGCCCCGCATTCGACGCGATGACGCTCCGGATCACGCCCGGACCGTTGGTGCTCGAAGCCAGCGCCGGCACGGGCAAGACCTTCGCCATCGTGCAGCTCGCCGTGCGCATCCTCCTCGGCGATACCGACGTGACCGCGCGCGGGCCCCGGCACCTATTGCTGGTGACTTTCACGCGCGCCGCGACCGCCGAGCTGAAAGAGCGCCTTCGCACCGCGATCCGTGCGGTGGAGGCGATCCACAAGGAGCGCCGCGAGGCGCGCACAGAAGAATCGTGGATTCCGCCACTCCTCGCGCGGATCGGCGGCAACGCCGATGCGCGCATCACCCTGCTCGTTGAACGACTCGATGAGCTGTCGGTGACCACGATCCACGGCTTTTGCGTCGGCGTGCTCGAGGAATTCCCGCACGAGTGTGGTGTGCGGAGCGACCTCGTCTTCCAGGATCAGGACACGGGGCTGGTTGCAGAGGTGCTCGACGACCTGTTGCGGAGCCGCGGCTGGATTGATCCGTGGCGCGCCAATGCGATGGTGGCCGCCGGGTGGCAGCGTGCAGAGCTCATCAAGTTGGTCGACGCACTCCGCCGCCATGGCACGGCGCATCCCGTGCCTGCACCCGACAGCGAGGGTGGCCTGAGTCGCCTTCAGGATGCGATCGCTCGCGCACGCCTGGTCTGGTCACGGCCAGCGATTGAATCGTTGATGGACGCCGTGACCTGGTTCGAGACCAAGCCGCTCTTCGACCCGGTCGTGCGCGCCACCGTGCTCGACGGCATCGAGGCGCTCTTGAGCGGCGACCCGACCGGACTGAGTGCACTGGGTTTCTTCAACGCCGACGCCCTCTGGGACACGATGCGGAAGCGTGGCAAGGAACAGAAGACCCCAGCCGAAGCGTTGCGTGATGACCCCGCCGTCGCGGCGTTGCAGGAGGTGAACGAGGCGGCCGAGCTCTGGTACCGTCACCTCAAGGTCGAGCTCGGTCGTGATGTCTTGCTCCGGCTCCCGGAACGGAAGCTGGCCGCGGGGATCGCGACCTTCAGCGATCAGATCCGCCTGGTGCACGATGGCCTCACTCACCCGGTGAGCGGTGGCCGACTCGCGACCTCGTTGCGCGAACGATTCGATGCGGTGTTGGTGGACGAGGCACAGGATACCGACCCGGCCCAGTGGACGATTTTCCGCACGGCGTTCGAGAATGTCCCGCTGGTGATCGTGGGCGATCCGAAGCAGGCGATCTACGGCTGGCGTGGCGCGGACTTGCAGGCCTACCTCGACACCCGTACCGCCGCAGGCCCTGCGCGAACTGCCCGGCTCGACAAGAACTGGCGGAGTGCCCCGCCGCTGCTCGGCGCGCTCGAAGCGCTCTGGACGCGGAACGTCACGCCGTTCGCGGTGCCCGAGGAGGAGATGGCGTTCGTGCCGGTGCAAGCGGCACGCACCGGCAACGCCCTCACCGATCCGGCGAGTGCCGCCGCCTTCCGCTGGCTGGTGGCCACCGAGCCCCTGAATGTCGATCAGGTGCGCGACGGGATTCGCGCAGCGATGGTCACCGAGATCGAGCGTCTCTTGCAGGAGGCGACCTGGGACGGCCGCCAGGTGGCGCCACGCGACATCGCGATCCTGACCCGCAACCACAAGGAAGCCGCGGCCTGCCGTCAGGCGCTGATTGACCGCGACATCAACGCCGTCGTGTCGGGCTCCGGTGACGTCACCGAGTCAGCGGCCTGGCGTGAGGTGGCCATCCTCGTGGACCTCATCGGCAACCCAACCGGACAGTACGCCAGTCGGGCCGGTGCCGCGACGTTGCTGGCCGGCTTCTCCGCTGAGGAGTTGGTCGCCTGGCTCAGCGACGATCAAGCCCCGGCACGACTGGCTTGGAGCGCGACCATCGCCGAGGCCGCCGATCGGGCAGCGAGTCGCGGCACCTTTGCAGCGCTGGTCCGTCTGTTGGGTGAACGGGATGCGGTCGTGCGTCTCGCCGCGCGACCCGACGGCGAGCGGTGGCTGACCGACCTGCGCCACGTGCTGGAGTTGGTGCAGGAGGCCGAGCTGGAGATTGGTGGCCAGCCGATTCGTCTGGCGCAGTGGATGACGCACTGGGCCGCGAAGAGTGACGGCACGGCCGAGCGGAGGCAGTTGCGCCTGGAATCGGACTCCGATGCGGTGCAGGTGCGAACGATGCACGCGGCGAAAGGGCTCGAGTATCCGATTGTCTTCGTGCCGAGCTGTTGGGACAGCAAGCCATCTCGCGCCGACGATCCGCTCCTCGTGCGAGGTGAGCACGGGTGGCGCGCGGTCTTTGCGCATGCCGAAGATCATACCGCTGCCGCGACGGCCGCCGGCGCGGCCTCGTGGCAGGAAGAGCTCCGGCTCTGCTATGTGGCGCTCACCCGTGCGAAGGGCCGCGTCTACGCCGCACTTGGATGTGGGGCAAACCAGACGGCACGTGGTCCGCTCGGCTGGTTGCTGCGTCCCGACGACGAGGGCAAGGCCAAGGACCAATGGCCGCAGGTGCTAGAGGCGGTACACGAGCTCGCGGCAGCCTCTGGTGGTGCGATCGACGTGATGACCGCGGAGGGCATTGCCGGTCGCGCACCGGTCGAGCCGACGCACAGCGAGGTCGTCCTCTCAGCCCGTGTTGATCCGACTAGGCCGATGCGAAGCTGGACGGTGACGTCATACACCGGGCTGACATCGGATCGCGAGGCGGAAGCGGATCTTTACGATCCGGGCGTGCCGATTGATCGTACCCCGCGCACCGCGCTCGACCTCTTGCCACCGGGTGCAGCGAGCGGGATCGCAGTGCACCGGATCTTCGAGTTGCTCGACTTCGATTCAGATGCGGACACGATCCATCAGATCTGCGCGGAAGTACTCTCTGCGCAGGGGTTGTTGGCAGCGCTGGGCGCTGATGACCAGACCCGCGTGGTCAATGCCACAGCCGCGAAAGTGGCAACCGTGTTGGCTGCACCCGTGCCTGGCTTGGGCTTCGCCCTGCGCGACGTGCCGAGCAGCAGGACCCTGCGGGAGTGGCGCTTCAACCTTTCGCTTGAGGGGTTCAGTGTTGCCGACTTGGCGGCAGGTTTCCGTGAGACCGGTGGCTGGCTGGCACCGTATGCCGATCGCGTGGAGAAGTTGTCGAAGGGAGAACTTGACGGCTTCCTGAACGGGGTGATCGACTTGGCGTTCGAGCACGAGGGCCGGTGGTACATCGCCGATTGGAAGTCGAATCATTTGGGCCATGCCCCGGGCGCCTATGCACTCGACGCGCTGCGCCAGGAGATGATGCAGCACCACTATGTGCTGCAGTACCAGATCTACCTGATCGCGCTGGAACGGTTCCTGAGAAACCGGGTGCCGGGTTGGGACGCGGCGACGATGCTGGGCGGCGTAGCGTATGTGTTCGTGCGCGGCGTGGGCGATGGCGAGGCGGGGTGGTTTGTGGAGGGGTTGGGGGCGAGGTGAGGGGTGAGGAGGAACCCCGTACCCCACCGAGCCAAACGCACCACCTTGACAGAAACTATTATATATCTATTGTAGATATATGATAAGCGCAATCCCCGAGCCAGCTCTCACCCTGCTGGGCCGCCTCCTCGAGGGGAGCGGTCACCGCTACAGCGTGGTGGTCGTGGGGGGCGCGGCCTTGTTGCTACGCGGCCTGATCACCCGCGCGACCGTGGATGTCGACGTCATCGCGATGCCAGCTGCCGATGGCGACACCCACCTCCGACCACCCGACGAGCCGCTCCCGGAACCATTGCAACGAGCAGTCGCAGTCGTTGCTGCAGAGCTGGAGTTGCGTCGCGACTGGTTGAACACTGAAGTGAAGGCGCAGTGGCGCACCGGACTTCCCGAGGGGATGCACGAGCGTTTGGAGTGGCGAGAATACGGCGGTCTGCGCGTCGGCATCGCCGGCCGTGACGACTTGATCGGCATGAAGCTATACGCGGCGGCAGATGGCACACCGACCGGCAAGCACTTTCAGGATCTGCTCGCGATCGCACCGACGGATAGCGAGTTGGACCGCGTTGAACCGTGGGTGCGGACCCAGGACGCCTCCGAGATCTTCGCCGCCACCGTCACCGAGGTCGTGCGCAGTGTCCGCGCTCACCGTTCGTAGTCTCTTCGAGCCGGTCATCACATCGGCCGTCGATGCGCTCTGGCGGCAGTGGGCAGCGGTTGGCGGGAGCGCGAGTGCAGGTGCACCCGCGCATTGCATCATTGACCCCGAAGCCATGGTGCTCGCGTCGAGCGCGCTCACACCGCGTGAAGCACGACTGC
>JAABRY010000122.1 GCA_011390645.1 Gemmatimonadota bacterium
GCCGCTGCGGAGCGGCGCGAGGGCATCGGTCACATCGAACGTGGTGGCGTCGCGCCGGACACCGAGGCGTGCGGCGAGTCCACGCGCCAGAGGAAGGTCGCCCTGCAGGAAGGCGCCCACCTCACGCACGGCTTCCCGCTGGTCGATCACGGGGTCCCCAAATGGTGTCCCCCCGACATGCCGACGGTTGATGCGATCATCGCGTGCGGACTGGACGTCCGCGCCCGCCGTCACGCGTCCCCCCCCCAGAAAGCGTCGGGTCACCGTTCCGCGCACACCAAGGACCCGGCGATCGAGTCCGATCCAGAGCCCCTCGTCAATGGTCGTGGGGGCAGGGGCAGGGGCGGCGAGCGGATTGGTCAGTTGTCGCGACACCACCCACCCGCGGACGTCCGCGTCCCAGGTCGCCCCTCGATGATCCAAGCCGACGGCCACCTGCGCCTGCTGGACCGCCTTGCCGGCATTGCGTCGCAGATTGTTCGGCGCCGCGGCGGATGGTGTGCTGGCTGCTTCGCTACTGGTGAGTGCACCCGGGTTGTCGGCGCGGGGGTCATCCGCCCACGCCGCGCGCACCAGCGCTGTCAGCGTCGGCGAGAGTCGCAGGTCAAGATTCCCCTGGGCGCGCTGCTGCTCGGCGCGCGACTGCCCGCGGAAGCCGGCGGTCGCAAAGCGGGAGAGCGCGATCGCTCCCTGCATCCGTTCGCCACCTGCCGCAAGCCGTGCCTGAAGCCGATTGCTCTCGAACGCGCCCTGTTCGGTCCCGACCTCGACGGCGAGCCCGCGCAGGTCAGGCATGGTGCGGGTCGTGAACGCCACCACGCCGCCTGCCGCGTTTCCGTGGAGTGCGGAGGCCGCGCCGCGCAGGACCTCCACTCGTTCGACCTGCGCCAGGTCGAGGTTCGTGAGTTGGCTTTGACCATCCGGCAACGTTTGCGGGACACCGTCCACGAGCAGCTTCACACCGCGCACACCGAAGTTGGCTCGCGCTCCGAAGCCGCGGATCACCAAACGTTGGTCGAGCGAGTAGTTCCAGCGATTCGCCGCGAGCACGCCCGGGACAAAGGCCAGCATCTCGTCGAGCCCCACGGCAAGACGCTGGCGCTGGAGGGCGTCGCCCGAGAGGACTGTCACCGCTCCGCCGAAGCTGGCGAGACCGGTCGGCGCGCGGTTGACGGTCACGGTGAGGTCCGGCAGCGGCGTGACGCTGTCGGGGCGTTGGGCGGGCAGGGTCGCCAAGGGCGCCGCGGCGAGGAGCAGGGCAGGAGTGAGGGTGCGCATCCGCGTAAGGTCACCCTCCGCAGCCACCCCGGCAAACCCTCGCATGGGCCGGACAGTGGCCATGCGGCTATTTTTGGGCATGGCTTGGCTTCCTGACCTTACTCTCCCGCCCTTCGCTGGTGCGCCGTTGGCCACCTTCGTGCCCGCGCCGGCCGACGGCGTGGCACCGGAGCGGTTCTTCTCCACCAGCAACCTTCCCACCTATGTGCACCTGGCCGACGGCTGGGCCACGCCCGCTCGACCGCGGATGGACGGCATCATCGTCCACCGTGACGGCGAGTTGGTCACGCTCGAGCCTCGACTGGTGCGCGCAGGGGAACGGGTGCTTGTCGGGTTCGACGAGCACGGGCAGGAGGGCGTGGTCGTGCACGCCGAAGGCTTCCTTGGGGGGGGGAACGTCGCGTCGGAGGAGTTCACCTTCATGGGGGCCGGAGTCTCGCGCGAACGACCCGTCAACTACGAGGACATGGCGGCACAACTCGTCGCGGAGAAGGCGCGCGGCGGATACGTCGTGTGGGTCGCCGGACCGGCGCTGGTCCATTCGCGGGCACGTGCGGACCTCGAGTGGTTCATTCACAACGGCTACGTGCAGGCGGTGCTGGCGGGGAATGCGGTGGCCGTGCACGACCTCGAGGCTGCCATCCATGGCACGACCCTCGGGATGGACAATGCCGGGCGCCCCACGATGGGCGGGCATGGCACCCACATGCGGGCGATCAACGCGGTTCGCGCCGCCGGCTCGATCGAGGCCGCCGTCGCGAGCGGGCTGGTCACCGGAGGCATCATGCATGCCCTGGTCACGACGGGCACGCCGTACGTGCTGGCCGGTTCGATCCGAGATGATGGCCCCTTGCCGGGCGTCCTCAGCGACGCGCTTGAGGCGCAGTCCGCGATGCGCGAGCATACCGTGCGTGCCACGGGGGCGATTTTCATCGCCACCGCCCTGCACGCGATCGCCGTGGGGAACATGCTCCCAGCCTTCCACACCCAGAACGCCGACGGGAAGCCCGAGCCGCTCTTCACCATCTGCGTGGACCAGACGGAGTTCGTCGTGACGAAGCTCAAGGATCGCGGTACACATCAGGCCTATGGCGTGGTGACCAATGCGCAGGACTTCATGCACGTGCTTCGGCACTACGTGACCCAATGCTCCCAGACCTGAGCGCTGCCCCGGGCGAGGGGCCGATGTGGGAGCGGCTCGCCGAGTGGGTGCGCGGCGAACTGCCCGTGGAGCAACTCGATGGCGCGTGGGTGTTTCGCGTCGTTCGGCGTGACCATCGCGAGTACGGGACCGCAGTGCTCAGCCGCGTCGAGGGAGACCGTCGCCGGATCTACACCGCGACGTATGTGGCCACCATCAAGGGGAAGGAGCGCGGCGGCTTCGAGACGGCGCTGAGCGAAGTGGGCAGTGGCCCGCTCGAGGCGTTGCATGAGCTGCTCGCGCTGGTGCCGAAGCGAGCGGACGACGAGGATCCGCCTGCGCCGATTTCCCTGTCGCTCTGGTTCCCGCCGCTTCCCGAGCCGCAGGCCGATGGAGACCCGACCGAACTGCCTCCGGTCGATCCCGAGGTCGCCGAGGCCGAATCCGACGACGCCCCCGCCGTGGACACCAATGGCTGAGGCGCCGCGCGACGGCCACGAGCTTCTCGAGCGCTTCCGGCGCTGGCTGCGGGACCGGCACATGCCGATCACCCGGCAACGTGACCTCGTCGCGCAGGCGATTTTCGCCGCGGGGGGGCATTTGTCGGTGGAGGAACTCGAGCGGCGCGTGCGCGATCGCGGACACCATGTCGGGACGGCGACGGTGTATCGCGCGCTCGAGGTCCTCGTCAAGAGTGGCCTCGTGCGTGCGCACGACTTTGGGGAGGGATTCAAGCGCTACGAGCCACTCCTCTCACCGGCACAGCACGGCCATTTGATCTGCACCCGCTGCGGACGCGTGCGTGAGTTTTCGACCGAGCGATTCGAGCGCACGCTGCCGATGGTCGCCGACGAAATGGGCTTCCTGCACCAGCGACATCGCGTCGAGATCCACGGATTGTGTCGCACCTGCCGTGACGCCGAAATCGGGGCACTGACCGGTGGGCGGCGGCGCGCATGACCGACGCGGCATCGGTCGGCCCGCTGCTTGCCTTCGTCGCGGGGGTGCTCTCGTTTCTCTCCCCGTGTGTCCTCCCCTTGGTACCGAGCTACCTCGGCTTTCTCACGGGCATGACGCTCGACGAGATGGGCGACCGCCGTCGGTGGGCGCTGTTGCACGCCGCCCTGTTCGTCCTCGGCTTCTCGCTGATCTTCATCGCCCTCGGCGCCGGTGCCACCGCGCTCGGAGCCACGCTGCGTTTCCACAAGGAAACCCTTGCGAAGGTTGGTGGCGTCCTCATCATCCTGTTCGGTCTGTACACGATGGGGGTATTCCGCATCGCGGCGTTTGATCGCGAACAACGAGTGCACCTCGATCGCAAGCCGATGGGCTTTCTCGGCTCGGTCCTGGTCGGGATGGCATTCGCGGCCGGCTGGACCCCATGCATCGGCCCCATCCTCGGCACCATTCTCGGCGTGGCGAGCCAAAGCGGCGACGTGCGCAGTGGCGTGGTCCTCCTCACCGCCTACTCGGCCGGACTCGCCGTCCCCTTCCTGCTCGCGGCGTGGGCAGTCGACGGTTTCCGCGCCTGGTTCGTGAAGTTCCGTCGGTGGATGCCTTGGGTGCAGCGCATCAGCGGAGCGATCCTGGTCACGGTTGGCGTGCTGATGTTCACGGGTGCACTCACGCGCATGGCGGCCGTGTTGCAGCGATACACGCCGAGCTGGGTGCCGTGACGCCGCTAGGCTAGCTCCTCCTCCAGCGCCTGCCGCATCAGCAGCATCGCGTAGCGACCGCGGCGTGCGTGCAGGTCGTCGTGGGTCCCGCGCTCGACGATCCGCCCACCGTCCAGCACGATGATCTCCTGCGCGGTGCGTACCGCTGAGGACCGGTGGGAGATGATCAGTCCGGTGCGTCGCGCGAGGCTGGTGGCCAGGCCCGACAAGATTCGACGCTCGGTGTCGGCATCGACCGCGCTGAGCGCATCGTCCAGCACCAGCACGTCGGGGTCGCGCACCAGGGCTCGGGCGATGGCAGCGCGTTGACGCTGGCCGCCGCTCAGGTTGACGCCGCGCTCGCCCAGCATCGTATCCCATCCCTCCGACAGATCCGCGAGTGCCACGTCGAGGCGCGCGATGCGGGCGGCGGCATCGAGACGACCATCGTCCGGCATGCCGAGCAGGACGTTGGCGCGCAGCGTGTCGGAGAACAGGAAGGTCTCCTGCGGCACCATCGCGATCGCACGTCGCACGTCAGCGAGGCGCAACGCGCGAAGGTCGATCCCGTCGAGCAGAATGCGACCGCGATCGGGGTCCCAGGTTCGCAGGAGGAGTTCAGCGATCGTCGACTTGCCTGACCCGGTTGCGCCAACAATGCCGATCAGGGCGCCGGCGGGCACGTCGAACGAGACATCCTCCAGCACCCAATCGCGTTGCCCTGTGCCGGGATAGCGAAACCAGACCGATTCGAAGGTGATTCGCCGGCCATCCAACGCCATGGGAAGGGTTGCTGGCTGTGCAGGGTCACCGATGTCTGGCGTCTCCTTCAAGATGGTGGCAATGCGATTGGCGGCGGCATCCCCCCGCTGGATCAGCGAAATGGCCCAACCGAGGGCGATCATCGGCCAGACCAATGTGCCGAGGTAGATCCCGAAGGCGATGTACTCGCCCGTCGTGATGGTGCCACGGATGAGGGCGGCGCCGCCGAGCAGCAGGGCCGCAACGGCACCGAGACCCGCGAGGAAGGTCAACAGGGGGTGGAAGACGCCCTGCGCCTTCGCGAGTGCCATGTTGCGGTCGACGTACCCGCGGTCCAGCCCCGCGAAGTACCGCTCCTCGGCCCGTTCCTGGGCGTATGCGCGCACCACGCGAATGCCCGCAAGGTGTTCTTGCACGAAGGAGGTCAGGTCGCCGAACTGATCTTGCACGGCGAGGGCGCGGCGGTGCACCACACCGCCGAGCACAAGCATGGTGATGGGCAAGCCGAGCGTAGGGACCAGCGCCCAGGCGGCGAGGGATGGTGAGATCGCCACCATCATCGGTATGATCATGAGTGTACGGACGACGGTATCGACGAGGTACATGACCGCAGGACCCGCCACCATGCGCAGGGCCTGAAGATCGTTCGTGGCGCGGGCCATCAAGTCACCCACCGGGAACCGTTGATGGAAGGCGGCGGGCAGGTGAATCAGGTGGGCGAACAGGTCATCGCGCTGGTCGGTTTCGACGAGTCGGGACACGCCGTTCAGGTACCAGCGCATGCCAAAGCGCAGGACGCCCGCGGCGAGCGAGAGACCAAGCAGGATCAGCACGGCCGAGCGGATGTTCGCAGCCGCATCGGCGCCGCCGATGGCGTCAATGCCTCGCTGGACGTAGCGCGGCGCCAAGGTCGTGAAGAGGTTGGACGTGCAGAGCAGGACGAAGCCCAGGCCGTAGCGGACAGCATGGCGCCGAAAGTAGGGGGCGAGCTGCCGCAGAGAACCCATGATGCCAATTAGAGCCGCCTCCGGCGGTCGAGACAAGGGAGCACGCGCATGACACGAACGACGCTGACCGCCTCCATCGCCGCGGCGATGATCACCCTCGCCGCGTGCGGTGGTGATGCGGCGCCGCCCGAACCGGTGGAACCGGGGTTCGCCCTCGGCGACTCTCTGGTCCCGATTTCCGACGAGGCCCTCGCTGCAGAGGAGATCGCCGGCGAGGCAGAGACACCCACGACCCCGCCCCCTGCAGCCACCCCGGCGCCACGCCCGACGCCGCGCCCCGTGCAGCCGGCACCAGCCCCGAGCCCGCCGCCTGCGCCGGCCCCGGCACCTGCGCCCGCGTCGGCGTCACTCGAGGTGGGGACAACGATCGCGACCACGACCCTGGATTCCATCCATTCCCGATACAATCTCGTCGGCGATCAGATTCGGGTGCGCGTGTCACGTGACGTGGTCGCCGAGGATGGCCGCGTGGTGATTCCGGCGGGTGCGATTGTGACGCTGGCGGTGACCGAGATCATGCCTGCTGCCAACAAGGGTGAAACGGGTTCGCTGATCCTCTCCGCGCGGAGCGTCGAGATCGGCGGAACGAGTTATTCGTTGACCGCGCGCGCCACGTCAGTGCAGTCGGAACTGAAGTCCCGGGGTGTCGGCACAGGTGAAGTCGCCAAGACTGGTGCCGGGGCCATTGCCGGGGGCCTGATCGGACGGGCCATCGGTGGTCGCACGGGGACGGTCGTCGGCGCGATTGGTGGTGCCGCGGCCGGGGCTGCCATCGCCGACAAGACGGTGGACCGTGACATCGTGGTTGTGGTGGGCAACAGCATCACGCTCACCCTGCGCGATGACTTCTCGCGCGACAGCTGACATCCTGGTACGGAAGTGCATGAGGGGCGCTGACCGGCAGTCAGCGCCCCTCATGCTTTGAATCCTCCGTCCAGTGGCTGCGCGATCCGGAACTAGAAGCCCGCGCCGCCACCACCAGCCCGCGGATCACTCACGCCAACCCACCCGGCGGTCGTGCGCATGATCGCCTGGAAATCTCCCCAGCCACCGCTGGTGGAGATCTCATGCCCCAGCGCCCGCAATGCGTCAAGCGCCTCGGGGCTGAAGCCGTTCGGTGATTCGATGCGCAGCTGGTCCGGCAACGCCTGGTGGTGCGTGCGCGGTGCGGCCACCGCGTCGGCCAGTGTCATGCCGTGGTCAATGACATTGGTCAGCACGTGGAAGACCTGGGTGATGATGGTCGGCCCGCCCGGGCTACCGACGACCATGCGCAACTCCCCGGTGGGGTCCACCACCACACTCGGCGTCATCGCGGAGAGCATCCGCTTGCCGGGTTCGATCGCGTTGGCTTCACCCTGCACCAGGCCGAAACCGTTCGGCCGACCAGGCGCCGCGGCGAAGTCGTCCATTTCGTTGTTCAGGAGGAAGCCGGCGCCACGCACTGTCACGAACGAGCCGTAGCCGAAATTGATCGTCGTGGTCGTCGAGACGGCGTTCCCCTCGGCATCAACCACGGAGTAGTGCGTGGTGTTGTTCCCCTCGACGATCGCGGGATTGAACGCCGGCGTCGGCGTGGCACGCGCCGGGTCGATGTTCCGGAAGTGGCCTGCCGCGTAGTCCTTGGAGAGCAGGAGTCGCATCGGCACCGACTCGAAATCCGGATCGGCGAGATACTGGTTGCGGTCGGTGAAGGCGCGCCGCATCGCCTCGGCTTCGAGGTGCATCAGTTCCGGCGTGCCGAATGCCGGCAAGACGGGAGTGTTCTCGACGATGTTGAGCAACAAGGCGAGCGTGATGCCTCCCGAGGAGGCCGGTGGCATCGACCAGATGGTCCAGCCGCGATAGTCGATCTTGATCGGCTCGCGCCACTTCGCCTCGTAGCCGGCGAGGTCCGCAGCCGTCATGATCCCCCCCCCACGCTCCATCTCGGCGTGGAGCGAGTCGGCCACCCAGCCGCGATAGAAGCCGTCACGACCGTGATCGCGAATCGCCTCAAGCGTGCGTGCCAGGTCGGGCTGCTTCTGCACGTGTCCGACCGGCGGGGCCGTGCCGTCGGGGAGGAGGAATTGCCGCAAGCTGCCATCGAACTGCGCCAGCCGACGCGCAGAGCCACGCAATGAGCCTGCGCGTGACTCATCGAGGGCGTAGCCGTCGCGCGCCAAGCGGATGGCGGGCTCGAGCACTGCGGCGCGCGAGAGCTTCCCGAAGCGCTCGTGCGCGGCAAGCATGCCGGCCACCGCGCCCGGCACCCCGGACGCGAGGTGGCCGATCCGGGACTTGTCGGTCAGTTCGCCCGCCTCGTCGAGGTACATGTCGCGCGTCGCGGCGGCAGGTGCTGTCTCGCGATAGTCGAGCGCGTAGGCGGTGCCGTCCCGCATCCGCATGACCATGAACCCGCCGCCGCCGATGTTCCCGGCCACGGGGTGGACGACGGCCAGGGCGAAGCCGACCGCCACCGCCGCGTCCGTCGCATTGCCTCCGGCGCGGAGGATGTCGCGCCCCACCTCGCTCGCGAGTGGATGACTCGAGACCACCATCGCCTCGCGCCCCTCGGCAACTTTCGCCTTGCCGGTGTGCCGCCAGTCGGGCGGCAGGACACTCGCCTGCTGGGCGGTGAGCGGCAGCGCGGCCAGGGCTGTGACGAGCAGGAAGCGGAAGGCAGCGACGGTATGACGGTGCATCGAGAACCATCCTCGGCAGCAGGGGACGAATGCGGGGGCGTGGTCCGGAGCGGACCCGACCCGTAAGTTACAGCGGTTCCCCCTCCCGACTCCAACCCATCGGATCCTCGCGTGCTTGTTCCCGAGATGCCCCGCGCCACCGAGCGCCGCAACCCACGCTCGCAGGATCTCGACCTGCGCTCCGCTGGGGAGCTGGTGGATCTCTTTCTGGCCGAAGATGCGATGGTCCCTGCGGCGGTGGCAGGCGCGCGCGATGCGATCGTCGAGGCGCTGGAACGCATCGAGGCCGCCTTTCGGATCGGTGGTCGCCTCCTCTATGTCGGGGCCGGCACGTCCGGTCGCCTGGGGGTGCTCGACGCCTCGGAGTGTCCGCCCACCTTCGGAACCGATCCCGCGATGGTGCAGGGGATCATCGCCGGTGGCAGCCGCGCGCTGACGCAGGCCGTCGAAGGCGCAGAGGACGATGCGACGGCCGGTGGGGCGGAACTGACCGCCCGTGACCTCAGCCGCGCAGATGTGGTGGTCGGCATCGCGGCCAGTGGCGCCACA
>JAABRY010000123.1 GCA_011390645.1 Gemmatimonadota bacterium
ACACGATCCGAAAGCCAGGCCCCGAGCGCCGCGCCGACGCCATTGGCGAGCACGTCGGTGAACGTCGGATAGCGCTCGACGAGAAAGAGCTGCGCCACCTCGACCGCCAGCGAGCATCCCCCCCCCAGCAGGAACCATCGCCAGATCCCTCCCCCGGCCAGCCCCGGAAGCCGGCGCCCCAGAAAGCCGAGCGGCAGGAAAAGCACCACGTTCAGCACGAGCTCGGCCTGCCAGCCGGGTTCAAGCACTGCCCAGTGGGCTTCCCAGACGGCGGGCACCGCGAAGCGAAAGGGGGACAGCACAATGACCGCGACCACCACCAGGAGGTAGCCGAGGAGAAGGGCGCCGAGGCGCCGGCCGGTGAGCTGGGGATCGGAAGTGATGTCGGGGAGTATCACCACGGACTGCCGCAGCGCGCCAGCGTGGCGTCCCGGTACAACCACGTATTCCCGAGTGGACCGCGTGCGATTACTATCTCCGGAGCTTCCTCGGGAATGAGCCCACGCGGGCTGATTCCCGAGGTTCCGATATTGTGACATCATCTTCACACACCTCCGGAGTCGAGATGCCCCCTGCGACGCCTGCCCCCCAGACGCCGCCGCCTCACCCCGACAAATCCACCTGGCTCAAGGACGACCTCGCCGCCTCGGTCGTGGTCTTTCTGGTCGCCCTTCCCCTCTGCCTCGGCATCGCCCTCGCCTCCGGCGCGCCGCTGATCGCCGGGATCATCGCCGGCGTGGTCGGCGGATTGGTGGTCGCCCCCATCAGCGGTTCAGCGCTGATGGTGAGCGGACCGGCGGCTGGCCTCACGGCCATCGTCGTCACGGCCATCAGCGACCTCGGTGGCTATCAGCCGTTCGTCGTTGCGGTGGTCGTCGCTGGTGCGTTGCAGATCGGCCTCGGCCTGCTGGGCGCGGGCGTGGTTTCGTACTACTTCCCCTCGAGCGTCATCAAGGGGATGCTCGCCGCGATCGGGCTGATCCTCATCATGAAGCAGCTCCCGTACGCGGTCGGCTATGAGGCGGAACCGATTGGCGACGAGTCCTTCGCGCGAGGCGACAACGGCAACACCTTTACCTCGTTGCTGGAGATCCCGTCGCAACTGCAATACGGCGCGGTGCTGATCGCATTCATCGGGCTCGCGTTGCTGGTCGTGTGGGAGCGGCCCGCGCTCAAGAAGTTGCTCTTCCTCCCGGGCCCGCTCGTGGTCGTGCTCGCCGGAGTCGGCATCAACGAAGTGTTGTCGCTCATGGCCTCGCCCCTCGCGCTCGGCACGGATCATCTGGTGCAGTTGCCGGCGGCGTCGATGCTGCTCGCCGAATTCTCCTACCCCACCTGGGTGTCGCTCGGTGATCCGATGGTGTGGCGGGTGGGCGTGACGCTGGCGATCGTGGCCTCGATCGAGACGCTGTTGTCGATGGAGGCGACCGACAAGATCGATCCGTACAAGCGGCAGTCGCCACCGAACAAGGAGCTCATTGCGCAGGGCGCAGGCAACGCCGTGAGCGGACTGCTCGGTGGCTTGCCGGTGACCGGCGTGATCGTGCGCTCGTCCGCGAATATCGACGCCGGTGGCAAGACCAAGCGCTCGGCGATCGCGCACTCCTTCCTGCTCGGTGCGGCGGTTGTCGCGATTCCTGGCCTGCTCTCGCGCATTCCGCTCGCGGCGCTCGCAGCGATCCTGCTCTACACCGGGTACAAGCTCGCCAACCCGAAGCTCTTCAAGGTGGCGTATCGCCTCGGTCGCGAGCATTTCATTCCGTTCGTGGTGACGATCATCGCGATTCTCCTCACCGACCTGCTGGTGGGCATCGGGATCGGCATGGCCTTCGGCGCGTTCTTCATCCTGCGTGACCATGCCACCTCACCGGCGATGACGCGCATCTCGCCCGACGGCGCCGTGCTCACGCGGTATGTGCTCGGTGACCAGGCCACCTTCCTCGCGAAGGCGAGCATCTCGGAATTTCTCCAGGCGGTACCGGCCGGCTCGCGCCTGGAGATCGACGGGCGTCCCGCGCGCCGCATTGACTACGACATCGCCGAGCTGCTGATCGACTACAAGCAGACCGCCATCGCCAATGATGTGGATTACCGGCTCGTCGGCGTGCCCGACGTGAAGAGCACCCCGGCACACTGACCCCCTGGAGGGCATGATGGAGTACTACGATCGGATCCTCGAGTTCAACCGGAAGTGGGCGAGCGACATGGTCGCCGACGATCCGAGCTACTTCGAGCGTCACGCGAAGGGACAGTCGCCGCACACGCTCTTCATCGGCTGTTCGGATTCCCGCGTGCAGACCAACACCCTCACCGGGACCGAGCAGGGTGAGATGTTCGTGCACCGCAACATTGCCAATCAGGTCTATTCGTCCGACCTGAACGTCCTCGCGGCACTCGAGTACGCGGTCTACGTCCTCGACGTGAAGCACATCATCGTGTGCGGGCACTATGGTTGCGGCGGCATCACGGCCGCGTCCGCGGCTGAGGCGGCTCACGGGGTGGTGGACCACTGGCTGGCGCAGATTCGCACGATCATGCGGCTGCACCAGGAGGAACTCGACGCGATCACCGAGCCGGAGCGTCGCCTCGACCGCCTCGCCGAACTGAACGTGATCGAGCAGGTCTACAACCTGTCGTGCACACCGGTGATTCGCGAAGCATGGGAGCGCGGTCGTCGCCCGATCATCCACGGGGTCGTGTACGACATTCGCACCGGCCTGCTGAAGGAACTCGCGACCCGGCTGGATGGACCGGACAAGGTGAAGGCGATCTTGCCAAGTACGGTGGCGATTCCGTCCTTCTGATCAGGTCGGGTCGGGCAGCTCACTCAGCGTGGTGATGCGTGCGGTGATGGGCACCAGTTCCATCCAGCGCGCGCTGCCCGACCCCAGCATGACCATCTCGGCGACGCCGGCCTGAGTGGCTGCAAGGAGTACGGCGGGGCTGCGCGCCACCACGGTGGTGGCGTGGTGGGGCACGCCCGCCGCCGTCATGATGGCGAGAATCGGGTCCGGGTGCGGGAGACCGCGCGCACCCCCCGCCACGGTCAACGCCGGCAGTCCGACCCGCTCAAGCAGCGCCGCGGCAAGGACTGGCGGCACGTTGGTGACCACCCCAACCACGTCGCCACCCGCCAGGCGACGCACGATCCACTCGCTGGCCCCATCCACACGCCGACACTCCCGGCTTTCCGCCAGCCGCGTCCATCGCCGGAGCACCTCGCCCTCCAGGCGCTCGACGGTGGCGCGGTCGTCGTCCCGTCCGTGACCGCCAAGCATGGTACCAATCGCATGCCCAGGTGCGGCACCTTCCGTCAGGTCGGCGGCGCCGGCGCGAAGCGGCAGGCCGGATTCGGCCAACACGTCGTGGACCGTGCGCGAGAAGCTCCCCGCGTCGTCTACCAAGGGTCCGACCAGTTCGATCAGGTGGAGCCGCTTCACCAGGGCCTCATCGACAGGCCTGCACGCACTGCGCGTGTTCGGCTATGTTTTTCCCGGAACCGGTTCGGTCGCACCAGTGATCGCTACCCTGTCGCCCTCCAACAAATGGTGTTGTTCTCATGCGCATCCTCCGCCCCTTCGCCCTGCTCCTCCTCGCCACCGCCTGCGCTGGTGACGCTCCGGAAGCCGACGTCGACGCAGAGTCGACGGCCGCCGCCGAGGCATCCAATGCCATGCCGATGCCGGCTGAACCCCACGTGATGGCGATTGACATCGGCATCGCGGTGGACGACAGCGGCCGCATCATGGGTGCGGGCGTCGAGGCCTTCCCGGCCCCGGCACCGCTCTTCGTGAGCATCCGCACACAGGCCACGCCCGATGGGACGCCGCTCAGCGCGCGCCTGCTGGCAGATACCCGGACGGTCGATTCCGTCGGTGGCACTGCGACCGCCGCCGAGGCCAACGGAGTCGGCCGCACGACGCTGCAGCTCGCGAAGGCCGCCGACCTGGCGCCGGGCGAGTACCGGGTCGAGGTCTTCCTCGATGGGGTGTCAGTGGGCATTCGGGAGTTCCGCTTCAACGCCCCCTGAGCGGGGTCAGAAGCCGATCTCGCGGTGGGACCCGTCACAGAATGGCTTGGTCTTTGACGCGCCGCATCGGCAGAGACCGCACTTCTCACCCTCACGCAGCACCGTGCCGTCCGGCGTGACGACACGATAGCGACCCTCGATGAGCAACGAGCCGTGATCACGCACCGTGATCACGACCACGGGCTCCTCGGGGGTCGTTGGCATCTCCGGCTCAGCCCCTCCTGCGGGATGCACTGACGTGATCAACCTCGCCTGCAGGGCGCCCGATGGACACTTGGCGACGGCTGCCATCACCTCCGCAGGGGCAGCGGCGGTGGGATCGACCCACTTCTTCCGGTTGATGTCGAAGACGGCCGGCAAGGTGCGCAGGCACATCCCGCTGTGGCTGCACACCTGCGGGTCGAAGGTGACGCGGAGCAGTTCGGTTTCGTACACTTGGAGGCGACGAGTCATGCGGGTGGACTCCCTGCGGTGCGATGAGTGAATAACCAGCGAATCGTATCATCGAGGACATGGCCAACCAGAAGCGTATGCCCCCAACCTGCCATCTCTCGATACATGACCACGGCGGAGTCGGTTCCCGCAGTCGGACGGAGCCGGGCAGGTGGCGCGAGCGGGTCGAGACTCCCCGCGACGATCAGGCGCGGCGGATCGCCCGCGGCGGGCGCACCACACGGGCCAGCGAGGCATGCCACCGCGCGAATCAGCGTGGGGTGGAGTGACGCCAGACGCGCCGTCACCCCGGCACCCATCGAGTGACCGAGGACGTAGACCTGAGCGCGGTCGATCGGCGTGATGGCCTCGATCGCGTCCAGCAACGCCGGGAATCGCTCTGCCCGGAGCGCGAGCTGGGTGGTGTTTGGCGTCACGACGACCGCCCCGATACGATCGGCGATCTCCCGCAATCGTCCCGCACCGTACGCCGTGAAGAACATCCGCTCGTCGCCACCGGCCCCATGCAACGCCACGATGAGCGGGCGAGGTCCTGTGCCCCCGGTCGGTACGTGCAACATCACGGGCAAGGCATGCCCATCAAGATCCAGCGATCGAACGCCGGCCGTCGCCTCGCTCAAGGCGCCTGCCGCGTCACTCGCGTGGCGGGTACGCTGCGATGGGGAGACGGGTCGCGTGGCGGTCAGCGAATCGAGTGATGCCAGCGCGTGCGTCATTCGACCGGCAAAGAAGGCCAGGGTGATCCGGTCGAAGGCTCGGTTCACCTCCGCGACCGATGAGGCATCAAGTGGGGCATCGCGCAGCGCATACTCGAAGCGCAACAACCCGAGCGCGAGCGCGTGGCGCGCATCCTGTGCGGCGACGGGACGTTGCGTGCCGAAGAGCGTGCCCGCCGTGGCAAGCAACAGGATGAGGGCGTGACGAGGCATGTGGCAATCTACCCGAATCAGGCCCATCACGATCCCTCGGCCGGCCGGACCGGGAGATGCAGCGTCCGCCAGCCGTGCCAGATCGCGATCACCATCGTGAGAGCCGCGGTGAGCCGGATGGCGCGCGCGATGGCGAGGTCGGCGTCCAGCATGTCCCACGTCGCCAGGAGGAAGCTCCAGTCATGCTCGCCACCTCCAACCAGCGGTAGTTCCTGCGCTCGGGCATCGGCGACGTAGCGCGCCACGTTGACCTGACTTTGTCCCAGCCACCACAGCCCGGTCGCGGTCCCCACGCCGTCCTGGCGCCGATGAAAGGTGATCGCCACGGCCAGCGGGAAGACGAGCTGGAGGATGGTGCCGCCGAGCACGTGCAGGATGTCACCACCCCAGGCGAAGACCAGGTGCCCGGTCTCGTGGATCGGCAGGTTCAGGTTGTCAGGGAAGTGCCAGTCATCAGGCGTGCGGAGGATCATCACGCCCCACAGGGCGAGGACGACCAGCCACGCCTGGCGCGCGCGCAACACCGCACGCGGCGAGAAGCGAGTGGAGTCGGTCATCCGCCGAGCAGGAGCTTGATGCCGGCGATCCCGAGCACCCCCGCGAGCAGGATGCGCAGGGCACCGCGTCCGAAGTACGCGCTCCCCAGTGTCGAGCCCACGAGGCCGCCGAGTCCCGCTGCGGCCAGCCACGGCCACGCCGTCCCCGGCATCGTGCCGCCAACCGCAAGAAAGCCCCCGAGGCCGGCCAGGGAATTGGCCACGATGAAGAGCGCAGAGGTGGCGGCCGTGGTGCGGAGGTCAGCCCAGCCGAGCAGCAGCATCAGCGGCGAGAGAAAGATCCCCCCCCCAACTCCCGTGAGACCGGCCAGCAGTCCGAGCACTGCGCCCACGCCAAGCGCCGCGGTGCGCGGGGGGGTGGTGCGCGGCACGTCCTCGGTCCGCAGGGTGACCACGAAGCGTACCGCAGCCAGACACAACACGAGGCCGATCAACGGCCGGTAGTAGGCCTCGGGGAGTGCGATCCGTCCGCCAAGGAACGCCATGGGAATCGCGGTGACGAGAAACGGCCAGACGAGCGACCAGCGGAGGTGACCCGCCCGTGCGAACTGGATCGTCCCGATCCCCGCCACCAGCACATTCAGCAGCAGCGCGGTCGGTCGCATCACCGCGGCGCTCGTCCCGGCCAGCGCCAGCACGGCCAGATAAGCCGAGGCGCCGCCGTGGCCGACGGAACTGTAGAGGAATGCCGCGAGGCCGATGGCGAGGGTCAGGATCGGCCCGTCCAAATCACCCCCGTTCACCGTTCACCGTTCACCTATCGCTGCAATCGCCGTCATCTCGACCCGGCACCCCGGCTTGAGCTCTGCCCCCCCCACAATCGCGCGCGCAGGGGTGTGCGCCCCGAAGGCGGCAATGCAGGCCGCATTCACGCCGGGCCAGTCGTCGCGAGAGCAGACGAAGACCGTGAGTGACAGCACGAGGTCCAGTCCGCTGCCGGCCGCTTCAAGCACTGCCGCGATGTTCGCCAGTGTCTGTGCGGCCTGCGCCTCGGCGCTGTCACCGCCGACGACCGCGCCAGTTGCGGGGTCGAGTGCCAGTTGCCCCGCGACGTACGCCAGGCCGCCATGGACGATCGCTTGCGCATAGTGCCCTGCCGGAGCGGGCGCGCGGTCGGTGTGAATCGGACGTGGAGTCATCGAGGATGGATTCCGTGTTCAGCGAGCAACTCACGAAGCCGTGCGATCGGCAATGCCTCAACGGTGCGACCACGAGCCGTCACGTCGGTTGCCTGCAAGAGGGAATTGTAGATCGCCTCCTCCGTCGCCTCGATCACCGCCTGGAAGAGCGGGGATATCGCATCATCGGCCACCGCCTCGAGCGGGCGCGTCCCCTCCCCTCGTGCGCGACGCACCGACGCGGCGGTCGAGAAGGCCAGCGAGTAATCTCCCGACCCGTTGGAGGCGCTCGACCCGGTGCGTGCCATGCCAAAGAGTCCGCGCGTCGCGAGGCGTTCGAGTTGCCGCTCGCTGAGCGGCGCATCCGTGGCGATCACGATGATGAGCGAACCGTCGCCGCGTTCGGTGGCGGTCTGGGCCCGATACGAGTAACGGCCCAATGCCCGCCCCACTGGCACGCCCTGCATCTGCAGCACCCCGCCGTAGTTGCTCTGTACCAGTACCCCTACGTTCCAGCCACCCAGACTGGCGGGGAGCGCACGCGATGACGTGCCAATGCCCCCCTTGAAGCCGAACGCACTGGTCCCTCGCCCTGCCCCGATGCTCCCTTCAGCCACGGCACCGGTGTCGGCAGTGGTGAGTGCCGTGACCACGTCGGCGGGGGCAATGGGGCGCGACCGAATCGCATTGAGGCCGGCATCGTTGGTCTCGCCGACCACAGGATTGATGCTCCGGACCCCGGCCATGCCCGGCTGATCGAGCAACCACGCGACCATCGCATCGGCCGCGCGCCAGACACACAGCGTACAGGTGAGGAGGATCGGCGTTTCCAACTCGCCGAGCTCCTGCACCTGGCTCACGCCCACGAACTTCCCGTAACCGTTGCCGACGACGAGGGCAGCGGGGACGCGATCGAGGTAGGTGTTGCCCCCATGCGGAACGATCGCGGTGACGCCGGTGTTGATCGAGTCGCCCTGGGTGACGGTGGCATGGCCGACACGCACGCCGGGCACGTCGGTGATCGCGTTGTGCGGTCCCGGGGCGAAGACGCCCGGTGCCATCCCGAGGTCACGTGCGCGGGGACGCGCCTCTTGCGCCGAAACCGCCCCCGTCACGAGGAGCAGGGCGCCCAGCAGTCGAATCGTCATCGTGCGGCTCCGAATCCCGATCCGAAAATCACGCAGGCACCCACGAGCAGCGAGGCGCCCAGGATCGCGGGCAAGTTGGTGGGTGTCATGGCGACGAGGGGCGAGGCGAGTGCCAGCCCCACCATCCCGCCGATCGAGCCACCGCGACGCCGTTCGACGTCGAACCAGCCCAGATGGATCACGGCGCGAATGGACAACAACACGCCGAGGGTGCCCGCGACCGTCCCCGCGATGAATTGCACGCGGCCGCCGAAGGGCAGGGCGAGGAGCACCCCCACCCCGGAGACGGCGGCGGTGATGAGGGAGGTCAGCAGGAGCAGGCGCAGCAGGCGCATCGGATCCGCTTCAGTGAGGGGGAGCGTGATGACCGGGGGAAAATACTCGCACCCTACCGAAAACGAGGGCGGGCCGCACCCTGCGGCCCGCCCTCGATCCCCGCACTGGCAGCGGTGGCTCAGCGCACCGTGACTTCGGTGTGCATCCCATGCAGGAAGTGCGGCTTGCCATCCTTCCCATCGGGGAGGAAGCAGAGGATCGCGTAGCGACCCGGGGCGAGGTCAAGCGCGAAGAGTGACACCTCGCCCGTCTGCTGCCCCACCGAGCCGAACATCGCCTCGAACGGCGGCGCACCCTCAGGCTTCTCCGCGAACATCGCAACGTCCATCGCGGTCTTCCCCGGCGCGAGGCGCGCCACCACGATCTCATGCGGCTGCCCCGGGGCATTGACCACGCGCACCATCTGCTTACCAGCCTTCAGCGGCGCGGAGAAGTCCCAGCCGTAGTC
>JAABRY010000124.1 GCA_011390645.1 Gemmatimonadota bacterium
GAGGGCGATGGCCCCGAGCAGGGGCAGCAGCGCACGAGCAGGGTGTGGCATGGCGGACTCCTCGGGTGAGGACGCGGTCCGTGGATAGACCGGCGGGCGGGTTCCGAGGAATATACCGCGCGGACGGGGAATGGGGTGAAAGGTGAAAGGTGAAACGGGAGCCACTTCGCCCCCCTTTCACCTTTCACGTTTCACCTTCGACCGGTGTTGGCCGTCCGAGGCCCTCTCCTACTGAATCGCCTGCATCATGTTGAAGATCGGCAGGTACATCGCCACGATCATCCCGCCGACGATCACACCGAGGAAGAGGATCATGATCGGTTCCATCAGGGCGAGCAGGCCGCTGACGGCGACGTCCACCTCGTCGTCGTAGAAGTCCGCGATCTTCTGGAGCATCTCGTCGAGGCCACCGGTCTGTTCACCGACGGCGATCATCGAGATCACCATCGGCGGGAAGACGCCGGACTTCTCCAGCGGGGCGGCGATCGTGTCACCGCCCGCGATCGACGCGCGCGACTGCATGATCGCATCCTGGACGACGGCGTTGCCTGCGGTCTTCGCCGTGATTTCGAGTCCCTCGAGAATCGAGACACCCGACGAAATCAGCGTGCCCAGCGTCCGGGTGAAGCGGGACACGGCCGACTTCCGGATCACGTCGCCGAGGACCGGCATGTTGATCAGGAGCCGGTCAATCTGCCGACGCCCGGGTGACGTCGCGTAGTACTTCTTGGTGCTGTACGCGGCCACGCCGATCACACCGAGCACCGCCCACCAGAAGTTCTGCAGGAAGTCCGACAGTCCGATCACGATCCGGGTGGGCAGCGGGAGGGCCGCGTCAACGGAGGCGAACATGTCCTGGAAGACGGGGATGACGAAGATCAGCAGGATCGCGATCGCACCGGCCGCCACCGCAAGAATCACGGCCGGGTAGATCATCGCGCTCTTCACCTTGCGGATCAGGGCGTCGTTCTTTTCGAGGAAGGTCGCCAGACGCAACAAGATCGTGTCCAGAATACCACCCGCTTCGCCCGCCGCCACCATGTTCACGTAGAGTTGCGAGAACGCCGACGGGTGCTTGCTGAACGCGTCGGCGAGCGTATTGCCGGCCTCGACGTCGAAGACCACCGCCTTGGTGACCTCCTTCAGCTTCGGGTGCTCCGTCTGCGCGGCCAGGATGTTCAGCGACTGCACCAGCGGGAGGCCCGAGTTGATCATCGTCGCGAACTGTCGCGTGAAGATCACGATGTCGCGCGTCCCGATCCCCTTGCCCGGCAGCGAGATCTTGATGTCCCGCGGCGCCTCGCGCAGCGACACAAGGATGAGGCGATTCTTCCGGAGATGCCCGATGAGCTCATCCCGGTTGGGCGCCTCGTAGTTTCCCTTGAGGATCTGCCCAGTGGTGGCATTCTTGGCGGTGTATTCGAAGTTGGGCATTGCCTGGAGCTCCGTTCTAGTGAACTCAATCAAAAGATGTTGGATGTTGGATGCTGGATATTGGAAGAAGGCTCATGCCTCCAACATCCAATATCCAACATCCAACATCCCTTACCGCACCGCCGCAATCGCCTGATCCTCCATCGGCGTCTCGCCAATGGACCGCAGGAACTCGCTCGGGTTCGGTGACACGCGCAGGGCCTCTTCCTTCACGATCTCGCGCGACATGTACAACTGATACAGCGAATCGTTCATCGTCTGCATGCCGTGCTTCTTGCCGGCCTGCATCAGCGAGGTGATCTGGTGCACCTTGTCGTCGCGGATCACGGCGCGAATTGCCGGGGTGGCGACGAGAATTTCGGCGACCATCACGCGGCCCTTCCCCGAGGCCTTGGGCAGCAGCACCTGCGTCACGATGCCCTCGAGCACGAACGAGAGCTGGGCGCGCACCTGCGCCTGCTGGGTCGGCGGGAAGACGTCGATCATGCGGTTGATGGCTTCCGGCGCCGAATTGGTGTGCAGCGTCGCCAGCGCCAGGTGGCCCGTCTCGGCGATCGTCAGCGCGGCGGAGATCGTCTCCAGGTCGCGCATTTCGCCGATGAGGATCACGTCCGGGTCTTCGCGCAGCGCGTACTTCAGCGCCGACGAGAAGGACTTCGTGTCGGTCCCGACCTCGCGCTGGTTGACGATGCAGTTCTGGTGCTTGTGGATGAACTCGATCGGGTCCTCGACCGTGATGATGTGGCCCCGACGCTCGCGGTTGATCTTGTCGATCATCGCCGCGAGCGTGGTGCTCTTGCCGGAGCCGGTCGGCCCCGTCACCAGCACGAGACCGCGCGGGCGCTCGGCCAGCTTCGCGGTGATCGCCGGCAGCTTGAGCTCCTCGAACGTCTTCACGGTGAAGGGAATCATCCGGACGACCATCGACACGCAGCCGCGCTGCTTGAAGACGTTGCCGCGGAAGCGCGCCAGGTTCTGGATGCCGAAGGAGAAGTCGAGCTCGTCCTCCTGCTCGAAGCGCTTCTTCTGCGTCTCGGTCAGCACCGAGTAGGCCAGCGAGAGCGTGTCCTTCGGCGACATCACCTGGTCGACCGAGGAGTTCGTGAGCTCGCCATCCACGCGCAGTTTGGGGCGCTCCCCGGCGGTCAGGTGGAGGTCGGACGCGTCCCGAGAGAGCATCTCCTCGAGCAGGCTGCGCAGGTTCAACGTCATGATGCGGTCTCCTTGACGACTTCTTCCAGGGTGGTGATGCCCTTCTCGAGCTTCTTGAGGCCGTCCATGCGGAGCGTGAGCATCCCCTCGGACACGGCCTGGTCACGGAGCTCCGTCGTGGAGCCTCCCGTCAGGATCATGCGGCGCAG
This sequence comes from Gemmatimonadota bacterium, assembly GCA_011390645.1. Taxonomy (GTDB): domain Bacteria; phylum Gemmatimonadota; class Gemmatimonadetes; order Gemmatimonadales; family GWC2-71-9; genus Palsa-1233. The sequence continues at coordinate 2,796 of JAABRY010000124.1, forward strand.
CGACGGCGACATCGCCATCACCTCGTACAGACCGGCGCGCCCGCGGTAGCCGGAGCCACTGCAGTTGTCGCAGCCCTTCCCCTTCATGAAGGAGATGTGGGCAATCGTGGCCGGATCGGCGCCGAGCACGCGCACTTCCTCTGGCGTGTACGTCGTCGGGGCCTTGCACCCGCTGCAGATGCGCCGCACGAGTCGCTGGGCCACCACGAGGTTGACCGCGCTGGCGACGTTGAAGGCCTCGATGCCCATGTCGATCATGCGGACGATCGTGCTCGGCGCATCGTTGGTGTGCAGCGTACTGAGCACCAGGTGGCCGGTGAGCGCCGCCTTGATCGCGATGCCACCCGTCTCGAGGTCTCGAATTTCGCCGATCATGATGATGTTCGGGTCCTGGCGCAGGAAGGCCCGCAACGCCGAAGCGAAGGTGAGGCCGATCTCGCTGCGCACATGGACCTGATTGATCCCCGGCAGGTTGTACTCGACCGGATCCTCGGCCGTCATGATGTTCGTGTCCACCGTGTTGATCCGCTGCAGCGCCGAGTAGAGCGTGGTGGTCTTGCCCGAACCCGTCGGGCCCGTGACCAGCACCATCCCGTACGGGTTCAGGATCGCCCGCATCAGGTCTTCCTCGGCCTTCTGTTCGAATCCGAACTTCGTCAGGTCGAGCGTCAGGTTGCCCTTGTCCAGAATACGCATCACGATCTTCTCGCCGAAGAGCACCGGGAGGGTGCTCACGCGGAAGTCGATGACGCGCGTTCCCATCTTGAGCTTCAGGCGGCCGTCCTGCGGCACGCGGCGCTCGGCGATGTTGAGCTGCGAGAGAATCTTGATGCGCGAGGTGAGCGCCGCCTTCATCTTGAGCGGCGGCTTCATCACCTCGAGCAGCGCTCCGTCAATGCGATAGCGAATCCGGATCTCGTGCTCGAACGGCTCGACGTGGATGTCGGAGGCCCCGCGCTTGACCGCGTCGGTGAGGATGCCGTTGATCAGCTTGACCACCGGGGCATCGTCGACCGCGGCCTGCATCGCGGTGCCTTCGTCGTCCTCTTCCTCCACGACCTCGACGTCGTCGCCGACCCCTTCCATCTCCTTGAGGATCGTGCGGAGCTGCTCGTCACCCGTCTCGTAGTGGCGCTCGATGAGCTGCCGCAGTGTCTGCTCCCCGGCGAGCACCGGGAAGAGGTCGAAGCGGGTGATGAACTTGAGATCCTCGAGCAGTCCCTGGTCGGCCGGGTCCGCGACCGCCACCGTGAGGGTGCGCCCCTCGCGCTTGAGGGGCAGCACCATGCGCTTGATCGCGAGGTCGGCCGGGATCAGGCGGAGCATCCGCGGGTCCACCTCGAAGCGCGAGAGGTCCACGGCGGGCATCCGATACTGCCGGGCCAGCATCTTGGTCAGCTCGAGCTCGCCGATCGAGCCCTGCTTGACCAGGATGTAGCCGATGCGCTGGTGGGTGGTCCGCTGCTCGGAGAGGGCGTTGGCCAGCTGGTCGCGGGTGATCGCGCCCTGGGCCACGAGCATGTCACCCAGCCGGTCGGCCGAGGGCTCGGTGCTCTCTTTGGGAACAGTCGCGGAACGGGGCATCGTCATAGACCAGAGCAGGGTGCAAGGGGGATGCCTCCCGCACCAGGGAGCGCGATTCGCCCGAAACGTCAAGGAACTCGGACCAGCGGGGCGAGGCGATCGGCCACCGCGGCCGGCAGCCCGGGCACGCGGTGGAGATCAGAAGCATCGCGAAATGGCCCAGCGGTGTCGCGAAATGCTACGATCTGCCCCGCCCGACGGGCGCCAACGCCCGGAAGACGCTCCAGATCGGTGGCGGTCGCCTGATTAAGCGACAGCAGCGTGTCGGTCGGACCTTTCCAAGAATCGGCAGGTGCCCCCCCGAAGGAAAGGTGCGGGGCGAGTCGGGCGAGGGTCGCGGGCCCGATGCCACTGACCCGATCCAGCGCCACGATGCCGCCGAATGCCCCGCGTTGCTGGCGATCTGCGACGATGCGCCCTGCCAGCGCCGGCCCGACCCCCGGAAGCCGCCCCAATTCGGCCGCCGTCGCGCGGTTGACATCGATCCGCTCGTTGGCCCCGAGCGGCGCCGCGAGGGCCCGCGCGAGGTCACGATGGGCCAGCGGATCGCCATCGGTGGCCGGATCAAAGAGCGTCGCCGCCGGTGGCGGCGAATCGCCCCCCCCGGCGCGGATCAGATGCCCTGCGACCCCCAGGGCCAGCACCAGCAGCAGCGCGCGACGCTCGGCGGGAGACATGCTGGAAAGCTGGGGGTGGGGCTGGGCGCTGATGGCGCGATTGACTGCCCAGGGGGGCGCGGCTACGCAATCCCAGCCGGCGGTGTCAACCGCCGGA
>JAABRY010000125.1 GCA_011390645.1 Gemmatimonadota bacterium
GTCAACCGCCGGCCCCCCTCCACGAAGCAGCCCACCAGCCGGCGGCGTCAGCCGCCGGACGGCCCCTGGTGTTATGACCCGGCGGCTGACGCCGCCGGCTGATGGGGCGCCTTGCTGGAAGGTCCGGCGGTTGACACCGCCGGCTGGATGCTCTCAGGGCTGGACCCCCGCCTCCCGAATCACGGCAACCGCCACATTCCCCACCGCCTCCAGCGACTCCGCCGAGAGCTTGTCGAAGGTGTCGTCGGGGGTGTGCCAGTGGTCGAACGGCCAGCCGATCACGTCAATCGCGCGGATGCCCGCCTTGATCAGCGGCTCGTGGTCGTCGGTGATTGGCCCGATCGATTGCCGGATGAAGATGTGGCCATAGCCCATGCGTTCGGCGAGCCCCCAGACGCGGTCGATTACGTCGGGTGCCGCCACCTGCCCTTGGGACTCGACCCCGAACTGCACCCCTTCGGCACCGACCATATCCCAGACCACCGCGAAGTTCGGCCGTCCCGGTGCCGGAATGTTGGCCGCGTACCGAAGCGAGCCGATCAGTACGTCGTATTGCTCGGGGGAGAAGGAGCCGTAGTCCTCGCCATCGACAAAGAGCAGGTCGACGCCGACTGACGGCGGTGCCGCGGCGAGGATGTCCATGATGACGAGCAGGACGGCCACCCCGGAGGCCCCGTCGTTGGCGCCAGGGACCGGGGCGAGCGAATCGCTCGACCCAGCCGCATCCGACCGCGGGCGCGTGTCCCAGTGGGCCACGTAGAGAATCCGCGACGCGGCGTCGGGTCGGAAGCGCGCCATCACGTTGACCATCGGCAACGTATCGCCGGCCCTGGTCACGTGGTCCCAGCGATCGGTGATCACGCTGTCGGCCTTCGCACGCGCCAGCGAGTCGAGCCAGCTCGCCATCGCGGCATGCGCTGGGGTCCCCGGAATCCGCGGACCGAACGCGAGCTGCGCTTCGGCATAACGCATCGCGGCCGCGCCATCAAATTCGCGCGCGGGAGGGGGGGGCGCTTCCTCGGTACCACAGGCAACGAGTCCGAGCACGGCAATCAGTAGCAGGCGTCGCATCAATAGCCCCCGAAGGAGAGCGGGACCTGAATCGTCAGGGTCAGCGTGACCGCCGACGACTTCCGGTCGAGGTGCTTGAGTTCGTTGGTGACCCACTGGACGGTGAAGCCTCCGTTGGCGACACCGGCGATATCCGCCTCGAGACTCCCGCCATATTCGCGACGAATCACGGCCGAGATCAGTTCACACCCCTCGACGTCGGGGAGTTCGATGCAGTCGCGTTGATCGACTTCCTGGGCGACGAACGACGCGCGCAACGGACGGCGCAGCGCGGACACGCTGCGTGGCAGGCGCACCGACCAGTCGGCCCGGGCCGTCCAACTGTCGCCGTCACGACGGATCAGATTGCCGTTGTTCTCGTTGGAGCCTCGATCACGCCCGATGGTCCCGAGCAGGACGAGCCCATTCCCGAAGATGAGTTGCAGGTCGGGAGCCCATTGCTGCGTATGCGAGCGATTGATCGCCGGTGGGTCGACCGGATTCCCCGAGGGCACGATGCTGCTGGTCTCCCGCTCGCGGAGGCTGCCCGAGAAGGTGACCAGGCGGAGCGGTCCGTTCCGGAGCGCGCGCGACCAGCGGATGGTGGCGTTGGGCCAGTCGCGCTGGGTCGACTCCACCAGCAGGAAGCGATCAGGGCCGATGCGCTGATAGCGATCGCTTTCGGTCACCGCGTATGACGCATTGGCCGACAGCCCGAGGGGAAGGTCAAAGCCGCCACTCGCGTTGGTGACGCGCACCTCGCCGGCCCCGAGTGCGAAGCTCTCGCCTTGGCGCAGGAAATCGCTCAATCCGCCGAGGGCGAATTGATAGCCTGCGCCGGGGTCGAAGGTCGCGAGGTCATAGGTCGATTGCAGCGTGAGGCGGCGACTGATGTCGAGGACCCGGAAGCGCGAGAAGTACTGGGCGACGCCCGAGGAGTCACCGAGCAGTCGTCGCATCAACACGGCGGGTTCCACCGTGGCGCCGACCTCGCTGAAGCGCGAGTTGTTCAGTGTCTGCGGGAGGATGAACGCACCGGCGGTATCGCCATCCACGCGCACGGGATTCCGCGCCGTCAGGTTGCGCGACAGGATGAAGGTGCTGGTGGTCGTCGCACGCGGCCGGAACCACGAGGCGATGCGTGGTGCAATCGTGATCGTGGAGTTGACGCTCCGGTCACGCTCGACGCCGGCATCAATACCCGCGAACTGACGGCGCTCGCTGCCGGCGAGCCGACCCAGGGCGGTCGAGTCGGCATACTCGCGCAGGTCGCGCGTGCTCTGCCACCCGGTCGTGACCGTCAGCATGCCGATCGGCTGCCAGGTGACGGCGGCATCATTCCGCCAGGTGTGCTGCAGGGTGGTCACCGGCGTGAGCGCGGTGTCCTCAAGCCGGCGAATCGGCACCGCAAACGACGTGAATTCTCCCGCCTGCCGTGTGAGGAAGCTGGAGACCCGGACCGCGGTGGGTGCCAGTGAGACGGTCGCCCGCGCGATCCCCTGCCCGCCCTCGCTCTCGCGGAGCCAGTTGGGCAATCCCCTGACCAACCCGCCGAGTCCGAGCGAGCGCGCCCCCCGCTGCGGATTGAGCTGCCACGTGACGTTCGTGCTCCAGTTGTTGTTCTCGCCCTCGCTGTACTCGGTCGCGGACGACGCCCGTGCCAACGTCCCCGTGACAGTCAGCGGGTTGACGAGAGCCTTGGTGAGGAACGAACCGTTCGTAAGGGTGCGCCGCACCGTCAATGACATGCTCGCCGCGGTGCTGAGCGGGCGGCGGAGTCCCTCGAGCGCATCCCCGCGCAAGTCGGAGCCGGTGAGCAGATCCGGGCGCACGGCTGCCCGCGTGTAGGTGACCGTCAGCGGCGCCACCAGCCCGAGGGTCGGCGACAGGAATCGGCCGAGCTGCATGGTTGTGGCACCGGTCAGCACGCTGGTGCCGCGGTACGATGGATTCTGCCCGACCTGCCGGAACTGACCATCCTGCGCCACGTAGCTGACCCCGACCGTGCCGAGGTCACCGGCCTGCAGTCGCCCGGAGAGTGCCATCGCCACGCCCACCTCGGCGAGGGGGGCGCTCAAGCGGATGTCATTGATCCAGAGCTCCGCCTCCGCGAGCGGCGGGCCATCGCTGACACGCCGGATACCGGTCGCCAGCTCCTGGACCGCCGCGAGGTTCGGCGGGTTGATCGCGGGATCGCGCAGGTGCACGAGGTGGCCATCACGGCACGCGACCCAGGCCTCCGGATCACCACCGCACAGCGCTGCGCCATTGGGTTGTTCGCCCCGCAGGAACGACGTCTCCGCTTCGGCGCGCAGCTCGCGCCACAGTTCGAGAT
>JAABRY010000126.1 GCA_011390645.1 Gemmatimonadota bacterium
AAGTAGTAGAAGTTGCGATCGTCCGCACCGACCTTCACGAAGGCGCGGAGCTGGCGATCATCCCATCCCTCGCCACGCCCCCGGGCCCACACGCGCAACTCGCGGTAGGCGAGCAGATTCTGCGGCCCGGAGATGAAGCGATTGAAGGCTTCGGCGCGCTCGCCCGCGCGCAAGTCCTCGGCCACGATGCGCAGCGCCTTCTCGTTGACCTGCGTGCCGATCCCTTCGCGGCCAGCGCCCACCTGATTGAGCGTGTTGCC
>JAABRY010000127.1 GCA_011390645.1 Gemmatimonadota bacterium
TCCGGCCATTCCAGCCAAGTCGCATGATCCCCGAGCTCGGCAAGCACCCGCTTCCCTACCCCGTCGCCCTCGGCGGCGAGGAGCAGCGGCCAGGCGTCCCGGGCGAACCAGACCGGCGGGCCGGTCACTTCCCCGTACCGTGAGCCGACCCCCCGCGAGCGGCCGGACGCACCGGCGTCGGCGAGCGCGCGGAGCATCTCCACAGTGACCCGGGGCATGTCCGGGAGGATGACCATGGCGCCTGCCACGGAATCGGGGAGTGCCGCCAAGCCGGCGCGGAGGGAACCGCTGATAGGGCCACCGGCTGCTGGCGCTGGGACGAGGTGGGATGGAAGGCCGTCGAGGAGCGCAGGAACGTCGGGGTCCTCGGGCCGCAGCACCACCACCACGGGATCGAGGCCTGCTTCCAGGGCGAACCTCACCGTACGCCGGAGCAGCGGCTCGCCCTCCCACTCGATAAATCGCTTATCCCGGCCCATCCGCTCCGAGCAACCGGCCGCGAGAATGACTGCAGCGCAGCCGGACTCCTCAGGCATGAATCGGGGCCGTGCGCTCCCGCAGTGACCGCGCGGGTCGGCCGGAGCGCACCGTGAGGAGCTCGGCCACCACCGCCAGCGCCACCTGCTCCGCCCCGTCTGTCCCGATGTCGAGACCGACCGGCGCGTGAAGCCGCGGGTCGTCGTCTGCCCCCAACACGCCGAGGATGCGTTCGGTGCGAGCGCGCGGCCCGAGCACCCCGATGTACGGCACTGGGGTGGGAAGCACCGCGGCGAGGTAATCTCGGTCGTCGATGAAGTGGTGCGTCATGACGATGACGTAGGTATCAGTGTCGAGCGAGGCGGCATCCGCCAGCAGTGTGGCGTCGGCATCGAGCAGACGCGCGGCCTCCGGGAAGCGGTCGCGCTCCAGCAGGCCGGGCCGGCGATCCGCCACCGTGACGCGGAAGCCCACATCCAGCGCGAGGCGCACCAATGGGATCGCGTCATTCCCCGCACCGATCACCATCAGCCGTGGGGGGGGGATCATCACGTCCACGAATTCGTCACCCTCCGGCGTGATGCGGAGATGCGAGGCATCCGCACTGACCGGCGCGACGACGCGCGGCGTGCGACCTCGTTCGTCGAGTCGTTGCACCACCTCGAAGGGCTGTTCGCCAGCAAGTGCCTCGCGCACCCCTGCGTGATCGTCGCGCACCGGCTCGATCCACACCTCGACCTCACCCTCGCAGCCGACACCGAGGTCCCATGCCGCTTCCTGGTCTGCACCCGAGCAATAGCGGCGCCGCTCGGCGACGCCCGTGGCGATCACGCGCAACGCCACCTCTCGCACGTCGAGTTCCAGGCATCCACCACTGACATTGCCAGTCGTGCGGCCGTCAGCCTCAACAAGCAGCTTGGCACCCTCATGCCGATACGCCGAGCCGCGCACACGAATCACGGTCGCGAGTGCAGCGATCTCTCCAGCCGCAGACACCTCGGCGAGGCGCGCGAAGACCTGTGAGGTCTCGTGCCAATGCTTCATCGTGCCTGCCGCTCAACTGGCCGGGAAGAGATCATGCTGCGACAGCGGCAACGAGCGAATGCGGCGGCCGGTCGCGGCAAAGATCGCATTGCAGAGCGCCGGGATCACCGGCGGCAAGGCAGGCTCACCCAGGCCGGTCACCGGCGAGTCCGACTTCACGAAGTGCACATCGATCTCGCGCGGCGATTCGGTGAGGCGGAGCAGCGGGAAGTCACCGAAGTGCTGCTGGTCCACCTGCCCGTTGGTGACGGTGATTTCCTGCGCAAACATCTCTGACAGCCCGTCAATCACCGACCCCTCGACCTGATTCACGGCATTGCTCGGGTTGATGATGATCGGCCCGATGTCGCCGGCCACCCAGACCTTGTGCACGGTGACGGCGCCATCGGCCGCGACACTGGCATCCACCACCTCTGCGAAGTAGCCGCGGTGCGAGAAGTGGAACGCCACACCCATCCCGCGGCCGGTCGGCATCGCGCGCCCCCACCCGGAGCGCTGTGCGACCGCCTCGAGCACCGCACGCATGCGGCCGCCATCGTACACGGCTCGCTCGCCATCCATCGCCAGGCGGGGCGGACCGAGCAGTGCGAGGCGCATCTGGACAGGGTCCCGACCTGCGGCGTGCGCGAGCTCGTCAATGAAGGACTGCGAGACGAACGCGAGGCCATTGCTCCCGGGCGCACGGAGGAAGCCGGTGGGCACGCCGCTCGGCATCACGGAGGCATCAAGCCTGAAGTTGGGGACGAACAGCGCCGGGAACTCGGTGGCACTCATTGACGCACCCTGCGCGAAACGCTCCCCTTCCCCGAACGAAATGAAGTGCTGGTGCCACGCGGTGACATCGCCCGCGGCCGACACGGCACCCGTGAGGCGATGCCAACCAGCGGGGCGATAGAAGTCGTGACGCGTGTCGTCTTCGCGGGACCAGAGCAGCTTGACCGGCTCACCGACCTGACGGGCGATCCACGCGGCCTCGACCATGTAATCGTTGGCCAAGCGACGACCGAATCCCCCTCCCGCACGCACGAGGTGGACGATGACGTCGTCGGGTGCGATGCCGAGTGTGGTCGCGACGAGTTGCCGCCCACTGCCCGGATTCTGCGTTGGCGCCCAGAGTTCCATCTTGCCGTCGTGAAACCAGGCGGTGCAGTTCATCGGTTCGAGCGTGGCGTGCGCGAGGAACGGGTAGTGATAGTCCGCGGTGACGGTGCGGTGCGCGCCCGCAAGTGCGGCGGGAACGTCGCCATCCTGCCGGAGCGTGCGCTGGGGCGTGCCCGCCATGAGTGCCGAGGCCTGCTGCGCGAACACCGCGCTGCCCTGCAGCTCGGTGCCGCCCGAGACCCAGGTCACGTCCAGTTGCTTGCGCGCCTGCTGCGCCTCCCACCAGGAATCCGCGACGATCGCGACGCCGCCGAGCAGCCCACTCAGGTTGGTACCGCCGTCCACCACGAAGGCGGCGCGGACGCCGGGCATCGCGCGGATGGCATCGAGGTTGGCGTCCGCCACCTTCCCGCCAAAGACGGGACACTTCTCGAAAGCCGCGTATCGCATCCCGGGAAGGGTCACGTCAATCCCGAAGATCGGCTCCCCGCGCACGATCCTTGGGGTGTCCACGCTGCCGATGGGCTTCCCGATGATCCGGTATTCCGCAGGCGGCTTGAGCGCGACGGTGCGCAGATCCGGCGCGGTGAGGGTCGCCGCACGCGCGGCGAGCTCGCCATAGCCGAGCGAGCGGTTGCTGGCCGCGTGATGCACGCGACCGTCGCGGGTGGTGCACTCGCTCTCGGCGACGCCCCATGTCGCAGCAGCGGCGGCGACCAGCATCTGGCGGCCCGCGGCACCGGCGCGACGGAGCGGTTCCCAGTTGGTGGGTGTGCCGGTGCTGCCACCGGCCACCTGCCCACCGTAGGCGGGGTTGAGGTCCCCCTGCTCGATCTGCACATCCTCCCACCGCACGTCGAGTTCCTCCGCGATCGTCATTGGGAGGGAGGTCTTGACGCCCTGCCCGATCTCCGGATTCTTCGCGATGATCGTCACGGTGCCATCGCCGGCGATCCGGATGAACGCGTTCGGCGTGAACGAATCATTGCCGAGCGTGGGGGGGGCACTGGCGAGCGCGGGCTCGAGCCAGGCACCGAGGAGGAGGCCACCGCCAGCCGCGGCGGTGACCTGCAGGAAACCGCGGCGATCGAGCATCGGGGCGCTCACTGTCCGGCCGCCTTGTGGATCGCCGAGCGGATGCGCAGGTAGGTGGCACAGCGGCAGAGGTTGCCGTTCATCGCGGCGTCGATCTGCTCGTCAGTTGGCTTCGGGTGTTCAGCGAGGAGCGCGGCGGCCGACATGATCTGCCCGGCTTGGCAGTAGCCGCACTGGGCGACATCCACCTCGACCCATGCTTCCTGCAGCGGATGCGAGCCGTCGTCGGACAGGCCCTCGATGGTGGTGACCCGCTTCCCCTCAGCGGCACTCACCGGCGTCGAGCAGGAGCGAACGGGCGAACCGTCGAGATGCACGGTACAAGCACCGCACTGGGCGAGGCCGCAGCCGAACTTGGTCCCCTTGAGGTCGAGGGTGTCGCGGAGCACCCAGAGCAGTGGCATCTCGGGGGCGACGTCCACGGTGGTGGCACGGCCGTTGACTGTGAAGGACACTGGCATGGGGCGGGGCTCCGTGCGCGGGATATTGGATGTTGGATATTGGATGATAACAAGGGGCGCCGCTGCGCGGCTCAGGGGGACTTGGGGCGCTGCTCCGCAGCGCGGGGAGCGAGGGCGCACCGCCTCCCTGCCGTTCTCCACGTCGCGAAGCGACGCCCCCTCCTGCTGAACGCAGAAAGCCACCCCAACACCCACCTACTGCACGTCGCGCATCGCCTTGTCGAGCCGCTCCTGATCTGCAGCGGACAGCGCCGACGCCGCGGGTGCTGCGACTGCCGGGGCCGTCCGACGCCTGCGCACCAGCCAGTTGATGATCAGGAAGCCGACCACCATCCCCACCCACGGCGCGATCCAGAGCACGCGGGCAAACCCACGCGCCGGGGGTGCGCCGAGGATCCCCTCGCCGAAGTCCTCGACGAGACCGGCGACCACCTGATCACTGGTCTGCCCTGCGACCAACTGGCTGTGAATGACCCGCCGGAGTGAGTCCGCCGAGGGGCTGGGGCAGTTCGAGAGTGTGAGTCCCGGGCAGTATGGGCTGAGGAGCTGGTCGGCCAGGCGACCGGACTCAGTCCACTCGACCGCTGTGGCAGCGGGAAGGGGTGGCAGCGATTGGGAACTGTCGGGTGCCTGCATCGCCACGGCGAGCATCATGGCCGGAAGGATCATCCGTGAATACTACACGTCCCCCAGTTGCAAGAGCACGGCGCCCTTCTCGACGGTCTGTCCTGGATTCACCCGGATCCCCTGCACCACCCCGGCACGTGGCGCCTTGAGTTCGTTCTCCATCTTCATCGCCTCAAGGACCACCAGACCCGCGCCTGCCTGGACCTGTTCGCCCTCGCGCACGGCGATTCGCACGACCAGCCCCGGCATGGGCGCCTTGAGTTGCACCGGTCCACCGGCGCCCTTGGGGACAGGAGCACGCGAACGGAGTTCACGCGTGCGCTCGTCCTCGACCCGGACCTCATGGAGCAACCCCTGGTGCATCACGCGCCACCCGGACGGTGAATGCCCATCAAGCCCTAGCACGACGGCGCGACCATCGAGCGTGAGGCGCAGTTCTGCCCGCCCCGGCGTGCGGACCAGCGTGGCCGGCACGCGCACGCCGTCTACCACGAAGGCGTCGCCGTCGCGCGTGACTTCCAGCGTGCGATCGTTGACGGTGACAAACCAGGTCATCGGTGCTCCAGCGTGGCCACGCACTCGACGTGCGCCGTCTGCGGAAATTGATCGAACGCCATGACCCCGATCACGCGATGCGTGGCCGCGAGCCGGGCGAGGTCGCGCGCCAGGGTGGCAGGGTCGCACGACACGTACCCGATGCGCCGTGCGCCGGAACTGGCGATCGCCTCGGTGACTCGCGCGTCCATTCCGGTGCGCGGCGGATTGGTATAGATCACGTCCGGGTCGGGCAACTCGCGCAGCCGATCCTCCACACGGCCCACGAGCCGCTGTGGACCCATCGGTCCGCGCGTGGTGGCAATGGCGACTGCACGTGGATCAGACTCGACGCTGGTGACGGCTGCCCCCGCGCGAAAGAGCTCCACCGTGGCGTCGCCAATGCCGGCGTACAGATCCCACGCCACCTGGCCACCGACGCTCCCGAGCGCTTCGAGTGCTGCCGCACGGACAGTGCGTCCCATCTCCGGGTGCACCTGCTCGAAGATGGTGGCTGGCCATGGCGTGTCAGTGCCACCCATCGCGCGTGGCGCACCATCCTCAGGATGCCACCACACAGTGGCTGCCACACCCGCAGCGGCGAGCGCACGCGCCAGTGCGGCGCCACCGGTCCACGCCCGACCACCCGGCGTCTCGACGACGAGATGCGGATGGCCATCGGCATCCTCCCGCAACACGACGCGCGCCGCATCGGGCGGCAGATGCTGCCGGGCATTGCGCAGCGCGGTGTGGAGCGCCGTGACGGACGGGCGCGCGATCAGGCACTGTTCGACCTCGAAGACTTCGTCGGGACGACCTACGCGGTGATAGCCGATCCGACCCTGCCGCACGGTGAAGGTGACCTTCGCGCGGTACCCGAGTGGCGAGGGCGCAGGGTACACTTCTGGATCGGGAAGGTCGAGCCGTCCGATCCGCCGCAGTGCATCGCCGACGATGCGGCCCTTGATCGCACGTTGCTCCGGGAGGTCGAGATGCATCAACTGGCAGCCGCCGCAGGCGTCGCGCGTGTAGTGCATGCAGGGGGGGGGGGCGCGGCCGGGACCCGGTGTGATGATGTGGTCAACACGGCCGCGCGCGAAACGGGCATGGGTGCGCACATCGGCCAGTGCCACGGTGTCACCGGGGGCGGTGCGCGGCACGAACACGGTGCGCCCATCGGGGAGCGTGCCGACACCGTCCCCCCCCCCGGCGATGGAACGAATCGTGACCTCCGGTCCCGCGCTCATTCGAGTGCCGTGCCCCAGCGCGACGGGCGAGCGGCGTGGGCTTCCCCCGCGTTTCGGCGTGCCTGACGATGCTCCTCCTCGAGCAACACCGCGGCGAGTGCCACCTCGATCGGAATGGCCGCGGTGTCACTGGTGCTGAGCAGCTCGGGATGTCGGTCCAGGAACTGGATGTCGATCGCCCCACTGATGAAGTCGGGATGCGCGAGCAGCCGTCGCTGGAAGGCGACGTTGGTTGCGACACCGACGATCAGCAACTCGTCCAGGGCCTCACGCATCCGCGCAATCGCTGCGGGACGATCTGCCGCGTGCACGATGAGCTTCGCGAGCATCGAGTCGTAGAAGAGCGTCACCTCGCTGCCCTCGACCACGCCGCTGTCCCAGCGAATCCCCTCGCCCTCGGGGACGGTGAGGGCCCGGATGACGCCGCTGCTCGGCAGCAGCCCGTTGGCGGAATCCTCACTGGTGATCCGGCACTCGATGGCCCAGCCGTTGGGGACCAGTGGTCCGTGCGGCAGCGTCATCGGGAGGCCCTGCGCGATGCGCAACTGCTCGCGTACCAGGTCCACGCCGTACACCAACTCGGTGACGGGATGCTCGACCTGGATGCGCGTGTTCATCTCGAGGAAGAAGAACTCGCCGGTGTCGGCCAGCAGGAACTCACAGGTCCCTGCCCCTCGGTAGCCAACGGCTTGCGCCGCGGCGACCGCGGCAGCACCCATCCGCTCGCGCAGTGCCGCATCCACCGCCACCGACGGTGCTTCCTCGACGACCTTCTGGTGTCGACGCTGGACCGAGCACTCACGCTCGCCCACATGCACGGTCCGCTGGTGATCGGCGAGGACCTGGATCTCGACGTGGCGGGGTCGTTCGACGAAGCGTTCGAGGTAGACGCTGCCATCGCCGAAGGACTTGAGCGCCTCGCTCGATGCACTGGTCACCGCGGCGGCGAGGTCGGCGGGGTCATGCACCACGCGCATCCCCTTCCCCCCCCCACCGGCGGCTGCCTTCACCAGCACCGGGTATCCGATGCGCTGCGCGACCTCGACAGCCTCGGCCGGATCCGAGAGCGGCTGGACCGCGCCGGGCACGATCGGGACCCCAGCGGCCTGCATCAGCCGGCGTGCGGCCGTCTTGTCCCCCATCGCCTCGATCGCGCTCGAGGGCGGCCCGACAAAAATGAGTCCGGCCTCTTCGATCGCCCTGGCGAACGGGGCACGCTCCGACAGGAAGCCGTACCCCGGATGAATGGCCTGCGCGCCCATATCCTTGGCCGCTGCGAGGATCGCATCGATTCGGAGATAGCTCTCCGCCGACGGTGCGGGGCCGAGGCGGACGGCATGATCCGCCAAGGCGACGAATGGTGCGTGGCGGTCGGCGTCAGAGTAGACCGCAACCGCCTCGAGTCCCTCGGCGTGACACGCACGGATGATGCGCACGGCAATCTCGCCGCGGTTCGCGACCAGAACACGCGTGATCGGTGGGGTCATTGCGGGCAGGCGGCGATGGATGGCAAGCCGGGCGTGTCGCCCGAGGCGAGCAACGTCTGGCAGAGGGCCTTGTTGCGACGAGCGGCCAGGTCGTAGACATCGCGTGCCGCGGAGGTCCAGACGGACCCGGCGTGCCCCGTGCGGGCGAGTTGATGGACGCTGAGCGCCACGGCGGGGTCGGCTCCCGTCGGAACCGATGCGAGCACCAGATGCAGCGGCTGCCATGCCAAGGCGGGCGCGGTGATCGAATCCACCGCCGGCGTGAGACATACCGCACGGCGCGTCGCGACGGCGGCAAGCGCCGCAGGGAGCTCGAGGTCGATCGGCACCCCGAGCGCTTCGGCCATCCGCACACGGTAGCGAGCATCCCAATCGTAGAGATCGGGACGGATCAGCAGGAGGTCGTCGCGGTCGGATGAGGCGAGGCGGGTGCCCCAGATCGCCGCCGTCTCGACCATCGATCCGGCGACGAGCACACCGCTCACCGGACAGGACGCGATCAGGTTCTGACCGAGCTCGACGAGAACAGGTGGGAGTGGCAGTTGTTCGGCGGCCAGCGAATGCCCGACCATCGCTTCGACCCAGCCTTGGTCCTCGATACGGAGGACGGCCTGCTCTGCGGCCACGAGCACGCGGTACACCGTTCCGGAATCGGCCAGGAGTTGTTGCGACTGCTCGAAGGCCGCGCCAGCAAA
>JAABRY010000013.1 GCA_011390645.1 Gemmatimonadota bacterium
TCAGGTCTCCGGCGACCATCACGCCAAGCTTGCCCACTGACCCGCTTGCCGCCACGGCCGCACGATACGTGGCGAGTCCCCCCCCCTCAACGGTGACCTCGAGGCGCGGGGCACCGGGCCGGGCCGTGATCATGTTGATCACCCCCCCGAGCGAACGGCTACCCCACGCCATCGCACCGCCACCATGGACGACTTCGACACGCTCGACGAGCGGGAGGGGGATGCGAGACCACCGCACATACGAGTTGAAGGGATCGTTGACCGGAATGCCGTCCAGCAGGACCAGCGCTCGACTGGCCGACGTGCCTCCGAGACCACGGAACGATCCAGAGGAGCGCTCGGGCCGCTGCGTGAGCGGGTGCCCGAAGTTCCCGAGCGTGAAACCGGGGAGCTGCAGCAGCAGCCCGGGGACCGAGGCCGCCGGCGTATTGCGCAGCGCCTCCGCACCGAGCACGGTCGCCTTCGCGGGCAGGTCGCGCACGGCACTGCTGGTACGCGTTGCGGTGACCGTGATCGCATCGAGCATGATTCGTTCGGCCGCGCGCGCCGAATCTCGGGAGGCGCGCGCACTGTCCGGACGCTGCTGGGCGATGATCGATGCGGGAAAACTCAGGGCGAGCACGCAGGCGAGGCGGGTGCCCCGCAGGCAATTTGACATCATGGGGTATCCGGATCCGCAGCAGTGGTGGATGAAGGGCGATATGTGGCAATGATGCTGTCAGTGGCGACGACGAAGGTCGAATCCCAGAGTTGGTCCGCCGTGGCGAGCTCTTTCAGGAACCCGCGACGGACGGCCCACGCCTGGTACTCCATGATGCTCTCCAACCCGAGGCGGGCGTCCTCGCGAACCGCCGGCCAACAGGCGTTAGCCACGCCCAGGGAGTCTAGTCCGGTCGAGGAGCTGACGGTGGCCACGTTGCTCGGCGTCTTGCCTTCGTTGTACCGGAGGATGCCCCGGCGATACGCGGTCATGAAGCGGAGGCCGAGATCACGGTCAGGCCCGAGCAGGCGTTCACCGAAAATGATCGTCCCCCACTGCATGCCGGGAACGACGTCGGCGCCGTCGAGCCAGAACGTTCCTTGGCGGACGGCTTCCGGAAGCTGTGGTTCCGGCAGCTCGATGAGATCCACCATCCCCTTTCCGATCGCTTCCGGTCGCGCGGACGACAGGAGCGGGATCATGTCCACGCTGTCCCACACGCCGCCGCGTGACTCGAGGAGGCGATCAAGCAGGTAGAGGCCGGGGCCCTCGCGGGCGACGCTGGCACGGCGGATCAGCGGTGCAGCGGTGGCGGTGTCGAGGCCCGGACGGAGAACGAATCCGAGATACGGACACGAACGTCCCGCCAGCAGGGTGCCTCGGTCTGCCACCATCCGGATCGGTGCGCCGGCTTGCATCGCCGCGAGGTCAGCAAGCGCCACCAGGCCGGAGGTGACATCCACCTGACCCGTCAGCACGGCAGTCAGGCGTCCTTCGATCGCCCGCATCTCGATCAACTCCACCTCGAGGCCCGCGTCCTCGAAGTAACCTTCGGCGGCGGCGATGTGGATCGGCGCGGGACCAAGTGAGGCCTGGACGGCCACCCGCAGTCGCGGGCGCGTGGCAGTGCCGTCATTCGGCGGCGATCCACAGGCAACAAGGGTGGTGGCGAGAAGGAATTGCGCGAACTGTCGAGTCGTCACTGCTGCCACCGATCGAGGTGCAGGGGCATCAACTTGCCCCGGGGAGTCCAGCGGGGTGCCTCACGCCGCACCTGAAGGGTGCCGGCCTGTTGCCAGAGTGCATGTGCGATCCCGGCCCGCATCCCCATCGCTTCGATCGCCTGCAGGAAGGTCGCGGCGGGTGCCTGATCGTCAGCGAGGGTGAGACGCGGGTCCACCAGCAAGGTGACTCGCGTCAGGCCGTGTGCGCCCTCCTCCTCGAGGAGTTGGTAGTCCACGGCGGATCCACCGTGGGCACGCGGTAGTACCTCGCCCAGTATCCGTTCGATGTCGGTGCCGATCAGGGTGACCCCCTCACCGGACAGTTTGCGAAAGCTGCGAATGCCGGAGACGTGATCGGTCAGACCCAGCGCACCCCATGGACAACCGCACTCGCGCGTCTCCACGGTGCCGTAGTCGTCGCTTTCGACGTTCAAGAGCAGTTTCGAGGCCGAGTCGAGCAGGGTGGTGA
>JAABRY010000014.1 GCA_011390645.1 Gemmatimonadota bacterium
GGACTTCCATTCCGAAGCCAGGCACCGTGCGTGGTGCCTGAATCAGGGCGAGATGATCCCGGAGCAGATGCTGATCATTCGGATCCGACGACGTGCTGCAGTGGATGCCGGCCATGCCCACTTCGGAGAAGTGATAGGCCGATGTGAAGGTCGCCCCGCTCGCCTCGATCTCGGCCACCTTGGCGGGTGTCGGGGGCTCTGCTCCCCCCATCATCGTCGCACCGGTCAGGTCGAGACCGGCCTCGCGGGCCGCCACCGCCACGCGCACCATCCGGCTGACACTGCCTCGCACATGACACCGACCGTGTTGGCGCAGCAAGTCGTGCGCGAGCACGGCGATGTCATGTGCGCGGTCCATCGGCACATGCTGCGGCCACGACACCCGCGCGCCGGCGAGGCGAGCGGTGAGCATCGCGGCCCGGCTCGCCCAGAGGAAACGCGCTGGCACGCCGTGGCCGGGCCAGACGGCGGTCAGCCAGTGCGCGGGGCGTTCGCGTGCCGCCGCGGCCCGCAGGGCGAGACCCATTCCGGGCGAGGGCGGCAGGTCCCACCAGCGAATCCGCGGGACATCGGTGCCGCCCTCGACGTGCATGAGGAAGACGTGGTGCGGCAGGCCCCCGGCGAGCTTCTCCAGATCGAGCATCATGCGTCGGGGTCGCCCGGTGGTGCCGCCGGTGGAGGTGGCGAGGTACGCCGTCGCGCGCGGGTTGTCGAAGGACCCCTCACGCACGGGAATCTCCTCACCAGCGCGGACGATCGGCACTTCACCCTTGAATTCCTCGAAGCTGACATACACCCCCGCGGCGTGCAGCTCCCGCAGCGCTGCCTCGACCCCCCGCGCCCGCACCGCATGCTCGAGGTCGGCCATGGTGCACCCGGCGAGCGCCAACATCCGATGATACGGACTTGCGGGATTGGCAAAGATGCGACCGTGGATGGTCTGCAGCAGGTTCGTGGCGCGGTTGGCGATCCGCGCTCGCAGGACGGCCTCCGCCTCGGCCGGTGTCATCCCGGTACGCACGAAGCGCGGAATCCCCGCGACGAATCCGACGAAGGCCCGGGCTTCGTCGAGGAGATTGCCATGCCTCACCGCCGGGGTGGACCGCGGCGACCGGAGGCCTTGGTAGGGCAGGAAGGTGAGGCGATGGCGGTGGGGAACATGGACTGCAACTTATCTTGCGGGTGGCGCAGCAACAATCGGCGAACCGAACCCTCCCAACCCTGCGTGGCCCGATGTCGACCTCTCCCGTTGTCCAGTCCATGTGGATTGGAGACCATCTGGGTGCCCTCGAACGGCTGACGATCCAGTCGTTTCTTGACCACGGGCATCCCTTCCATCTGTACCTCTATGGACCGTGCGCCGGCGTCCCCGAGGGGACATCGATCCGCGATGGTCGCGAGATCCTGCCGGACTCGGCGATCTTCACGTATCGGACCGGATTCGGGGCGGGGAGCCCCTCCGGATTTGCGAACGTGTTTCGGTACGCGATGCTGCACGCGCAGGGTGGCTGGTGGGTGGATCTCGATGTCGTGGCCATGCAGCCCTTGCGGTTTGCATCGGAACACGTCGTCGGGACGTCGTCGTCGTCGGGACGTCTCTTGGTCGAGAACGCGATTATCCACGCACCTGTTGGCAGCCCCCTGATGGCGTACTGCCTGGAAGCGGCGGAGCGCGCCGACCGTGATCGCGTCCGCTGGGGCGAAACCGGTCCGAGGCTTCTGACACGTGCCGTCCAGGCGCTCGGAATGGAAGGGACCGTGGTACCGCCGTCGGTCCTCTATCCGGTCGCGGCAGGCCAGTTCTGGAATCTCGTGCGTCCCGGGCCGCTCCCCGATGGGGCCAGTACCATTCACCTCTGGGCGCAGCAGTGGCGGCACTTTCGCATCGATCCGGCCGCACGGTATCCCGACGCCTCACCGTACCAGCAATTGATCGCGAAGCACCTCCCGGACGTGGCTCGGTCCGCTGGGCCGGTCGTCAATGTGCCGTGGCTTCTGGTGCGTTCCATTCCCACCCGCCTGCAGTCCGCGATGCAGCATCGATGGGCGCGCTGGCGGCGGCGTGGAGAGGCCTCAGCGGCTCCCCGGTGATCGCGCGGCCACCCAGGACCGTGCGTTCCGCAACAGGCGCCTGACGCCAAGATACCGACGCATCCTCTCCCCCCCCCACGACCAGCCACAGACGCTGGGCGTGAGGTAGTACGCATCCAGGCGTGGCAGGGCGAGCGGGTCGTCCCTTGCGCCGAGGGGACGCAACGCGGTGGTGCACGCGCCCGCAAACCACTGCGCCGTGGCATCGCGGACGCGTGGGTTCACATCGCCAAACGGGTAGGCGAGCCACCGGGCAGTCGTCCCGAGATGAGTGGCGATGTCCTCGACGGCCCCGCTCAGTTCGTCGGCCAGTTCCGGATCGGAGCAGGATGGCAGGCGGGCGTGGTGTCGTGTGTGAGCCGCGACCGTCCAGCCCGCATCAGCCAACCGACCAAGCCCGTCCCAGCTGAGCAGCGGCAGCAGAGGCACGCGATGTTGCCCGAGCGCCTGCCATTGATTGTCGCGACCGACGTGCCGTGTCGGGACGAAGACGGTGGCAGTCCAGCCGTGCGCCGCCAACTGGGGCGCGGCATCGGTGGCGATGTTGGCGAGCGCATCATCGAAGGTGATGGCCACGGCGTTGGCGTCGGGAGGGAGCGCGAGAAGGGCGTCCAGCGAGACGACCCGGACATCATCTCGCACGAGCCATTCTAGCTGGCGGGCGAACGAGTGAGGATGCACCGAGACCGCCGACCCGGATGGGTCGATCGAGTGGTAGGTCAGAATGGCGCGCATGCACACGACCCCGAGGTGAGCGGAGGGCGTGCGTGGCGTCGGTCCGGATGCCCTCCGTGTGCGTCCGTTATCGTGTGACCCGCCCGTAGACGGTGCTGATCAACCACCCCACGATGTAGCCCGTCACGAAGCCGTATCCGAATCCCAACACGGCTCCGAGGCCGGTCACGCGGTATCCCGGGAAGAAATTGGCCAACAGGCCGAGGTGCTGGCCGACGTCGGGACCGCCCTTGAGGACCAGCACCAGGGTGGCGATGCAGAGCGCGAGCCCGCCGAGCAGCCCGAAAGCCATCCCCCAGGCACGCGCATTGAGGCGCAACACGGCCGTTTCCAGCTCTGATGCCGGCGGGCGGGAATCCATCAGGGAGCCTCCAGGGGCACGGGACGAGCGCGCACCATCAGATGTGATCCAGAAAGTCGCGAGTGGTCGCAAGTTCTGCACGCGTGCGGACCGTGAAGAGCATGATGGCGAGCATCGTGTTGCGAGCGAGGGCCAGGAGCCATCCGGCGACGTACCCGATCATCGCGGCCCATGCCGCGCCCATCGCAGCGCCGCTCCACGTGACCGCGTAGCCGGGGAAATACTGGGCCAGCAACTCGAGCGGCAACGTGAATGCCGCCCCGCGCAGCACGGCAATCGCGGTGGCGAGGAATACCATCGCCGCACCAGTGGTCGCGATCGCCAGGCCGAAGGCTCGCTTGTGCAGCGGGGCGAAGGCGAGGGAGAGCGAGTCAGGCATGGGACTCCGGGCTCCGGATCGAGGTTGGTGCGATGAGGTGGCCCAGCACCGCGATGACCACTGCGACCGCACTCGATCCATAATGCCACAATTGCAGGGGCACGATGGCCGCGGCGAAACCGAGGCCACCTACTCGAGCAAACCAGATCCACGTGGAAAGGTTGCTGACGAGGAGCGCCGCGAGCAAGGCCACGGCAGTCCACCCCAGCCACGATGATCCCACCAGGAGGGCGACGACCATCGAGGTCAGGATGGCTCCCGCGAGGGCAACCTTTACCTGCTCGGTCCGGCTGATGTTCAGGGAAGGTCGCACCCGCCCGCGCCGGGTCAGCAGGAGACGCATCCAGGGCACGGCACGATCCCGGAAGTCGGTCCGGAGCATCTGTCCCAACCGCCATTCCTTGAGGTGCGTGCCCGCCATCGACGGCTCGAGCAGGATGCGGGCGCCCGCGTCACGCAGTCGGTAGCCAAGATCGATGTCTTCGACCTGCGGACGCGGAAAGCGGTCGATGTCGAATCCCCCCACCTTCGTGAACCAGTCACGCCGTACGGCCCCGAGGCCGGCCCAGAACGTCTCCGTCTCGCCCGCGCCCTGCAGGTGCACCCGCCGGTGCAACAGGTTGCGGTAGCGCGACACCAGGCGCTGCCCGCTCACCTGTCCATCGTAGGCCCCGAAGATCGCCCCCATCTCGGGGTGCGCCGCGATGGCCTGCCAGAGGCGACGCAGCGCGTCGCGGTGGACCACGACGTCGGCATCCACGAAGAGCAGCCACTCGCCGCTGGCGACCTGGGCCCCGGCGTTGCGCGCCCGCCCCGGACCGCCGGGGGGGGGAGGGAGGGCCACCAGGCGGGCGCCGTGCGCGGCGGCGCAGCGGGTCGTGTCGTCGAGGCCCCGCATGCCGCTGCCGTCATCCACCACGATGAGTTCCCAGGCGACCCCGGGATCGTCCCCCCCCCTGAGTGCCGCCAGCACCTGCGGCAACGTGGCCTCGGCACGGTGGGTCGGCACGATCACGGAGAGGCGGGGGGGGGACGTCATGCGGGACGCGGCTCCACCCGCTGCTCCTCGTGATACTCGAAGTCCGTGTTCACCGCCCAGACATCGTGGCGTGCCCCCTGCATGTTCCAGACGGCCATCATCGCCGTCAACATCGAGTGATCCTGATTGTTGTACTTGTGCATCCCGTTGCGCCCGACGGTGTGCAGGTTCGGGAGGCCGTCGAGCGCACCCCGAATCACGTCCAGATGGTCGCGGTAGGCTGCGTCGTACACCGGATAGGCCTTGCGCTGGCGGATCACGGTGCCGTCGCGCACCAGGTCGGGCGAGACCAGTCCCAGCACCTCCAACTCGTGTCGGGCGAGGGCCAGCAGGTCATCGTCGGGCATCGTCCAGAGTCCGTCTCCCTCGAAGCAGAAGTACTCGAGGCCGAGGCAGGTCTGCCCCGGTACCGGGACCATGGCCGCGCTCCAGTTGTTGAAGTTCTGGATCCGACCGACCTGCACCCCGGGCGTGTGCACGTAGATCCAATTGTCCGGAAAGAGGTGATCGCGGTCGATGATCACCGCCACCGTCACGAAGTCGCGATAGCGGAGGCCGGCGGCTGCCGTGGCAACGGTTGGTGCCACCGGCGGCGTGATGGCCCCGACCAGCGTGCGCAAGTCGGTGGTCGAGATGACGTGGTCTGCCGCGACACGCACGGGTCCCTCGGGTGACTCGGCATGCACGGCCACCACCCGTTGATCCGCCACCTCCACCTGGGTCACGCGGTGCTGCATGAGCACCCGGTTGCCCATCGCCTCGATGCGCTCGGCGCAGGCCTCCCACATCTGACCGGGGCCGAGGCGCGGATAGCGGAACTGGTGGATCAGCGATTTGATGTCGTCAGAGCGCTTGTTGAGGGCCACCGCGTTCAGCAGCGCCTTCTCCAGCGACAGGCCTTGAATGCGCTGGGCTGCCCACTCGGCGCGAATCTCGGTGCAGGGAATCCCCCAGACCTTCTCCGTGTAGGTCTTGAAGAAGATCTCGTACAACCGTTGTCCGAAGCGGTTCGTCACCCACTCTTCGAAGGTGTCCTCGCGCGGGCTCGGCGACAGCCGCGCCTGCAGGTAGCTGATGACAATCCGGACCGCGTTCACCACACCGACGCCACGCAACGCGTTGGTCGCCTTGAGCGGGTAATTGAAGTACGTCCCGTCGTAATGGATGCGCGACAGCCGGGGGACCCAGATGAATTCGTCGCCGAGGATCTCCTCCCAGAGCGCCTGCACGGGTGCGATCTTGGTGAAGAACCGGTGGCCGCCAATGTCGAACCGAAAGCCACGATAGTGGGCGGTGCGGGAGATGCCCCCGACAAGCGTATCACCCTCGAAGACCGTGACGCGGTAGCCGGCTTGGCTCAACAGATAGGCCGCCGTAAGCCCGGCAGGGCCCGCCCCGACGACGACGACATGATCCCCCGGTCGCAGCGGTGCGACTGCTCGTGGTCCCGCCTGTGCCACAACGTCGGTCACGGATCAACCACACCTGACATCAGCTCACCCGGATTCACGAAGCGGTCACTCACCAGCGCCTGTTGGTGGTCGTGCAGCCGTCGATACACGCCGTCATGCGCGAGCAGGTCGTCATGACGTCCGCGCTCCACGATGCGTCCCTGTTCGAGAACGAGAATCTGATCAGCGGATCGAATCGTGGAGAGTCGGTGCGCGATGACGAACGCGGTCCGATCCTGACGCAGCGTCGCCAAGGCGTGCCGCACATGCGCTTCGCTCTCGCTGTCCAGGCTCGCCGTCGCCTCGTCCAGCAGCAGGATGGCCGGGTTCGCCAGAATGGCGCGCGCGATGGCCACACGCTGACGCTGTCCACCGGAGAGGCGCACCCCGCGTTCTCCGACGACCGTATCCCAGCCGCGCGGGAGGGCGTCGATGAATTCCTCACAGTGCGCGGCGCGGGCCACCGCATGCACCTCGGCAGGCGTCGCGTCCGGTCGTGCGAAGCGGATGTTGTCGAAAATCGAGCCGTCGAACAGGAAGGTCTCCTGGAAGACAACACCGAGCTGTCGACGGTAGTCCCCCCGACGCAGCGCGCCGAGGTCAAGGCCGTCAACCAGAATGCGGCCGGCCGAGGGATGGTCGAAGGTGGTCAGCAGGCTCAGCAGGGTGCTCTTGCCAGCTCCGCTCGGACCGACCAGCGCAGTGGTGGTCCCGGCTGGCGCCTCGAAGCTGATGTCTTCAAGGACGGGCGTACCCGGGACGTACGAAAAGTGTACGCCCTCGAATCGCACTTCGCCCCGCAGGGCGGGCACCGGCTGCCGGGTGGATTCGTCCTCGTCTTCGGTCGGGGTGTTCAACAGGGTCCGGATGCGGTCCAATCCGGCGAAGGCCTCGGTCACCCGCGTCCCGACCTGGGTCATCTGGATCAGCGGCGCTGTGGCCAGTCCGGTGAACAGCAAGTACATCCCGAGGTCGCCGAGGGTGACGGTGCCCGTGCGGTAGGCCTCCCCACCCATCAGGATCAGCACGACGCCGATCGCGCCGATGGCCAGGAGTACCAAAGCGTTCACGACGGACCATCCCATCACCGACCGTTTCCCATTGTCCGCCAGCGCGTCCATGTCGCCGGCAAAGGCCGCGGCCTCACGGTCCTCCATCGCATAGGTCTTGACGATCCGGATCCCACCGAGCGTTTCCGTGAGGCGTCCCGTGGCGATGGCCATGAGTTGCCCCCGATCTCGGAAGACTGGCCGGAGAAACGAGAACGTGGCGAACAGCGCGACACCTAGGATGGCCATCACCAGCAGGACCGCGGCGGTGATGCGCGCGTCGATCCAGATGAGGACGGCGAGGGACGCGAGGGAAGTGAGGAGGCCGCCGATCAGATGAATGAGCCCGGTACCGATGAGGTGTTGCACCCCATGGGTATCGGTCATGATGCGTGAGACCAGCGCACCCGTCCTGGTGGCATCAATCGTGGCCACCGGCAAACGCAGGACGTGGGCGTGGATCCGGGTGCGCATATCGGCCATCACCCGTTCCGCCGCCACACCGAGGAGTTGGGAGAGTCCGAAGTTTGCGCTGACCTGCACCACGGTTGCCACCCCGACGATCAGGGCGAGGGTCCCCAGCGCATCGAAGGCCTGGTCGATGATGACCGAATCAATGACGTACTTGGACGAGGCCGGGAGGACCATCCCAGCCCCCCGGCTGATGATCATCAGTACGAGGCCGGACAGGAGACGCAGCCGGTGCTGCTGAATCAGGTCACGGGTTTCTTGCCACACGGTCCCCATGGTAGGGCGTGACGACGGGGTGCGGGTGTGGGGCATCGCATATGATATTGCCGGGCGCGGCACGCTCCAAGGATTTCGGGGGCAGGGGGGGGTGGTGCAATCGGGCACCTCGTCGTCCCGGGGTGCGTGGCGTGGACCTTGCCATGTCCATAGATTGATGGATCTCCTGTCCCCCAGCCTCGGAATCGCCCCGATGACAGCTCTTCGCGCGCTCGCCATTCCCGCCCTTGCACTCGGTAGCATCACGGCCTGCTCGGGTGCAGTCTCCAGCGATGCCGCCCGCCAGGCTCCCGTCGTGACGGTTGGTGAGGCGGTCCTCCCGGGCGCCGCCCTCGAGAAGTGGCTTCTCGATGCGCCGGGCCAGCCGTCGGAGGCGCTGACCTCGGTGCTGGTGTCCGCGTTCATCGAAGGTGCCGCGATGGGCGAGGCCCTGCGGCGCAGTGAGTCCTTCGAGGATTCAGCGACCGTGGCCGAGGCGGTGATGCCTGATGCGATTCGCGGGACCATCCTCGACTTCTTCGCGGGGCGCGCTCGGGCAATGCCCGAACCTACCGACGCCGAGGCCGATTCGGTCGCCCGACTCGGTGGGACACGCGTGTTCCAGCACATCCTCTGGCGAGTCGATTGGGAGAACGTCGATTCGACGTTCGTCAATGCGCGGGCGCGTGCCGCAGGGTTGGTCGCGCGGCGCCTGGAGGCGGGTGAGGATTTTGCCGCCGTGGTACGTGAAGTCACGGAAGACACCCTGAACCGGCAAAACGGCGGATTTCTCAACGCGGTCCAGCGCAACGACCTGCCCGAGAGCCGGTTCGCGACCGCCGCGTGGCGACTGCAACCCGGGGAAATCAGCGGGTTGGTGACCTCACCGGCGGGATTGCACATTCTGCGTCGCCCGCCGATTGCCGAGGCACGCACCCAGTTCAAGGCATGGGTCGCTCCGCGGCTTGCGCGCCGGGCCGATTCGGTGTGGGTGGATTCGCTGAGTCAGGCGAAGAAGGTCACGATCGCTGCTGGCGCGACGGAACGGCTCCGCGCGGGCGCAATCGAGCCGCTGGTCTTTGACGGTGATGACCCGATGGTGACCTGGGACGGTGGCGCACTTGGCCCCGCGCAGGTGCGTCGCTGGGTCGCCCTCCTCCCACCCATTGAGCGTGCGGGCCTCGCCAATGCGGCTGACTCGGTGGCAACGCTCTTCCTGCGAGAGCTGGCGCAGCGCGAAATCGTGTACGTGCTGGTGACGGGTGGGTCCGAACTCACTCCTCGTGCGTGGCAGGCGCTGGCGCCGCAGTTCCGCAATGCGATCGCCACGGTTCGCGAGGAGATGCGACCCACTGTCGTCAACGGCGACTTGTCCGCTGCGGCCATTGCGTATGTGGAGAGTGTCACGACCGGAGGGCAGCGCTATCGTCCGATGCCGGGAGGAATGGCCGGCATCCTGCGCGCACGGACCACCATCACGGTGGACCGCGACGCGATCAGCGCGATCATCGCTGCCGCGCTGCCGGTCTGGATGGAGCGGCGGGCCGCGGATAGTGCCGCGGTCGCCCCGCCACCAGACTCATCATCGGTGGACCCCACGACGCCGTGATGTGAAGGACCGAGCACCTTGACGCCCGATCCGACGGACTACGCGTCGGGTCGGGTGTGCTCGTTCCGGAGGCGCCGGTCGCGGCGGCGCTCGATGACGGCCTCCCAGGCCAACCACCCTCCCAGCCCCCCGACAAGCAACAGTGCTTCCCAAGCCACCGGTGACATGGCTACTCCTCCGACGGTTCGGCGGGAACGTCACCCCGGCGCGCTGCGACCGCGAGAAATTGCTGCAGGCGGCGGCGCTCACGAGCGGGAAATGGGTGCCGGGGCGAGAGGCGCGACCAGCCGTCGGGGCCGTGCCCAACCCAGAGTACGTCCATGATCAACACAAGTTCCCGCGCCAGAAGCTGGAGGCTGCAGGTGACGGCCACGGTCCGCTCCTGCGACATCGTCAGATCGGTGCGACCAGAGCGACGATCCGCCCAGCTGTGAACCTGCAAGCGAACCATCGCCTCTTCGCGCTCGAAGCTCCATTCGTGCACCCCGGGCGCATCCTCGAGCACCACCGACGCGCGATCGGCCCCTTCGAGCAGCGTGATCACCGCGCGGACGAGATCGCCGAGCGCATCGGTGGCATCGGTGGCATGCATCGCCACATGCAGGTCCTCGGTTTCGAGGGCGACGATGCTCCGTCCGGGTGTGGTGACCGCATAGCGCAACGTGAGACTCATGGGCCCCGGAGGGGTAGAGGTGACGGAGGACGACCTCCCGGAGTATCGTCCTCCCCGTGATGCGGACACAATCCCACCCCCGGGGCGTGCCGCCCTCCCTTGATGTGGATGGTCATTGACGGTGCTGCAACTTCCTGCCTTCCCCCTCACCTGGCTCGTACTGCCGCTGGTACTTGCACCATGGCTCGCACCGCTCGACCGGCTGGGAGCGGCGGCCAGCCGGTTGGTCCTCGCGGGCCTCGCCTTGGGCGCGCTCCGTGTGGGCGTCGGGACGCTCGAGCTGGCAGACCTCGTGTCCTATGCCGCGCGCGAAGGCAACGGGGCGTTCGTCTCCTTGTCGCTGGGCCTGCTGATCGGCGGAGCGCTGGTCCCCTGGGAAGCCCTGACGTCGCGACTGGCGTGGCTCGCCTCGGCTCCGGCATTGCTGGGGGGGGGAGCGGTCCTGGGCCTGTCTGGGCTCGTCACACCGATGGCACTCGGCGTCGCGCTCGGGGCGACCCCGACCCTTGTCGCCCGGCTCGTCCGGCATTGGCGCCGCAGTCGCCCCATCACCGTATGGCCAACGCCCAGGCCCTCTGCCTTGAGCGGCGTCGAGCGGTGGGCCGCGCTGGCCATCCTGATACTCGCCGTGCTCGGAGGCCCGGTCCTGTTCGTCACCATGGGATTGGCGGCCTTGCTCGGCCTCAGCGGGTGGAGGATGCGTGCGGCCGGTGGCGCACATCGCTGGCCGGTCGCTGCGCTGATGGGTGTGATCGGACTCACTGCCTTTGCCTGGCTCGCCGTCACGATTGCTGGGAGTCCGCTGGTGCCGATGCGGGACTACATCCTGACGGCACCGGTCTCGCCTGCCGGTGAGCGAATGCTGGCGTCCTTTCTGGTGATCGCGTTACTCGGTGGTTTTGCCCCATGGCCGTTGCATCAGATGGGGGATGCTCGAGCCACGTTGCCGATCACCGTGGCTTTTGCGCATGCGGCCGCGGTCATGATGGTACCCGACGCCCTGCGGGACTGGATGCCGTTGTGGACGATGGTGCTCACGGCGGCGGCGATTGTGGCGGTGGCCCGACGCCAGTGGGATGCTGCTGCGGGAGCGCTTGCGGGATTGGCCGCGGTGCGTCCCGGCACCGCCGCGTTGCTGGGCGCCCTCGGCGTGATCTTGTGGCCGGTTGCACTCGCGTTGCGGCCCGTCGGCCGAGGGAACCCGCACCCGGGGGAGCGGGTTACCTTCCCGGGTGTACGCGTCGGGGTGACGGCCGCAGCAGTCGGAGCCGGCCTGACAGTGGCCGTCGTGCTCGCAGACGAGGTGCTTCTGGCCACGGTGTTGGCGGCTGGCCTCGCAGTGGCAGCGCCGTTGGCAGACCATCCCATGTCCCACCCGGCCGCCGATTGACGGCCGGACACGTTGACCTGAACCGGAGTACAACCACATGCCTCACGAACTCCCACCGCTCCCATATGACTATGCTGCCCTTGAGCCGCACATCGACGAACAAACCATGCGGATCCACCACGACAAGCATCATGCGGCCTACGTCAACAACCTGAATGCTGCGCTTGAGGGTGACACCGACCTGCTTGCGCTCTCCATCAACGCACTCCTCGCCGATCTCACCCGCGTCCCCGAGGCCAAGCGCACCGCGGTGCGCAACAATGGGGGGGGGCACGCCAACCACACCCTCTTCTGGGAGATCATGGCACCGGGTGGCGCGTCAGCCCCTGAGGGTGCGCTCGCCAAGGCGATGGAGACGACCTTCGGCTCCTTCGATGCGTTCAAGGAACAGTTCGCCAAGGCTGGCGCCACGCGATTCGGTTCCGGGTGGGCGTGGCTGAGCATCGCAGCGGATGGCAGCCTGCGCATCGAGAGCACCCCGAATCAGGACTCGCCCGTGATGGAGGGGCGCACCCCGATTCTCGGTTGCGATGTCTGGGAGCATGCGTACTACCTGAAGTACCAGAACCGCCGTCCGGATTACATGTCCGCGTGGTGGAACGTGGTGAACTGGACCGAGGTCGCCCGGCGCTTTGCTGCGGCCACTTCCTGACCCGCACTCGGAGCCGATTGATGTCCCTGCCTGCCGTGGGTAGCGCTGCCCCCGATTTCTCGCTGCCCTCGACCAGCGGCGACAGCGTCACGCTGTCGTCGTTTCGTGGCACACACAACGTCCTGATCGCCTTCTTCCCGATGGCGTTCACCGGCACCTGTACCGCCGAGATGTGTGAGTTCTCGACCGACTATGCGGCCTTTGAACGACGGGACACCGTCGTCCTGCCCATCAGTACCGATTCGATTCCGACGCTGACCGAGTTCAAGGCGAAGGAGCGGATGACGATCGACTTGCTGAGTGATTTTCACCGTGCGGTGAGCCGGCTGTACGGTACCCTCGTGGAAGAACGCAATCACGCCACCCGTGCGTACATTCTCGTCGACAAGGCGGGGGTGGTGCGGTGGGCCTTCGCCGAGCCGAACCCCGGCGAGAAGCGCAGCAACGCCGAACTCCTGCAACAGCTCGACGCCCTCAGCTGAGCGTCGTGGCTGATCCGGGACCTGCCGCCGGCCACCGGCGGGCGGTGGGTCCCGGGGGGCCGGGGGTTGCGCCCAACGCGCGGCGGGGCACCTTCCATCCAATGTCAGCACTTCACCTCCTCACGGGCCTCCTGCTCGTTGCTGCTCCCGCCTGTCACCTGGAGGAGCGGCAGCCGCTTGGAAGCATCCGCCAAGGCGACGAACAAGCGCTCGAGTCGTTGGTGACGGCGGTCTACACCGCCCTCGCGACGCGGGACACCGGCGCCCTGGATTCGCTGGTCTTGCCTGCCGCAACGGTCGCGCTCACGGCCATGGGCGAGGGGTATCTGTTGCCCGGCCATGTCCTCCTTGAACCCGAGGCCCCGCGAAGCGGAGACGCCGCGGGCCGCGTGGTGCGGACCGACATCCGTCTCGATGGTGATCTGGCGGTGGTGCGGGTGCTGGCCGCCGCTCGGTTGTCCGGCGCTGCGACCGAGAGCGAGGCGAGTGATCACCTCACGCTGGTGCGGCGTGGTGGGGCGTGGCGGGTGGCCCATCTGGTCTTCGGAGGGTGGCGGGGGAGGGCGTCCATATGACGGCGCCGTTGCGTCCGCCGGCGCTGGCCGTGGTAACTGGAGCGGCACGAGCACTGTCGATCAGCGCCTCGGAGGCCGACCGGCTCCGCGCCCTGTGCGACCAGTTGCGGGTCGCGTTGCCAGCGCAGGAAGTGCGCGTGGTGTTGGGGCAGCGCCGCGGCGACCGCCTTGCGGCAGGTCATGCGCCGGAGGGGACCCCGACCTGTATCGTCGATATCGCGTGGCCCGAGGGCCGACACGCCACGCTCGAAGCGATCGGGTCCGAGCGACTCGTCACCGAGTGCCGTCCCATTCTGGAGACGGTGGCCGCGCTGGTCGTCGCGGCGACCCCATCGCACTCCCCCCCCCCGACCGACGCCGAACTCGAGCGCCGCCTCCATTGGCTGACGGTGGACTCGCTGCCGGTCGGGCTCTACGTGGTGGATCGTACCTACCGGATCGTGATCTGGAATCGGAAGCGCGAGACCGGCACGCAGGGATTGCGTCGGGCCGAGGTGCTGGGCCGCCAGGTCTTCGAGGTACTGCACCGGCAGTCGGCCGAGCAGCTGCGCGCGGACTTCACGCGCGTCTTCGATGCCGGCGAGGTGCTCGAGGATGAGCAGGAGGTGGTCGGCGCCAATGGGGAAGCGCGCGTCTACCGGACGACCCGGTTGCCGATGCGCCTCGACGGTGGCGAGATCACCCACGTGATCACGATCGGCGAGGACCTCACCGAGACGCGTGCCATCCAGCGCGCGATGCACCAGACCGAGAAGCTCGCCGCGGTGGGGCAGCTCGCGGCTGGCGTGATGCATGAGATCAACAATCCGCTGGCGACCATCGGCGCCTGTGTCCCAGTCATCAGCGCACGCCTTGGGGCATCGCCCGATTCGAAGGCGCAGGAATACCTCGCGATCATCGAGAGCGAGGTGGGGCGCGCGACCAACATTGTGGACGGCCTGCTGGATTTCTCACGGGCCGAGCGGGCCGGTGGGGTGATGGAGCCAGCGGACTTGAATGCACTCCTCGAGCGCACGCTGTACCTCTTGCAGCATCACCAGCGCTTCCGTCGCCTCGAGGTGGTGCGGGACTTCGACCCCGCATTGCCTCCGGTGACGGGCAACGGCGAACGGCTGATCCAGGCTGCCATGGCGATCCTGCTCAATGCCGCGGATGCAACCGGTGGCCACGGCACTGTCAGGGTGACCACGCGCCTCGAGGGACAGTGGGTCATCGCCGAACTGACGGACAACGGACCCGGGATTCCCCCCGAGGTGCTCCCCAACATCTTCGAGCCGTTCTACACGACCAAGGGACCGAGTCGCGGGACCGGCCTCGGGCTCGCCATCTGCTATGGGATCATCGCAGACCACCAGGGCAGGCTCGATGTTCGCAGTGAACCGGGACGCACCACCTTCCGCATCGCGCTGCCTCCCGTGCGGCGTGAGGAGGCGGCATGAAGTTGCTCGTGGTGGAGGATGACCGCACCGTCGGTCAGTACATCAAGCGCGGCCTGGAAGAGGCACAGTACATCGCGGACTGGGTGGCCGACGGCAGCGAGGCGCTCCAGGTCATCGGGAACGCACCCTACGACCTCGTGTTGCTCGATCTCCGGCTGCCGGGCATGACCGGGCTGGAAGTGCTGCGGGCGATGCGCGACCGCGGCTACACGATGCCCGTCCTCGTGCTGACGGCACAGGACAGCGTGGATTACAAAGTGGATGCGCTGCGCGCGGGGGCGGATGACTACGTCACCAAGCCCTTCGCCTTCGAGGAGCTGCTCGCGCGCATCGAGGCCCTCTCCCGCCGCCCGCGCCAACTTTCCGCGCGCACCCTCACCGTCGCCGACCTCGAGTTGGATCTCGATGCTCGCGAGGTCCGCCGCGATGGAACGATCATCGAACTCACTCCCAAGGAGTACACCGTCCTCGAGTACTTGATGCGGCACCCGGGACGCGTGATGTCGCGGACGCTGATCACCGAGTATGCGTGGGACTACCACTTCGATCCGGGCACCAACATCGTCGACGTGGTGATCAACCGGCTGCGCAAGAAGGTGGACGCGGGGTTTTCCAAGAAGCTCGTGCACACCGTGCGCGGTGTCGGGTATGTCGTGAAGGGCTGACGTGCAGAGCATCCGTCGCCGCCTCGCCGTCTCGTATTCCCTCGCGCTGACGGCCACCGTCGGGGTCTTCGGGGTGGCGCTCTACTGGGAGCGTCGAGCCTCCGCGGTCCGCGAGCAGGAAGAGCAGGTGGCGGCCCGCATCAACGTCGAGGTCACGTTCGGGGTGCGGGTGCTGCAGGAGCAATACCGGACCACGCAGAATCTTGTGGCGCGCATTCCCACGATCGGCGCGGCACCCGGCGAGGTGCTGTTGGGCCTCCAGCGCGATGTCGGCAACTATTTCGAGGGAATCCGCGACGTCTTCGCCATCGCCGACAATGTCGGGCGCGTCCTCTACACCTCGGGGGCGGTCAGCGCGCTGCCGCCCGAGGCGGCAACCCGAATCCGCCAGGCGCTGGTGCGCCAACCCATCGAACGTCGCGCCGGACGCATCACGCTGGTGCAAGGCGAGGAGCCGTACCGGTATGTGATCGAACCCGTGCCCGGGGTCGGGGATGGCAGCGGCGTGGCACAGACATGGGTCCTGCTCGTCGCCGCGCGTCCGGAAGGGCCGCTGTACGGCCCGTCCCAATTGTTGATGTCGATGCTCATCGTTGCACCGTTGATCCTGGTGGCCTCCTCCCTCCTGGGATACTGGCTGGCGGGACGCTCGCTTGAACCGGTGGACCAGATGATCGAGGAGCTCGAGGCGGTCCAGGACGGCCGCTCGCTGCATCGACGCATCGCGGTGCCACCTGGTGGCGATGAGATCTCCCGCCTTGGCTCGACCTTGAACGCGATGCTCGCACGTGTCGAGCAATCGTTCACGTCATTGCGTCGCTTCACGGCCGATGCGTCCCACGAACTCAAGACCCCACTCATGGTGCTCCGCGCCGGCGTGGAGCGGTCGCTGACGCACCCCAAAGTGCCGGCCGAACTCGTGGATTCGCTCGACGAAACGCTCCGGCAGATCAATCAGATGACCGAGCTGATCACCAACCTGCTCACCCTCGCCCGGGCGGAC
Source organism: Gemmatimonadota bacterium (assembly GCA_011390645.1). Taxonomy (GTDB): domain Bacteria; phylum Gemmatimonadota; class Gemmatimonadetes; order Gemmatimonadales; family GWC2-71-9; genus Palsa-1233. The sequence continues at coordinate 16,320 of JAABRY010000014.1, forward strand.
GAGGGCCGCGCGGGCCTCGTCACCGCCCCCGCCGACCTGCGCAACTATGTGGTGGAGGCGGCCGAGACGGCGGAGCTGCTCGGGGCGGAACAGGGTGTCGCGGTACAGTTCACCGTCCCTGACCGGCCCGTGGTGGCCTCGGTCGAGGCGGGCCGGATTCGGCAACTGCTGCTCAACCTCGTCACCAACGCCGTGAAGTACACCCCGTCCGGTGGCGAGGTTGAGCTCACCCTGGATCTGCTGGGCACCGAGGCGGAGTTGACAGTGCGCGATACGGGAATCGGCATCGCGCCGGGTGATCTGGAGCATGTCTTTGACCGCTTCTGGCGCGCCGACCCCGCGCGATCGCGCACCGGAGACCGCCCCGGGGTCGGACTCGGGCTGGCGATCGCGAAGTGGATTGTCGAGGCCCACGGTGGTACGATCACTATCCAGAGCCGCCCCGGCCGCGGCACAACCGTGCGGGTGTTGCTGCCGATGGATGGCCACGAGCCCAGGGCTTGATCAGGATTTCTCACCTGATTGTCATCGAACTGTCATCCGCTGGTGAGGCTCCCGCGATCTCGCCTCCGCAGATTGCACGTCACACTGTAGTACCCCTCCCACTGGAGGCAGGACCGTGTTCGAAAATCTGATCGAATCGAAGCCCAAGAAGGAACGCACGATCACCCAGACGATCATGTCGGTGGTGATTCATGCGGCCCTGTTCGTGGGCGCGGTCAAGGCGACCCAAGGGGCCGCCGAGATCGTGCAGGAAAAGATCGCGGAACAGGCCGAGTTCGTGCTCAACGAGATCCCGCCTCCCCCTCCGCCGCCACCCGAGGAGATCCCGCCCGACGCGGTGATCACCACCAACCCACCGCCAATGGGTTTCCAGACGATCATGCCGCCGCGCGATCTCCCGACGGAGATTCCGCCGGTGAACCTGAACGAGAAGTTCGACGCGCGTGACTTCTCCGGGCGTGGCGTGGAGGGCGGCGTCTCCACCGGCATCATCGGTGGCACCGGCCCGGTCATCACCGACGCGATCGTGACCACCGAGTCGTACACGGTCGAACAGGTGGACGATCCGGCGGCCTACATCGATGGGCTGGCGGCCAACTATCCCGACGTGTTGCGCGGGGTCGGGGTCGAGGGCGTGGTCCGCCTGCGCTTCGTGGTGGGGATCAATGGCCGGGTCGAGGCCAACACGATTCAGGTCGTCAGCAGTTCCAACAAGGCGTTCGAGGCCAACGCGGTGGATGGCATCAAGAAGGCCCGGTTCAAGCCGGCCCGGATGCGCGGCCAGCCGGTGCGCCAGCTGGTCGAACAGAATATCCGCTTCGCGCTGCAAGGGTAGCGTCACCGATTCGGCCGCCCGCGGGGCGGCCGGGACACTCCATCACGGAAAGGCCGTACTCCGATGAATACCGATCTGCTCCACCTCTGGGAAGCCTCCGGCGCCTTCGCGAAGTTCATCATCATCGTGCTCGCGATCATGTCGGTGTACTCCCTGACCATCGCCTTCCAGAAGTACATGAAGATCAAGAAGAGCGAGTCGGCGACGCGCAAGTTTGCCCCGCAGTTCTCCCGCGCCATTCAGGAGGAGAACCTCGACCAGGCCATCGCGCTGGCCGAGAAGAACAAGGACTCGCACGTGTCCCGCGTGCTGGGCGGCGCCCTCACCGAGGTGAAGCCGCTGCTCCGTGACCGTGCAACCATCACCGCTGCCGACATCAACTCGGCCGAGCGCGCCGTCGAGCGCCAGATGATGATCGTCCTCGCCGAGTTCAAGCGCGGCTCGGGCGTGCTGGGCACCGTCGGCGCCACGGCGCCGTTCGTCGGCCTCCTCGGCACCACGATCGGCATCGTGAACTCGTTCCAGGCCATGTCCATGGGCGGCGGCGCGGCGGGTCTGCAGGGCATCATGGCCGGTATCGCCGAGGCACTGATCGCGACCGCCTTCGGCCTCCTCGTCGCCATTCCGGCCGTCTGGTTCTACAACTACTTCACGACCAAGACCGAGAACCTCTCGGTCGAGATGATGTACACGTCGAAGGAGCTGATCGACTACCTCATCAAGAGCGTGGGGAGCGAGTTTGGCCGCTCGATCTTCACCAAGGAGTTCCAGGCCACGAAGGCGGTGAGCGGCAGTGGCCATATCCACGGGTAGCGGCAGCGGCGGCGTCACGGCCGACATCAACGTCACGCCGATGATCGACGTCATGCTCGTGCTGCTCATCATCTTCATGATCGTGACCCCGCTGATCAGCAGCGGGTTCACGGCCACGATGCCGGTCGGCGAGAACGTCGAGTCGCTGGCGGAGGAAGACGATGAGATCACGCTGGGCATCGACAACGGCGGGAATTACTTCGTCAACGGCACGCCCATGGCGGCTGCGGCGGCCGAAGAGCAGTTGCGCTCGCTCTTCGCGTCACGCCCGGACGACTCGCGCCTCTTCTTCAAGGCGGATCACAACCTGCCCTATTCCAAGGTGCAGGAGGGGATCGAGATGGGCCGCCGCGCGGGCTTCCGGATGCTCGTGGCGGTGACGGACCAAAAGGGCCTCATGGCCGGGGAGAACTGACCGATGGCCATGAGCACAGGTGGCGGCGGGGGCGTGACCTCCGAGATCAACATGACGCCGATGATTGACGTCATGCTCGTACTGCTGATCATCTTCATGATCGTCAACGCGCTGAGCCGCAGTGTCACCGAGATCCAGATTCCGCCCGAGCAGACCGCGTCGGCATCGGCGGCGCCGAGCACACAGATCGTGCTCGAGATCAAGGATGACGGGAGTCTGGCCATCAATGGCCAGACGCCGTTCCCGCTGGAGCAGCTCGACGCCCGCATTCATGAGGTGTTCGACCCCCGCCCGACGAAGCTCTTGTTCGTCAAGCCGGGGCTCACCCGGACCTACGGCGATGTGATCGAGGCGATTGATATCGCCCGTGGTGCCGGGGTACTGGTGGTTGGTGTGACGCCGATCGAGGCCAACTGAGGCCGGCGTGACCCGTCCATCCGCGACATCGAGCGCGGACGCACCCGAAGGGGGCGTCCGCGTTCGCGCGTCATTCCCCGGCCACGAGCGACGGTCAGTGCTCCCGGGCATCCTGTCGGTGTCGCTGCACCTCCTGGTCATTCTGCTCGCGGTACGCGTCGGGGTCACCACCATCGAGGAACGCGGCAACCCCTTTGCGGATTTCGCCCAGCAGTTTGGTGGGGGTGGTGGGGGGGGGACCGGCGGCTCGGTCGCGTTCATCTCGCCCCCTGCGGCGCCACCCCCGCCCGCGCCGGTGGCCGACGCCGTCGAGGTACCCGAAGTGCCGATCATCACGCCGCAGGTCGTGCCCGAACCTGTCCCGCAACCCGTCGAGACGCCACTGCTCCCGATCCTGCAGCCGGATACGCTGGTGGCGGGGGCCGGGGGATCTGCGGGGAGCGGTGGCGGATCAGGCGGTGGTGCCGGAACTGGGCAGGGGATCGGGACCGGGAGTGGGACCGGTGCAGGGTCCGGTGGTGGATCGGGGGGCGGCGTCGGCGGTGGTGGACGTGCCGGCTCGCCGCCAATGACGCAGCAGCTGATTGTGCCACCGCTGGATCACCCTCGCTCCCTGCGCGGGCGCACCCTGGAAGTCACCTTCCAGATCGATCGGACCGGTCGGGTGACCGACATCGACGTGGCCCCGCCGATCACCGATCGGGGCTACTCCCGCAAGTTCGACGAGGTCATGCGGGGCTACCGGTTCCGACCGGCACGTGATCCTGATGGCGCGACCGTCGCCGGAGTGCTGAAGGTCGAGGTCTCCTTTGGGAGCTGAGCAGGGTTCGCCCCGCACCGGGGCCGTGGTGACCGGTCATTCGCGCGGGCTCGGTGAGGCCATCGCGGCCGAGCTGCTCGCGCGCGGGATCGCGGTGCTCGGCCTGTCGCGCAGCGGGAATCCTGCGCTCGCCGCGCAACATCCCGACTTGCTGCGCGAAGTCTCGCTCGACCTTGGCGACGCCGCAGCGCTGGAGGTCTGGCTGGCTGGGGACGAGCTTGCCCACGCCTTCCCGGAGTGCGAGACGGTGCTCCTCATCAACAACGCCGGCACACTCCAGCCGATGGGTCCGCTGCAGAGGCAGGCCCCCGACGCCGTGGCGCGTGCGGTCGTGCTGAACGTTGCGACACCCCTCGCGCTCAGTGCCGCGTTCGTGCGTGCCACCCCGCATGTCATCGACCGGCGAATCCTGCACATCTCAAGCGGGGCGGGACGGAATGCCTATCCGGGGTGGGCGGTCTACTGCGCCAGCAAGGCCGCGCTCGACCATCACGCGCGCAGCGTGGCCGCAGATGCCGTCCCCGGCGTGAAGATCTCCTCGCTCGCGCCCGGGGTCATCGCCACCGCGATGCAGGCCGAGATCCGCGCCAGCGACCTGGAGGACTTCCCGATGCGCGAGCGCTTCGAGGCGATGCATCGGGAGGGGGCGTTGCTCGCGCCTGATGCGGTGGCCACGCGGGTGGTGACCTTTCTGCTCAGCGGGTCGTTTGGTCGCGAGCCGGTGGCGGACCTCCGTGGCTGATGGTCGGTGTGCCCCCCCCAACGTGAAGCGGCGGGCAGATCACTCTGCCCGCCGCTTCGTCCATCACGGCCATGACGGCGCGTCAGATGCCGCGAATCGTCTCGGCCAGCGTCCGGACCTTGGTGCCGTCCTTGGCGCCGGCGGCATCGGCCGTCACCTGCGTCGCGAGGGTCTGCAGTGCCGTGCTGCGCGCCGCGCCGCTCGCCCGTTCGGCGTTGGTGAGGGCCGAGCGGATCGCCCGGATGCGACCGCTGGCGAGCCCGCCATCGCGCTCGAGTTGGTCCAGATACGCGCGTGCCACGGGGAACGACGGCGTCCACGTGAACTTCGGCTGCATCTGTGCGTTGAATTCCTCGAAGCGGACCGTCTTGGCGGCATCGATCTCGTTCTGGGTGAGCAGCGGACTCGCCACCACGTCGAAGATGTCGAGCCCGCGCGCGATCTCGGAGCTCACGATCGAGCCATTGTACCAGTACACCGACCACGAGCCCGCCATCTGCATCTGGGTGGGATCGAGCGGGCCACGGTCATGGAAGGCGATCTCGAACGGTTTGGCCGGGTCGGTGAAATCGAAGATCGAAATGCCGCCCTGGTACCACGCCTGCACCTTGATGTCGCGGCCAGGCACCGGGATCAGCGAGCCGTTGTGCGCCACGCAGTTCTCGAGCGAGGTCTGGGCGACGGGCAGCTTGTAGTAGCTCGCGAACGACATCTTGCCGTCCTTGAGGGTGAAGATCGCGTTGGCGCCCCACTCGTACGGATCCCCGGCACGGCACTTCGGACCGCCGCCGCCGCCCCATTCGTCGGTGAAGAGGACGGTGGTGCCGGCGTTGTTGAAGGTGGCCGAGTGCCAGTAGGCAAAGTTCGAGTCGGCCACGGCGTCGAGACGCCGGGGATTGGCCGGGTTGCTGATGTCGAGCACGAGGCCATAGCCCTCGCAGGCGCCACCGGCGATGCCCATCGCGGGGTACAGCGTGATATCATGACACTGGTTCGGGCCGGGCTTCGGGCCGCGCGCGTCATCGGCTGAGCCCCCCATCATCTGGGCAATGATGCCCGGCAGGGCGGTCCGGAGCGCGGCGCTGTCGGCAGCGGTCGGGGCGCCGGTCGCACCGCGGGCCGACATCACCTGACCCATGAGCTGCGTGACGAAGCCGTTGGGGAGCACCATCTCCTCGCCACCGATGGTCGCGATGAACGCACCGGCGGCACGGGCCTTCGCCATCTCCTCGGCGTCGGCCGGGGACGCGCCGTGCACCGGCGGCGCCTCGAGGCCCTCGAAGATGCGCGGCGAGGCGACGATCGCTGCCGCACCGGGATTGGCCAGCGGCACCTTGATCACTTCGATCCGGAACATGGCGCTCCCGGGATTGTCGCCCGGTTGTCCGGCGGTGCAACCCGGCATCTCGATTTCGGGGCGCACCGGCGCCGAGCCCGAGACATAGACGTACACGAAATCCTTGTCGTTGGGATCTGCGAGTACGCTGTGCGTGTGGGAACCGCGGCAAGTCTGCACGTTGCCGACGTACTTCGGCTTGGTGATGTCGGAGATGTCGAAGATGCGGATGCCGCGGAGGCGCTCGCCGCTGATCGCGGTTGGCACGCCGCCTTCGGCGCAGTCCAGACGCCCTTCCATCCCCTCGCCCGAGACGAACAGGAGGTGCTTGTACACCGAGACGTCGCTCTGCGACGCCGGGCAGAAGTACTCTGTCGTGACGACCGGCGTGGCGGGATTGGAAATGTCCCACACGACGAAGCCGTTGAAGTTGCCCTGAATGGCGTACTTGCCGGTGAAGGCAAGGTCGGAATTGACGCCGTCCTCGAATCGGGGGGGGGACTTCGTCGTCGAGACGAGGCGCATGTTCCACGCGGCTTCGCCTGCGTCATAGCGACCGGCCTTGAGGCCGATGCGCGGATCTGGTGATGGTGCCTTCGCCTGGGCGGCAAGTGATGCCGTGGCGAGAAGGGTCAGCACAGCGGTGGCGCTGAATGCCCGTCGCATGTGGCGCAGGGTGGGGACAACACGAGACATCGGCTGCTCCTCGAGAAAGGCAGGGGTGATTCGGATGCCGGCGCTCACGGCTCGGCTTGGGCAAACAACAACGCGGCGAGCATGCGCTGCATCCGCGCGATTTCGGTGCGCTGGTCCACCTGCGCATCGGCAGCGAACCGGAAGACGGTCTGGTCCTGCGCCGCACCATCGGTGGCGAAGAGTTCCGTCACCATCGTGATGGCGCCCTCGTGGTGCTGGATCATCAGGCGCAGGAACCGGCGATCGAACTCCTCGCCACGCGCAGCCTCCAGTTCAGCCATCTGGGCATCGGTCAACATCCCCGGCATCATCGCATGGCCCATGTGCTGGTGCGCATGCATCGCAGACGTGTCGGCCACGGGCTGCTGGCGGTCCCGGAGCCACCGTTCCATGATCGCAATTTCGTCCCGCTGCGCGTTGATGATGCGGGCGGCAAGGGTCCGAATCGAGGCGGACTCGGTCCGCTCGGGTGCCAGGTGTGACATCACGATCGCCTGCGCATGGTGCCCGATCATCCCCTGCATGAAGGCGATGTCCGCCGCCGTGTAGGGGTAGCGCGCACTGTCGGCACGAGCTCGTGCGATCGCGGCTGCACTCGACTCGTCGGTCGGTGCAGGCGTGGGGGCGACGGGCGCGGATCGGCCGGCGCCGCACCCGATGGTGGCGCCGGCAAGGACAAGCAGCAGGGCGAGGGAGGCGTGCATCAGCATGGCAATCTAGGCGGACGCTCGCAACGCCACAAAGGTTTCAGGGTGGGACGCATTCGTGCCACCTGCATCAGTTGTTCGAGGTGGTCAGCCCCAGCAACGCCGTCCGATTCCCCGCCTTGAGGATCAGTTCCCGCGCCGTGCGGAGTTGGGCATCAGCAGGGGCTTGCCGGAGGAATGCCACCGAGTCGCCGATGGCCAGCCCGGCCACCTGACCGGCCAGGAGACGATCGACAACCGGTTCGGCCGTGATCCAGAGGCTGTCGGCGATGACCACCTCGTTGGCGAGCAGGCGCGCGCGGAGGGTGTCACGCCACGCGGGCGCCACGATGAACTCACCACTCCGGACGCTCCCAGCCACTTCGCGCGCCACCTCGAGCACGAGGTCCTGCATCAGCGGAATCTGGGCGCCCACCGCGCGAGCGAGATCACGCTCGGCACTCGTGGCGGTGTCCTGGCGAACCACCACGTCCGGGGTGACGCCTCCCCCCCCCACGATCGGGCGGCCCGACACGCTGCGGAACATCGGGCGGTTCACCAACGTGTCGGCTGACACGAACCGCCCATCATTCATCCCCTCGTGCTCCGCCTGAATGCTGCGCCCACTCGGCGTGTACCACTTGCCGGTCGTGAGGCGCACGGCCCATCCGGTGTTGAGTCGGGCCTGCGTCTGCACGAGTCCCTTCCCGAAGGAGCGAGTGCCGACCACCAGCGCGCGGTCGTGGTCCTGCAGCGAGCCGGCGAGAATCTCCGACGCGGACGCCGAGGCGCCGTCCACCAGTACCACCACCGGCGCGTCCTGCAGGATCGGTCGCTGCTCGGCGCGGTACACCTCCGGCTCCTTGCCGCGATGCTGCACATGGGCAATCTCCGCACCAGTCGGCAGGAAGAAGCCGGTCATCTGCAGCGCCTGGTAGAGATCTCCCCCCCCGTTGCCCCGCAGGTCGAGCACATAGCCCTTGGCGCCCTGCCGCTCGAGGCGCAGCACGGCGGCGGCCACGTCGGAGGCGGCCACGTCGTTGAAGCGCTGGATCGGGACGTAGCCCACACCGTCGTCCAGCAGGGCAGCGTACGGCACCGCCGCGACCTTGACCACGGCGCGTTCGATGCCGACGAGGGTGGGTTCAGCCTCACCCGCACGCTCGTAGGTCACGGAGACTCGGGTGCCGGGGACGCCGAGGAGCAAGCGCGACACCGAATCGGTGGTGACGCCCTCCACCGGCGTGCCGTCCACCGCCAGAATCCGATCGCCCGCGCGCATGCCGGCACGATGGGCGGGCCCGGCGGGATTCACGCGCAACGCGGTGATCTGGCCCCGCAGGTTGCGAATCGTGATCCCGGTGCCGGCATAGCGGTTGCCGAGCGAGTTGCGTTCGAAGGAGGCGAGTTCCTCAGGCGAGAGGATCGCCGCGTAGGGATCGCCCATCTCCTTGATCAGACCGCGAGCGGCGCGCCGGTAGATCTCATCCTGGGGCAGGGAATCGAGCGCCGTGGTCTCCACGAGCCGCACGACCTGCGAGAAGAGTTCGATCGAGGTGCGCACTCGCTCTGACTGCCACACGAAGGCACCGAGTGCCAGCGGCAGCACGAGGACGAACGACCAGGCAAGGCGACGACGATTCACACGACACTCCCGGCGACACGGTAGGCAACGATTCTGATGACAACGACCAACGACCAACGACCAACGACTACAGAACACGACCTGCAACCTACGACCCCCGAGCCAGCACCGGTGCGCCGCGGCATGGATCAATAGGGTGCATCTCCATCTTGATGCTCCGCGCAGCGAGTGCGTTGCACACGCGGTCACGCAATGGTCGCCCGCTCGCGAGCAGCCCGCCCGAGAGGGCGACCGGCAGGCGACCCGCCCCGGCCGACTCGGCGAGACGAACCAGCCATGCCACTCCCGCCGCCACGATGCCCTCAGCGACCGCGTCGCCCGCCTCGGCGCAGGCCACGACGGCTGGTCCGAGCGCGGCGACCTCAGCGGGAGTCGCGGTGGTGCTCCAGCGGACCAACCCGCCGATGCCCGACACTCCCGCTTTCGCGCACAGGGCCTCCGTCAGGTGCGTCGGCGGCCCGAGTTGATCGTGCATCGCCCCAACTGCAATCAGCCCCTGCACGCCGAGCCAATGGGCCGAGCCTTGATCGCCCATTCGCCAGCCCAGGCCGCCAACGCGGCGGGTCGTCCCGTCCACGTCACGAACGATCGCGATGCTGCCCGTACCCGCGATGAGCAGGACCCCGGGCTCCCCCGCAAACGCCGCTGCACGCGCCAGATCGGCGTCGGTGGTCACGATCACCCGCCATGCGATACGCTGGGTCTCCAGCGCGGCATGGAGTTCGGTCCGCTCGGCCTCCCGGCCCGCGCCGGACGCCCCAACGACGAATGCATCAGCACGGACCACCCCAGCCCGGGCGAGCAGTGGTCGGGCGAGATCAGCGAGCGCTGCGGCCAGCGCCTGACCACGACCGATGCGCATCGCGCCGCCCGGTCCCTCGGCACGGCTCCGCTCGTGTCCATCTTGGTAGTGGACGACGCGCGCTGAGGTTCCCCCCACATCCGCGCCGAGGACGTTCACGTCGGGCCCCGGCGGAGCGCAGCGCTGGCGTGCGCGACGGCCAGCGTGATCGCGGTGCCAAGTGGGACGTACCACGGCCAGGCCAAGGCCGCCAACGGTTCGAGCGCCGTGACCCCGGCCGCCACCAAGCGCCCGGCGAAGATGGTGACGAGCATGATCACGACGGTCGCGGCCGCCCCACGGATCACGTCGCGGCCGATGATATGGGCGCGCCCGGCGAGGAGGTAGGCCCCAAGAAGCGCACCATAGGTTACCGACGCGATGGAGAGCGCCAGCACCACCACCGGGGTGTCGCTGCGGGTGGCGAGGGCGTGGAATCCGAGTGCCCCCCCCACAAGCGCCAGGCCCCACGCGAGCGAGACAAGACGGCCCACGCGAAGCAGGCGGACCGGGTCGCGCTCGCCGGTGATGGAGGCGTACCAGTCGTGGGTCACCGACGACGCGAGGGCGTTGATGCTCGATGAGATCGTGCTCATCGCGGCTGCCAGAATCCCGGCGATGACCAGCCCACTGAAACCGGTGGGCAGTTGGTCGATGATGAAGCGGGAGAAGATCTGATCACTCGGGAGGGTGTCCGGTGCGAGGCCGGCGGCCCAGATCGCCGAACCGACGAGCAGGAAGAGCCCGAATTGGGCAATCACCAGAATGCCGGACCCGACCAGCGCCTTGCGCGCATCACCAAGCGAACGGGTCGCCAGGAGGCGCTGCACGATCAGGTGATCGGTGCCGTGCGAGGCCGCCGACAGCATCCCCCCCCCAATCAGGGCGCCCACGAACGTGTAGGGGATGCTCAGCGAGAGGCGCCAGTCGAAGACGCGCAGCTTCCCTTCCGCGCTCGCGGCCGCGAGCGCAGCGCCCGGGCCACCGGCGAGTTCCCACGCGATGAAGAGCGCGGCGATGCCACCCGCGATGTACACGCAGAGCTGGAGCACATCGGCCCAGATCACCGCCTTGAGACCGCCGATCAAGGTGTAGCCGAGGGTCACGATGCCCATCGCGACAATCGCCACCTGCACGTTCCACCCCGTCAGCAATGCCAGTGGAATCGCACCCGCGAAGATGCGCACACCATCCGCCAGGAAGCGCGTTACCAGAAAGACCCCGGACAGCGTCCGCCGCGTCGGCACACCGAAGCGCTGCTCGAGACGCGTGTAGGCGGTATCCTGTTCGCCGCGGAAATAGCCCGGCAAGAGCCACAAGGCGACACCCAAGCGACCAATCAGGTAACCGATCGGGATCTGCAGGAAAGTGAGGTCACCCCGCGCCCCGATCCCCGGGGTCGAGATCACCGTGATCGCGCTGGTCTCGGTGGCGACGATCGAGAGGAGGACGGCCCACCACGGCAGCGTCCGCGCCCCGAGGAAGTAATCGCTGCTCGACGACTGCCCGCGGGACAGCCACAGGCCGAGGCCGAGGGTGCCCAGGAGGTAGGCGGCGATGACGAGAAGGTCGAGGGTGGGCAATGGGATGTCGTAGGTCGGAGGTCGGAGGTTCGGATGTCGTAGGTCGTAGGTCGTAGGTCGTAGGAAACACGAAAGACCGGTTCCCGAGGATGGAGCCGGCCCTTCAGGTCCTACGACTTACGACCTACGACCTACGACTTACGCAGTAAAACTACTCCCACACCCACAGCCACCCGTGGCATTCGGATTCACGAAGGTGAAGCCGCTGCCCTGCATCGAGGTCACGTAGTCGATGGTGACGCCCGACAGGTACTGCGCGGAGAAGGCATCGACGAAGATGCGCACGCTGTTGAGCTCGGCCACCATGTCGTCGTCCACGGGCTTGTCTTCGATGTTGAGCGAATACTTGAATCCCGAGCATCCGCCGGGAAGCACCGAAACACGGAGACCGGCGGTCTCCTGCGGGATGTCCTCGGCGGCGAGGAACTTGCGGACCTCGACCGCAGCGTTGTCCGTGAGATTCAGGACGAACCCTTCGGGGAGGGCCTGCAGCTGGGGTGGCGTCATCGTGTCGCTCATGCGGTTCTCTCCAGGGGAAGACGATACACTAACAACTTCGTCGGGAAATCGGTTCCGGTCAACAGGTTACGGTGTGTCGGGCCGGGGTGTTGCATCCGGAAACAATGCTTTGACCACCGCATCGGCGATCAGTGGGCGAAGCGGCGTGAATTGTGGGGTGACCCGGGTCGGGTGCACCCGATTGGTGAGCAGGATCACGATCAGTTCCCGCGTCGGGTCGGTCCAGATCGAGGTCCCCGTGTAGCCGGTGTGCCCGTAGCTCCTGGCGCTCATCAGCGTCCCTGCCGATGAGCGGCCCGAGGGCGTGTCCCACCCGAGCGCGCGGGAGGAGCCCACGGGTCGGTCCTGTCTGAGTGTCCAGGTGGCGAAACTCGCTGGTGGGGCGATCGCCGCCGCACCTGGCCGCGCGAGGGCGCCGGCCAGCGCCCACTCCCCAAAGCGCAGCAAGTCGTCGGCGCTGGCAAAAAGACCGGCGTGCCCCGAGAGCCCGTCCAGGCGGCCGGTGTTCTCATCATGCACCTCGCCGTGGAGCATTCGGCCTCGCCACGGATCGAATTCGGTGGGCGGAATCACCCTGCGCCACGACCCCGGCGGGGTGAATCGGCTGCGCGTGAGGCCGAGCGGGGCGGCGACGTCCCGCGCGAAGATCTTGTCGATGGTGGTGCCGTGCAGCCGCTCGAGGATGGTTGCCAGCGTGATCGCGCCCATGTCGGAATAGACCATGCGCTCGCCAGGTGCACGTTCGAGGTCGGAGGTGATGGCGCGGAGGATGCCCCCCTCGCGGACGATCGTCTCTTCCCAGAGGCGGCGGTGTGCCGGGAGTCCGCTGTCGTGGAGCAGGAGGTCGCGCACGGTCACTTGATCCTTCGGTCCCTCGCCCCGTGCAAATTCGGGGAGGTAGCGCACGACCGGCGCATCGAGCTCCAGCTGGCCACGCTCCACGGCTTGCATCGCGAGGGTCGTGAGCGCAATCACCTTGGTGAGCGACGCCATGTCGTACACGGTTGTCGCGTCCGGGACGCGCGGGTCTTCCATGCCCATTCGGCCCGTGCCATAGGTGAAGCGTTCACCGCGCACCGAGACCGCGAGCACCGCACCGGGTGCCGCCCCCGCGGCGATGGCTGAGTCGAGCACGGCCGTCACTGGTGCGAGGCGGTCGGCGAGTGCCGCGCTTCGGGGGAGCGGCGTGCTGGGGGGGGGACCTCCGGCGCACGCCGCGCTGGCGAGAAGGAGGACGAGACCGCGCACAGGATGCGTCATCGTGTCGCCGGATGCTGCAGGCCCGCGCGCAGCGGCCACTTCGGCGGCACGGGGATCGGCGAGGTGCCGGTGATCGCCGTCCGTCCACTCAGCGCACGGGCCACCGCGGTCTCGGCCATCGTCGTGCCGCTCCACGCCATGAGGTAGCCTCCCGCGTTCGGAACCTGGGCGATGATGTAGGGCGAGCCGAATGAGACCAGCACCGAGGGCTTCTGCCGCGCGAGGCGATTGAGCAGGTCCGCAGTGGCGGGTGCCAGTCCGATGACTCCGCTATAGGAGCCCCAACGCACCGAGGTTGCCAGCACCAGGTACGGCGCGTCCTTGATGGCGCGCTCGACCGCCGCGAGCTCGGTCGGCGTGGGCGTGGTCGGGATGCGCACCGCCGTGACGGTGTGTCCCATGGCGCGCATCTGGTCGGCAAGCCGCGTCCCGAGCGGCGTCGTGCCATCCGCCACGGTGATGACCGCGACCCGCTGCGGCCCGCTGCGGAGCGCGTTGACCGTTCCCTTGGTGTCATCGAGGAGGACCAGCGAGCGTTCGGTGATGTCCGCGGCAGCGGCCATGGAGCGTTCGGTGCCCACGACCTCCGCGACGTGCTCGAGGTCCACGGTCCGCTGGTGGAAGAGCCCCATCCGCACCTTCATCTGCAGGATCTTGCGGACGCTGTGGTTGAGGCGCGTCATCGAGATGCGTCCGCTTTCGACGGCGGCGGTCATCGCGTCGATGGCAGCCGCGGGATCGGCAGGCATCAGCAGCAGGTCGCTCCCGGCCTCGAACGCCCGAATCACTCCCTCATCGGCACCGATTTCCTTCGCGATGGCCCCCATGTCGAGCGCATCAGTGGTGATCAACCCGGTGAAGCCGAGCGAATCCTGCAGGATGCCGGTGAGCACCTGCGGTGACAGCGTCCCGGGCAAGCGCTCCTGCCCATCGAGCGCAGGGACGGCAATGTGCGCAGACATGATGGCGTCCACGCCCGCGTCCACCGCCGCGCGAAACGGGACCAGTTCAAGCGAGTCGAATCGCTCCCACGGCGCGCGGATGATCGGCAGCGCCAAGTGGGAGTCCGTGTCGGTATCGCCATGCCCGGGGAAGTGCTTCGCGGTCGAGAGCACCCCACCGTCGCGCATTCCCTTGATCGTGGCCGCCACGAAGCGTGCGACCTCGTGCGGGTCGCCGCCGAAGGAGCGCGTGTTGATGATCGGGTTGGCGGGATTGCTGTTGACGTCGGCGACCGGCGCGAACGCGAGGTGCACGCCGACCGCGCGCGCCTCGAGGGCGGTCACACGGCCCATCGTGTACGCGTCATCGGGCCGATTGGTCGCACCGATGCCCATCTGCGTGGGGAAGGGTGTGCCGGCGGCCATGCGCATCGTCGTCCCCGCCTCGAAGTCCGCCGAGATGAGGAGTGGGAGTGGCGCTTCGGCCTGCAATGCGTTCAACTTCGCTGCAATGTCGTGCGGCGTGCCGGTCGAGATGATGATGCCGCCGACTTCCAGGGAGTCCACCCACATCCGGGCGCGGCGCATCGTCGGCGCATCGGCCGGAGTGAAGTCGCCGAGCAGCCAGGGCATGACCAACTGGGCAACCTTCTGCCGAGGGGTCAGTGCGGCCAGAAGTTGCTCGACGGTGTCTCGCGCCGCCATCGCGCCCTGCGGCACAGCGGCGGCGGCGGAACGGGGCGGCATGAGCACAGGTGCGGCGGCAATGAGCACACCGAGCGAGAGGAGCGGGACAGCATGGCGCGACACGGACACGGAGCCTACCGGCTGAGGGTGATCGGATTCGGTGTCGCCATTCTGGCGACCGCGGGATGCAGCGGCGGAGCACAGGGGAGCCTCGCGGCGGAGGCCGCGCCCGCTCCCAACATCATCCGCCCCGGCATCGAGGTACTGCTCACGGATTCCCTGCATCTCGTGACGGATCGTCGCGTCGGTCTCGTCACCAACCTCGCCGCCGTCGATCGCGATGGCGTCAGCGTGATTGATCGGCTGCGTCGCGGAGGCGTCCACCTGGTGGCACTCTTCGGCCCGGAGCATGGGCTGGCGGCAACTGCCGCACCCGGCGAAAAGGTCGCCTCCGCGGTCGACAGCGCGACCCGCACTCCAATCTACTCCCTCTATGGCAGCACCATTCGGCCCACGCCCGAAATGCTGGAGGGCCTCGATATCCTGCTGGTCGATCTGCCAGATGTGGGGACGCGCTACTACACGTATACAGGCACGACGATCGAGGTCATGCGCGCGGCGGCCGCGGCAGGGCTGCGCGTCGTGGTGCTCGATCGCCCGAATCCAATCGGCGGGGCGATGCACGGCAACCTGCTCGATCCCGCCTTCGCGTCATTGGTCGGCCCGCTCGAAGTGCCCATGCGCCACGGACTGACCTTGGGCGAGCAGGCGCGGCTGGCGCGAGCGGACCTCGACATCGACGTCAAGCTGACCGTGGTCCCGGTGGACAATTGGGAACGAGATCTCTGGCTCGAACAGACGGACCTCCCGTTCCGCGCTCCCTCGCCGAACCTCAAGGATGTCGACGCCCTTTTCCACTATTCAGGGACCTGCCTCTTCGAGGGGACCGCACTCTCGGTCGGGCGTGGGACCGATCTGCCATTTCATCAGGTCGGCGCACCGTGGCTGGACACCACCGCGGTGTTGGCCCGGGTCCGGAGTGCGAACCTCCCCGGAGTGAGCTTCGAAGGGACCCGCTTCCGTCCGCGGACGCCGGGAGATGGCAAGTTTGCGAACACGCCGGTGGTGGGGATTCGCCTCCGAATCACCGACCGTACGGCCTATGACCCCACCATCACCGCCGTGCACCTCCTCGCCGCGGTCCAGGCGGTGCATCCTGACGAGATTCGACTGGGCGGCATCTTTGACAAGCTCGCGGGGGGGCGCACGTTGCGGGAATCGCTCCAGCGAGGCGACACACCGGCTGCGATCGTTGCTGGGTGGGGCGCCGACCTGATGGCCTATCGGGACCGTGTGACGCCCTACCTTCTCTATCCCTGAGGGCTCTCCCCCGGCGGGGTTTCATATTGCTCCGCCACCCCCCCGCCCGTTACCTTTTCGGCCCGACCGCTCCCCGAAATTCAGGGCGTTTGGTCATGCGCAGGTAACCCGCAGGCGCAGGGCGAGGTGGCATTGGTTCCACAGGCGGTCAAACAGGGGTATCTCGCGGCCACGACACCCTTGGTGCGGTGGCTGATTCGCCGTGGTATCACGCCCAACACGCTCACCACCATCGGGGCAGGGCTGATCATCGCCTCGTCGGTGGCCTATGGCGTGGGCGCGATGCGATGGGGCGGGGCGCTGCTGTTGCTGAGTGGGATGCTGGACACCCTCGACGGCCAGGTGGCGCGCCTCGGCGCGCAGACTACGGACTTTGGCGCCTTCTACGACTCCACGCTCGACCGGGTCGGCGACGGCGCCTCGTTTATCGGGATCGCGGCCTACTTTCTCTACGCTCCGGACATCCGGTGGCGCGAAGAAGCGGTGTTGGCCTGTTTGGTCGGGATCCTCGCGGCGGTGCTCGTGTCCTACATGCGGGCGCGCGCTGAAGGGCTGGGCCTCGATTGCAAAGTCGGCGTGGCGCAGCGGTTGGAACGAATCCTCGGCCTTGGCCTCCCCACGCTCCTTGTCGGGGCGGGCGAGGGCGGGGTGGTGCTGACGACCATCGTGGTCGTGCTCACCGTGTTGTCGATCATCACCGTCGGTCAGCGATTCGCCCATGTCTATCGGGTAACCGCCGCCGCCGGTGTCAAGTGACCTCTTCAAAGGAATACAGCGTGTCTGATACGACGGTCCGGACGGTTGCGCCGGCAGATGGCAAGCTTGGAGTGCTGGTTGTGGGACTCGGCGCGGTGGCCTCCACCTTCATCGCCGGGGTCGAGCTGTCCCGCCGTGGCCTCGCCAAGCCGACCGGTTCGCTCACGCAGCTGGCGACGATTCGCCTTGGCAAGCGGACGGAAGGCCGTGCCCCGCTGATCAAGGATTTCGTCCCGATCACCCCGCTTGAAGACATCGTCTTCGGGGCGTGGGATCCGGTGCCGGACAATGCCTACCAGTCGTGCCTGCACTGCGGCGTGCTCGACAAGCATGAGCACGTCTATCCGATCAAGGATTTCCTTGAGGGGATCACGCCGATGCCGGCGGTCTTCGATCAGGCGTACGTCAAGCGCCTCGAGGGCAAGAACGTCAAGACCGGCAAGACCAAGCGCGAGCTGGCGGAGGCCCTTCGCCAGGACATTCGTGACTTCAAGGCGAAGCAGGGTGTGGCGCGCTGCGTGATGGTCTGGTGTGCCTCAACCGAGATCTTCATCGTGGCCGGCCCGACTCACCAGACCCTCGAGGCATTCGAGGCTGCGATGGATGCGAACGATCCGTCGATCGCGCCGTCGATGCTCTACGCCTACGCCGCGCTGATGGAGGGTGTCCCCTTCGCCAACGGCGCACCGAACCTCAGCTGCGACATCCCGGCGCTGGAGAAGCTGGCGCTCGACAAGGGCGTGCCGATCGGTGGCAAGGACTTCAAGACCGGCCAGACGATGCTCAAGACCGTGCTCGCGCCGATGTTCAAGGCCCGCATGCTCGGCGTCGCCGGGTGGTACAGCACGAACATCCTCGGCAACCGCGACGGTGAGGTCCTCGATGACCCCGAGTCGTTCAAGACCAAGGAAGAGTCCAAACTCGGTGTGCTCGAGTACATCCTCCAGCCGCAGCTCTACCCGGAGCTGTACGGCGAGATGTATCACAAGGTGCGGATCAACTACTACCCGCCGCGTGGGGACAACAAGGAGGGGTGGGACAACATCGACATCTTCGGGTGGTGCGGGTACCCGATGCAGATCAAGGTCGATTTCCTCTGCCGTGACTCGATCCTCGCCGCACCGTTGGTGCTCGACCTCGCGCTTTTCTTCGACCTGGCGCAACGCTCGGGGATGAGCGGCGTGCAGGAGTGGCTGTCGTTCTACTTCAAGTCGCCGCAGGTCGCGCCGGGACTCTATCCCGAGCACGATCTGTTCATCCAGCAGACCAAGCTCAAGAACACGCTCCGCTGGATGATGGGCGAGGACATGATCACGCACCTCGGGCAGGAGTATTACGAGGACCGGTGAGGAGGTTGCAGTGAAGTACTTCCATCGCACCGGCGTGGCTCCCGACGCGGTCGTCCAACTGGCGACCGCGTACTTCGGGCCGCGCCTTGCTCCGACGGAGGAGGGCGCACGACGCCGGGCCTTCGCCGGGGCGCTGGGCAGCGTGAGCGTGAGCGTGGAGGCCGAGGGTGGCCACTACACCCGCGTCACCGTTGCGACCGACCAGCCTGGCGAGTCGGAGCTGGACAAGTTGGCCAAACGATTCCTCGGCGAGGTGCATGTCCTCGCCGATCCGGCGCACGCCCTTCGCGGCGCCTACTGATCTCTCCAGCCCGAGGCGTGCATTCCGGCATGGCCGTTCCGAGTCCCACCCCCCCTGCGGGAACCGCCGGTCTTACGCCGGAGCAGTTGCTGGACCTCTATCGCTGGATGCGCCTGACCCGAACGCTCGAGGAGCGTCTGGTCGCCCTCTATCGGCAGACCAAGGTGGTCGGCGGCTTGTTCCGGTCACTCGGGCAGGAGGGCTGCGCCGTCGGCTCGGCCTATGCCCTCCAGCGCACCGATGTGCTCTCCCCACTGATTCGCAACCTCGGCTCGATGCTCGTCAAGGGCGCGACCCCGCTCGAGGTATTGCGCCAGTACATGGCCAAGGGCGACTCGCCCACGCGCGGTCGCGAGCTGAACATTCACTTCGGCGACGTCACCGATCGTCACTTCGTCGGACAGATCTCCCACCTCGGGGACATGGTGCCGGTCATGGCCGGCGTGACCTTGACGTTCAAGATGCGCGGCGAAGCGCGGGTCGGGCTCGTCTACGTGGGTGACGGCGCCACCAGCACGGGGGCCTTCCATGAGGGGATCAACTTCGCGGCGGTGCAGCGCTGCCCGCTGGTGGTTGTCGTGGAAAACAACGGCTACGCCTATTCGACACCCACGACCCGGCAGACCGCGGCCGAACGCATGGTGGACAAGGCGCTCGGCTACGGGATTCCGGGTGTGCGGGCCGACGGCAACGACGTACTCGCGGTGTACGAGGCGACGCAGGCGGCCGTGGACCGTGCGCGTGCTGGGGGGGGGACGCAGCTCCTCGAATTCATGACCTATCGTCGCAAGGGCCACGCCGAACATGACAACCAGAGCTACGTGCCCGAGGGCGAGATCGAGCGCTGGGCCGCGGAGAACGATCCGATTGATCGCTACACCCATCGCCTGCTGCATGATTTCGGGGTGACGTCCGACGCGCTGGCCGCGATCGATGCGGACGTCGCGGCCGAAGTCGATGCCGCCACGGATCTCGCGGAACAGTCGCCGCCGTGCGATGGTCCGGATGCGCTCGTTGGCGTGTATGCTGATCCACCGGTCATGCCGGCCCTCTGGTACCGCGAGGGGACGCGCACCGCCGTCGAGACGCACGAACGTCCGGCCTCCTGGGGGACCCACGATGGCTGAGATCACCTTTCTCGAGGCGATCCGCGAGGGCATCCTCGAGGAGATGGAACGCGACCCGTCGGTCTTCTGCCTCGGCGAGGACATCGGCAAGTTCGGTGGCGCCTTCAAGGTGACCGAGGGGTTGCAGGCGCGCTTCGGCGAGGGTCGTGTCATCGACACCCCGATCAGCGAGGCGGCCATCGTCGGAGCCGCCAGCGGTGCCGCCCACTATGGCATGCGCCCGGTCTGCGAGATGCAGTTCATCGACTTCATCTCGTGCGGCTATGACATCCTCACCAATTATGCCGCCACCGCGCGCTATCGGGCCTTCCTGCCCTGTCCCATCGTGGTGCGCGGGCCGTCAGGCGGCTACGTTCGTGGGGGGCCGTTTCACTCCCAGAATCCCGAGGCAGCCTTCCTGCACACCCCGGGACTCAAGATCGCCTACCCCGCCACGGCGGAGGACGCGAAGGGGTTGATCAAGGCCGCGATCCGCGACGATGATCCGGTGCTCTTCTTCGAGCACAAGTATCTCTACCGCCGGATCAAGGGTGTGATGCCCGACGGTGATCACGTGGTGCCGCTGGGCAAGGCACGCGTGGCCCGCGAGGGGAAGGATCTGTCGATCATCACCTATGCGGCCACGGTGTACAAGGCGCTGGAAGCGGCCGAGCAGTTGGAACGGGAGGATGGCGTGTCGGTCGAGGTGATTGACCTGCGCTCGCTGTTGCCAATGGATGACGAGGCAATCGTCGCGACCGTGAAGAAGACCAATCGTGTGCTCGTGCTGCACGAGGACACAGTGACGGGTGGGATCGCCGGGGAAATCACGGCGCGCATCAACGAGCTCTGTTTCGAGTGGCTCGATGCACCGGTCCGGCGGGTGGCGGCGCACGACGTGCCGCTGCCGTATGCGCCGCCACTGGAGGACTTTGTCCTCCCGCAGACCTCGGATGTCGTGCGTGCGTGCCGTTGGCTCGCCGCCTACTGAACGTTTTCGGATTGCTGAAGGAGTGGGGATGGCCACGATCGACGTAATCATGCCGCAGATGGGTGAGTCCATCACTGAAGGCACGATGTCCCGCTGGATCAAGCAGGTCGGCGACGCGGTGAAGCGCGACGAACCGATCTTCGAGATCTCCACCGACAAGGTGGACGCCGAAATTCCGGCGCCCAACGCGGGTGTGCTCTCGGAGGTGCTGGTGCAGGAGGGTGAAACGGTCGCGGTGGGCACCATCGTCGCGCGGATCGAGACGGAGGCCGGCGCGTCAGCGCCGGCCTCCGCTCCGAGCGCAGCGAAGGAGCCTCCCGCCGCTGCGCCTGCCGCCGCCGAGGCCCCCGCCGCTCCCGCTCCTGCCGCAGCTGCGCCGCCACCCGCTCCACCTGCCCCGAGCGCTCCCGTTGCGCCGGCCGGCACGGCCGAGGAGCGCCTGCAGCAGAAGTCCACGCCGCTCGTGCGCAAAATGGTCGAAGAGCACGGGCTCGATCTCGCGCAGATCCCCGGTTCGGGGTCGTCGGGGCGCGTGACCAAGCAGGACGTCCTGAGCTACCTCGAGGGTGGTGCACCTGCCGCCGCGCCCGCCGCTGCTGCGGCGCCGAGTGCACCAGCCCCGGCGGCCCCGGCTCCACCGGCACCTACTGCCGCGCCGTCGACGCCCAGCGTGCCGACCGCCGCGACGGTGCAGGCCTGGGAGGGTGATCGTGTCGAGCCGTGGAACCGCGTGCGCAAGCTGACGGCGGATCACATGATCCTCTCCCGTCGCGTGTCGGCGCACGTCAACTCGCTGATGGAGATCGACTACACGCACGTCGTGAACGTGCGCCGCAAGCTCAAGGCGCAGTTCGCCGAGCGCGGGGTGAACCTGACCTACCTCTCGTTCATCGTGAAGGCCGTGGCGGACAATCTCCGCAAGCACCCGGTCGTGAACGCGGCCGTCTCCGGCGACAACACCATCTTCCGTCGTGACATCAACGTCGGCATCGCCGTCGCGCTCGATTGGGGGCTCATTGTCCCGGTGATCAAGCATGCCGACGAACTGTCGTTGCTCGGCATCGCCCGCGCGATTCAGGACCTCGCCGAGCGGGCGCGCACCAAGAAGCTGGCCCCTGAAGACATCCAGAAGGGCACCTTCACGATCACCAATCCCGGTGGATTCGGGACGTATGTGGGCACGCCGATCATCAACCAGCCGCAGGTGGCCATCCTCGCCGTCGGTGCGATCGAGAAGCGGCCGTCGGTGATCACCCTCCCGGATGGCTCCGATGCCCTGGGGATCCGGACGAAGGGGATGTGGTGCATGGCCTACGACCACCGCATCGTCGATGGTGCGGACGCCGACCGCTTCCTGGCGGACGTACGCCAGTCGCTGCATACCTTCCCGGAGGAGCAGGGCTGACGTGGGTCGCGTGCTGACGGCGGCCCGCGTTCGCGTGGCTGCCGAGCACGAGGCCGAGTACCTCGGCCTTCTGGAGGTGTTGGCCCAGCGGCTCGCGGCGCGGGGTCAGCACCTCTGGGTCTTTCGGGCCCGGGCGGATTCGGGCGTCTTCCTGGAGTTCACCGAGGGACGCGACGATGCCACGCACCGGGTCCATGGACCGGTCGATGCGGAGGAGGCGGAGATTGCCGCGCGCCTCGCCCGGGTGGCGACCTACGACGAAAGCCGCGATGCGGAGTGGGACGAAGTCCCGTTGCCCCCACGCTGATCAAGGAGACACCAGTGCCACGCCAGATCATGACCACCGATGGGACTGTATGGACGGTGACGCTCAGCGGCCGGTCCACGCAGTATGCGAAGGATGAGGTCTCCCTCGAGTACACCACGCCGGGCGAGACCCGCTACGTGCGCTTCTCGCCGCGCGGCGCCAAGGTGCCTGAACTCGCCTTCGAGGAAGTGTCTGACGCCATGCTGCTGCAACTCCTCCAGCAGTCCCAGCCGTCGTGGACCTCACCCGCCGGCGACTACGCACGAGAGTCCTGAGCCGTGATCGACCTGCATTGCCACTCGACCGCTTCTGACGGGCTGCTTGCACCAGCGGACGTGGTGCGCGTCGCGTCAGAGGTCGGGTTGTCGACCATTGCGCTCACCGATCACGACACCACGGCGGGCCTGCTCGAGGCGACTCGCGCGGGTGCCGCGCTGGGCGTCCGTGTGATCGGTGGCTGCGAATTCTCGGTGCAGGCCTCGTGGGGGGAGATGCATCTCCTCGGCTATTTCCTGCCACCGGACGATCCCGCGATCGAGGCCTTCCTCGTGGACGCACGCGCCGATCGCGAACGCCGCGCGCGCGGCATGGTGTCGCGTCTGGCGGCGCTTGGCATCGCCATCACCAGCGAGGATGTGCTGCAGGAGAGCGGTGGCGGTGCGATCGGTCGGCCCCATGTGGCACGCGCGCTCCATCGCCTTGGGCACGTGCAGAACATCCAGCAGGCCTTCGATCGCTACATCGGTCGCGGGCGCCCGGCCTTTGTGGAAAAGACCCTCCCGACGTTGCGCGCGGTGGCCGACCTCGTGCACTCGCGGGGCGGGATCGTGTCGGCGGCGCACCTCAAGTACCACGGCACCATGGCCACCCTCGCCGCGTTGCGCGACGAGGGGCTGGATGCGGTGGAGACTCGCCATCCGAGCCATGACGGTGAGCGGGTCGCCGAGATCACCGAGGCTGCCATGGCGCTCGACCTCGCGCGCACCGGTGGGTCGGATTGGCACGGCGAAATGGACCCGCTCGGCACCCATGCGATGCTCGGGGCGATGCAGGTCCCAGAGGCGTGGCTTGCAGTGCTCGAGGCCCGCCGCCCCTCCGGGGTGTCGTGATGCGCCGCCTTGACGGTGGCGTGGCGCTGGTCACCGGTGGTGCTCGCCGGCTGGGGCGTGCGTTCGTCGAGGCGCTGGCTGCCGACGGCATGCGCGTCGCCGTGCACCATGGACAGTCGGCCACCGAGGCGGAGCAGGTGGTGGCAGGCATCCGCGCCAGGGGGGGGGATGCACTCGCCCTGGGTGCGGACCTCACCGACGCGGAGGCGGCACTCGCCCTGCCGCAGCGTGTGGTGGATCACTTTGGTCGACTCGACGTCCTCGTGAATTCCGCGGCGGTGATGGAACGCATCCCGTTGGCGGACACGACCGTGGCGCAGTGGGATGCAATCCTCGACCTCAACCTCCGCGCCCCCTTTCTCGTCGCGCAGCAAGCTGCGCCGCACCTGCGTGTGACGGGTGGCACCATCGTCAACATCGCGGATCTGGGCGGCCTCGAGCCGTGGCGCAACTATCCCGCGCACTCGGTCAGCAAGGCCGGCGTGGTGATGCTGACCCGCGTGCTGGCGCTCGCGCTGGCCCCGGAGGTCACCGTCAACGCGATCGCGCCCGGCACGGTCCTGGTGCCGGATGACTACGACGATGAGCGGCGCGCCTTCCTGAGTGAGAGCACTCCGCTCGGTCGCCTCGGTACTCCCGAGGATGCGGTCGAGGCACTGCGTTACCTGGCGCGTCAAACCTTCGTCACCGGCGAGACGCTGGTGGTGGACGGTGGCCGGCTGCACCGGCGATGATCGCGCTCGGGGAGGTCGTGATCATCGGCGGCGGCTGTTATGGCAGCTTCTACGCAGGGCAACTCGCCAGGGCCCGTCAGCGTGGCGCGGCCAGCTGGACGCGTCTCTGTGTGATCGATCGCGATCCCGCGTGCCAGGCCGCGCCACTCCTGAGTGAGATCCCCGACAGCGAACTGATTGTCGAGGCCTGGGGGCCGTTCCTCGATCGCTGGCTCGGCGGAGCACGCACGCTCGACGATCAGATCGTCCCCTCACCGCTGATGCCGCACCTGATGGCCACCTGGGTCGAGCGGCAGGCACGGAACCGGTGGCCCGGGCATGCCATCGGGATGGTGCCGGCGACGGCCGAGATCGGGACCCCGTTTGACCGCCTGCACCCGGTGGACGGGGTCCGGTATGTCTCGTGGGCGGACTGGCTCTGTCCCGTGCACTGCATCGAACCGGCCACCTGCCCGGTCATCGGCGGGCCCCGGAGCTGGGAGATGGGCGAGTCGGTCACGGCCTGGACTGCCGCACGTGCGCAGGACCGCCCGACCGTGGGGCCAGCGCTCTTCGCGTGTCGGCACGTGGTGTATGGTGTCGGGATGTACCCTGCCACGCGGGCTCGCGAGGCGCTTGAGCTCCTCGCACGCGGGCTGGCCGCTTCGCCGGATGGTGTGGATCTCGTGGTCGCATCGGTGTCGGCATGCCACGGCGCGGTCGGCATGCTGCGCGTCGAGGCCGGGGCGCACATTACCAAGGGGGGGGGATGACCGACGCCGCACCCGCGCCGAGGCCCAGCAAGCGGGCACTGCTGCGGCTCTTCAAGCGCTTCGTGCGATCGATGCAAGCGACCGCAGCGTCCGCGGTCGGCATTGACTCGTCGCACCGCGTCCAGACCGTGGTCGCCATGCTTGATTTCAACGCCCGGCGCGCGCCGG